>MGMJ01000116.1 GCA_001794945.1 Chloroflexi bacterium GWC2_73_18
GGGCGGCCGTGCCGCGGAAGGAGGAGGGTGCGGTGAGCTTCCTGGAGAAGGCAAGGCAGGCGGCCGAGCAGGCCAAGCAGGCAGCGCAGCAGGCCGCGGTGGCGGCCCGGCCGGCGGCCGCGCAGGCGAAGGTGGCCGCGACCCAGGCGGGCCAGCAGGCGAAGCAGGCCGCCGGGGCGGCGGGCAGGGGGCTGGCCACGATCGTCGAGCGGATCGACCCCTCGCTCCTCGCCGAGCTGGTGATCAAGGCGACGGCGCTCCAGGAGAAGGCCAACGCCTCCCTCTACCAGAAGGGCTCGCCCTATCGCGTCTCCGAGATCGTGGTGACGGCGACGATCCCGCCCCAGATCAGCTTCAGCATCGCGCGTCTCGGCGACGACCACCTGAGCGGCCTGGAGCTGGACTCGATGCAGCTCCTCGCCCAGCGCGCCGCCGAGGCCCAGGCTCGCGCCGAGGACGAGTCGCCGGTCCTCTCGCTCGACGGCAGCGTCGAGACGGAGGCCGCGGCCGCCGAGGCCGCCGAGACGGGCCAGGAGACGACCGAGTCGGGCGGAGGCGCGCCGTCCGCCTGATCGGGTTCGGCCGACCGACCGGCGCGCAGGCCCGGCGCACGTCCTCGCCTTCCTGGCGGCGCTCATCCTCGCCCTCGGCGCCGCGGCATGCGTCGGGGCCCACCCGACACCGCCACCGCCCACCCCAACGCCGACCACCTACGCCGACCCGTTCGGCTTCCTGACGCTCCTCCACCCGCCCGGCTGGAGCGCGACCGTCCTGCACGACTCGTCGCGCTTCCTGACCGTCTGGGCGATCGGCACCGAGACGGTCGAGGACGAGGGCGAGAAGTGGCGGTGCGGTGAACTCGAGATCGTCCCCGACCCGGTCCCCGACTTCCCCTGCGAGTGGCCGGTGGCGGAGCTGGGCGAGGGCGGCACGCTCCTCTTGTGGTGGCAGGACGGGTTCGACTGGACGCGCAACCCCGAGTGGGGCGAGCACCTGGCGATCGGCGGCCGGCTGGCGATCCGGCGCATCGACCTCCCCGGCCCGTGCGCCTCGATCGGCGGCCAGGCGACCGTCACCGTCGCCGTCGCCGCACCTGCCGGCTACTCGTGGCTCTTCGTCGCCTGCCTCCGCGGGCCCGAGCTCGAACGGTCGCAGCTGGCGCTCACCGAGGTCCTCGCCTCGATCCGCTTCCGCTAGCCCGGCCGATCCCCCCGCGCGTAGACGACCGGCGCGCGGAGGGTGAAGGCATCGGCCCGCAGGAGGGCGATCCGCTCGCGGAAGCGTCTCTCGACGCGCCGCCGCACCGACCGATCGAGGCCCTCGAGGAAGCTGTGCTCGTCGTAGCGGAGCTTGTAGTCGGCGAACCGCTCGCGTGTCCAGCCGTACTCGAGCGTCCGCGCCTCGGCGTGGACGTTGCGGAACCCGGCCC
Organism: Chloroflexi bacterium GWC2_73_18; assembly: GCA_001794945.1. Lineage (GTDB taxonomy): Bacteria > Chloroflexota > Limnocylindria > Limnocylindrales > CSP1-4 > GWC2-73-18. The sequence continues at coordinate 1,430 of MGMJ01000116.1, forward strand.
GCCGCAGCGAGTCGGACGCGGCGCGGACCGAGACGAAGTCACCGGCGCGCGCCTCCTCGTCCAAACGCTCTTCGTCGTCCCCCGCCGCCACCCCGACGTCGTCGAGCGCGTCGTCGAACGCCTCGTGCGGGGCGAACGGCGTCTCATCCGCCAGCCAGCTGACGAAGGCGAGCCGCCCGCCGGGGCGCAGGACGCGCAGCGCCTCGCGGTAGACCGGCGGCCGCGAGGGGACGAGCTGGACGACGAAGGAGGAGACGACCGCGTCGACCGACCCGTCGGCGAAGGGGAGCGCGGTCGCATGCGCCTGCAGCCAGCGGACGCGGCGCCGCTCGGCGGGGGCGAGCTCGCGTTCGGCGAGCGCCCCGGCGACGGCGAGCATGCCGCGTGAAAAGTCCGCGGCGTCGATCCGCGCCGCCGGCCAGCGGCGGACGGCGGCCCGCGCCAGGACCCCCGTCCCGGTGCCGAGATCGACCAGATGGCGCGGCGCGACCGCGTCGCTGCGGGGCTCGGCGACCAGGTCGAGGACGGCGAGCGCGCTGGGGGCGAGGACCGGCGCCCACCAGCGCTGGTACGCCTCGGCCCCCTCGTCGTATCGCTGCTGCATCGCCGACATGGTTCGCCATTGTAGGGAGGGGCGGCGTGCCACCGGGAGTGGTAGATCCGACGACGAGCGCTCGTGGTGCATCGCGTCAAGTGGCGTCTTCCCCGACGACCCGAGAGCGCCGCGCCTCCGATCTACCACTGGGAGTGATGATGCGTACCCGACGGGTGCCCGATCGCCGCGGGCCGCTTGCGCCCCGCGCGAGAATCGAGCGCACAGGAGGCGCCCCATGCCCGGCTCGACCGCGACCGCCACCATCCCGTCCACCGTCCCGCCCATCGCCCCCACCGTCCCGGCCCGCTGGGCACCCGGGGGCGAGCGCGAGCGCGCCGCCCGCGCGGTGATCGACGCTCTCCTCGCCCCGCTCGACCGGCGGGGGCTCCGCGACTTCGCCGTCCGCCTCTGGGACGGTACCGTCCTCGACCCACCGGGCGAGCCGCCGCCCCGCTTCGCCGCCGTCTTCCCCGACCCGAGCCGCCTGCGCGCCGCGCTCCTCCCCCCGACCGCCTCGCACCTCGCCGAGGCGTTCGTCGCCGGCGGCTGGGAGGTCGAGGGCGACCTCGTCACCGCCACCCGCCTGGGCGACCTCCTCGCGCGGGCGCGTCCGACCGCGGCCGAGTCGGCCGCCCTCGCCCGAGCGCTTCTGCGCCTGCGCGGTCGACCCCTGGCGCGGCCCGGCACCGGTCGGCGAGAGGCCGCGCTCGCGGGCGTGCGCCACTCGCCGGAACGCGACCGCGACGCGATCCGCTACCACTACGACGTCGGCAACGACTTCTTCGCCCTCTGGCTCGACCGGCGGATGGTCTACTCCTGCGCCTACTTCCGCGTCCCGCCCGAGTCGCCGGCGCAGGCGCTCGACGAGGCCCAGGAGGCGAAGCTCGACCTCGTCTGCCGCAAGCTCCGCCTCTCGGCCGGGCAGCGCTTCCTCGACATCGGCTGCGGCTGGGGCGCGCTGGTGGAGTGGGCGGCCGCTCACCACGGTGCCGCCGCGGTCGGGATCACCAACAGCGCCCGGATGGAGGCGCTGGGAGCCGAGCGGATCGCCGCGGCCGGGCTCGGGGGGCGCGCGCGGATCCTCCAGCTCGACTACCGCGAGGTCGGCCGGCTGGCGGCCGAGGAGGGTCCCTACGACGCCGTCGCCAGCATCGGCATGTTCGAGCACGTCGGGCGGGCGCGGATGCTCGAGTACTTCGGCTCGGCGTACGGCGCGCTCCGGCCGGGCGGCCTCTTCCTCAACCACGGCATCGGCCGGCTCCTCCCGGCGCGCGACGGCGCCGGCGGCGCGGCGGCGAGTTCGCGCGTGACGGAGGCGCTGGGGCGGCTGGCCGGCCACGAGTTCATCGACCGCTACGTCTTCCCCGACGGCGAGCTGCTCCCGATCTGGGAGACGCTCCTCTTCGCCGAGCTGGCCGGCTTCGAGGTGCGCGACGTCGAGTCGCTCCGCGAGCACTACGCCCTGACGCTCCGGGCCTGGGTGGCCCGGCTCGAGGCGCGCCGCGACGAGGCGATCGCCGCCACCGACCTACGCACGTATCGGACCTGGCGCCTCTTCATGAGCGCCGCGGCCGGCGGCTTCGAGTCGGGCGCCTTCGGCGTCTACCAGGCGCTCCTCGCCCGACGCGACGGACGCGGCGCAGTCGAGTTGCCGCTCACGCGGGAAGATGTCTACCGATGATGGAGGCCGATCGCGCGAACGGCCGCCGCCCGGGGATTGGCCACCGCGCGGGGATCGGCCCTCTCCCGGGGGTCGTCGCAGTCGTCGCGTTCGCTGCTCTCGTGGCAGCAGGCTGCGCCTCCGGCGCCACGGTGGCGCCGTCGCCGAGCCCCGCCCCGACGCCGACGCCCGGCGAGCTCGCCCGCTGCCCGAACGATCTCGAGGGCAACTACGAGCTCGCGGTCGCCCATCCCCGCCGGCTCCTGGTGGACGGCGCCCAGGAGATCGGCCTCTCGACCGCCCTGATGAAGGCTCGCAACGGGAGCTGGTGGGCGGACGACGCGATCCCCCAGTTCGTTTCCCTCGATCTCGGCCTGTCGCCGCTCGTCGTCGATCGCGGCGCCCCGCTCACGTTCTCCGGACCCGACGGCCTCGCGCTCGTGGGCGGCCACGCGATGCTCTACCCCCGCGCGTGGTTCAGGGAACGGCCCGGCACGCTGCCGGAGTTCCTGGGCGGCGAGCCCGATCCCCTCCGGCTCGAGGCGGGCGCGGGCGCGGCGGGCACCGTCCTCGTCTGGCTCCCCGGGGCGAGTGGGAGCTGGGTCGTCGAGCTCATCCCGGAGTGGCAGACGCGCTGCCAGGAGGGCGACGGGGTCGCCTACGCGATCGTCGACGCGCGGTGACGCCGCCGTCGCAGCGGCCGGATCGCCGGAAGAGGGATGGGGAATGACTCGCTCCAGGTGCCGAGCAGCGTCAGTGAAGTAGCCGATAAGCAGTCAGGCGTACGATCTGGCGGCCGGCGACCGACCCTTGTGGGCGGGTGGTACCATCCGGCCCAGCGGAGAGGGAGCGACGGGTGATTGTGGTAGCGGGGCCTCGGGCTCCACGCTCGCGAAGTTAGCTCCCCCGGAGGAGGACCCCCGAGCGACGTGGCTGTTGCCGATCCGCCGACCGTGCACACCGACGACGCGTCCCGCGCCCAGCGGGCACGCCCCATCTCCCCACGGCCTCCGTCCTTCCTGCAGAGACTAACCGCGGTCTTCCGGCGCGGCCTCGCTGATCCGGCGCCACGAAGCGCGGCTTCTCCGTCGACACCGATGGCGAGCGGTTGGGGCGACCTCACGAGTTCGGTCGCCCACGCGATCGACGCCTTCGTCGGCGCAGCGTACTCGCTCGCGGCGGTGCGTCGGGTGGCCGCCCGAAGTCGTGGACCGCACGTCGACTTCCTGGTGACGGTCGATGGCCCGTGGCACGAGGCGATCGCGGACCTGGAGCCGCGGCTGCGGCAGCTTCGCATCGAGGGGACGACGTCCTTCGACTACACCGTCGTCCCCGCCGAGTGGGGCGAGCCGGACCCGCCGGGCTACGTCGCCGTCTTCGCCCGCTGAGTGAGCGCCCGGGGGACCCACGAGGCGGCAGCGCGCATCAACGCGGTGCTTGCGCAACGGCACGATCGCGCCGGATCCCAGGAGCGCCCGTGGGTCCCGACATTCCTCTTCTACGCCGGCGTGCAGCTCGTCGAATGTGCGCTCGCTGACCAGGGCGAGCATCCATCCCAGCACGGTGACCGCGAGGCGCTGGTCGCTCTACAGTGGCGCTCCGGCTCGGCCTCCTACCGACAGCTCAAACAGCTGAGCGAGTACTGGCGCTACCGCGGGCGCCAGCCGAGCGACACCGAACTCCGCAACGCCTGGGCGTGGGCGCAGGAGCTGGCCGCCGCGGTTCGCGAGCCATGGCCGGAGCAGAACCCGTAGCCGGCCGCTCCGCGGGAACGCCCGAGCGGAGCCCGCCAGTCACTCCCCGCGGACCAGACGACGGGTCGAGTTCGGTCGGGCCGGACTGCCGCAGGATCTGCCGCAGCGTGCCGGGCACTGATCGCCCCGATGCAAAGGGACGCGAACGCGCGAAGCCGTTGCCATCTGCTCGCGGGGGGCGTAACCTTTACCCATGGAGCTGCGAGTAAAGACGACCCGACGGCGCGGATACACCCGCGTGAGCGCCAAGCACCAGGTCACGATCCCGCTGGACGCGCTCGCCCGGGCCGGCCTTCGCGCCGGTGACCGCCTGCGGGCCGAGGTGCGCGGGCCGGGCGAAGTCGTCCTCGTCCGGGAGGACGATCCGATCGAGCGGTATGCCGGTTCCCTGACCGGCGTCTATCCGGACGGCTACCTGGACGAGCTCCGGCGCGAGTGGGCCTGATCGTTCTCGACGCCGGGGTCGTGATCGCCATCCTCGACGCCAGCGACGTCCACCACGGAAGCGCCAGGCGCACCGTGACGGCCGCGCTGGGGAGCGGCGCCGCGCTGGCGCTGCCGGCGTCGGCGTACGCCGAGGTCCTCGTCGCGCCGCACCGCCGGGGCGCGGAGGCGGCGGCCTCGGTCGACGCCTTCCTGGACGCGCTGCCGGCCAGGGTCGAGCCGGCGACGCGAGCGATCGCCGCGATAGCGGCCGAGCTTCGCTCCAAACACGGGAAGCGGCTCCGCCTGCCCGATGCACTCGTGGCCGCGACCGCGATCGTCATCGGGGCCGAGCGGATGATCACGACCGACGCTCGCTGGCCCCGCCTGCCGGTCCGCGTGGACGTCATCCGGCCGGAGACCGAGTGAGGATCAAGGTGCGTCCGACGTGCGTGGGCGGTTCGACGCTCGACCGTCGGGACTGCGAACTGGCGGATAAGCGGCCCTCGCAGGGCCCGGATCTCCCGGGCCGGGCTCTCCCGACAACGCGCTCGATGGTGTCGCGCGTCCCGCCGTGAGCATCAACGCGGCGCTTGCGCAACGGCACGATTCCCATCGAATCAGCACGCGTAAGTCGCAGATAAGGCCGCGATGAGTAGCCGACGGTAGGGTCGCTTCCACCGTTTCCGCGTTCGCCAGGAATGCGCACTGCGGGAGCTAGCCGGCCGGCCGGTCATTGTCTACGCCAGCGGGTGGCTGGCGAAGAGTGGTACCGACAACGTCGCCCTCTCCATCGAGGGAAGTGACGTCCTGGCGCTCATGGAGGTCTGCAACCAGGTCGAGGAGCGGAAGCTCGACCTCATCATTCACAGCCCGGGCGGATCGCCGATGGCGGCTGAGGGCTGAGGAGGCGCCGAGCTCCGCCCCCGGCTGGACCCCTGGCGCCCGGCCGCGCGTTCGCCGCGTCGGGTTATCCTTCGCCTCACTCGTGAGGGATGCTCAGCGTGATCTGCCCGAACTGTGCCACCGAGAACGAAGCCGGGCGGAAGTTCTGCCTCTCGTGCGGTTCACGGCTGGCGATCGTCTGCCCCGGTTGCGGCTCGCCGAACAACCCGCTCGCTCGCTTCTGCGGCGAGTGTGGCGCGGCGATGGCCACGGTAACCGGACCGCACGCCGCGGTCGAGGGTGCGGCGCCGGCGCCGGGCGCCACGATGATCGCGGGTTCGCTCGCCGCCGGCGGGGCGGGTCGGGCGGCCCCTCTCGCCGAACGCCGCCTCGTCACGGTGCTCTTCGTCGACCTGGTCGGCTTCACCAGCCTCGCCGAGGGCCGCGATGCCGAGGTCGTGCGTGATCTGCTGGGCCGCTACTTCGAGGTCGCGCGATCCGTGGTCGAGCACCACGGCGGTACGGTCGAGAAGTTCATCGGCGACGCGGTCATGGCCGTCTGGGGAGCCCCGACCGCCCACGAGGACGACGCCGAGCGAGCGGTCCGCGCCGCGCTCGAGATCGTGGACGCGGTGCGCGCCCTGGGGCCCGGGCTCGAGGCGCGCGCGGGAGTGCTGACCGGAGAGGCGGCCGTCACGCTCGGGGCACCGGGACAGGGCATGGTCGCCGGCGATCTCGTCAACACCGCCTCGCGCCTCCAGTCGGTCGCCCCGCCGGGAAGCGTGGTCGTCGGGGAGGCGACCGAGCGGGCAGCCAGCCGGGCGATCGCCTTCGAGCCAGCCGGGGAGCAGCTCCTGAAGGGGAGGGTGGCGCCGGTCCAGGCCTACCGGGCGCTGCGGGTCGTGGCCGAGCGAGGTGGTCGGGGCCGGTCCGACACGCTCGAGGCTCCCTTCGTCGGGCGCACGGAGGAGTTCCGCCTGCTCAAGGAGCTCTTCCATACCACCGCCCGAGAGCGCCGCGTCCGGCACGTCTCGATCACCGGTATCGCCGGGATCGGGAAGAGCCGCCTGGCCTGGGAATTCCTGAAGTACGTCGACGGCCTGGTCGAGGACACCTACTGGCACGAGGGTCGCTCGCCGGCGTACGGCGAGGGCATCACGTTCTGGGCGCTCGGCGAGATGGTGCGGCGGCGAGCCGGGCTGGCCGAGGCCGACGACGAGCGAACGACACGGGAGAAGATCGCGGCCGCCCTGAGCCGGTTCGTGCCCGACGAGGCGGAGCGCCACTGGATCGAGCCCCGGCTCCTGACGTTGCTGGGCCTCGAGGTGTCCGTGTCGGGCGGCCGGGAAGAGCTCTTCGCCGCCTGGCGCACCTTCTTCGAGCGCGTCGCTGCGAGAGGGACGGTCGTGCTGGTCTTCGAGGACCTCCAGTGGGCCGACTCGGGCCTGCTCGACTTCATCGACCACGTCCTGGAGTGGTCGCGCGCCGTACCCATCTACATCGTCACCCTGGCCCGGCCCGAGCTCCTCGACCGGCGGCCGGACTGGGGCGCCGGTCGGCGCAACTTCACCAGCATCCACCTCGAGCCGCTCTCCGAAGCGGCCATGCACCAGCTGCTGGGCGGGCTCGTGCCCGGTCTCCCGGAGCGCGCGGTTGCCGCGATGGTGGCCCGCTCGGAAGGCGTCCCCCTCTACGCCATCGAGACCGTTCGAATGCTGGTGTCCGACGGCACGCTGGTGGCCGAGGGCGGCTCCTACCGTCCGACGCGCGACGTCTCCGAGCTCGCGGTCCCTGAGACGCTGCAGGCGCTCATCGCCGCGCGCCTCGACGCTCTCGATCCACGGGAGCGCTCCCTCCTCCAGGACGCCTCGGTGCTGGGGCAGACCTTCTCCGTCGCCGGGCTCGCCGCCGTCTCTGACGCCGCTCCTGAGGCCGCGGAGGCGAACCTCCGGTCCCTGGTCCGCCGCGAGTTCCTCCAGTTCGTCGTCGACCCGCGCTCCCCGGAGCGCGGTCAGTACACCTTCCTGCAGGCGCTCATCCGCGACGTGGCATACGGGCGGCTGGCGCGGAAGGAGCGCCGGGACCGACATCTCGCCGCCGCCCGCTATTTCGAGATGCTGGAAGACGAGGAGATCGCGGGTGTCCTGGCGTCGCATTACCTGGCGGCCTACCGCGCCTCGGCCGAAGGACCCGAGGCGGATGCCGCAGCGGCCCAGGCCCGCGTCGCCCTCAAGTCCGCGGCCGACCGCGCCTCGGCGCTCGGCTCGCCCGATCAGGCGATGACCTACCTCGAGCGGGCGCTCTCGACCGCCACCGAGCCGGACGATCAGGCCGACCTGCTCTGGCGGGCCGGGGTCGCCGGCTCGGATGCCGGGCACCACGAGGCGGCGGAGCGCTTCCTGAGGCGGGCGGTGGAAGTCAACCGCGACCGCGGCGATCGGCCCGCGGCGGCGCGGGCCGTGGCGGCGCTCGGCTGGGCGCTGGTCGAAGGGTCGCGCCTGGAGCCGGCGCGCGAGGTGCTCGAGCCGGCGGTCACCGAGTACGAGGACCTGGGCGAGGACCCTGCCGAGGTGGCGCTGCTGGGGCACCTCTCCCGGACGTACTTCCGAATGCAGCAGTTCGAGCCGGCGTTGCGGTATGCCGAGCAGGCGCTCTCCGCGGCGGAGCGGCTCGGCCTCAACGACGTCCTAGCCGACACGCTGGTCACGAAGGGGACTGCCTTGCACCAGCTCGGTCGCTCCATCGAGGGCACGGCGCTCCTCGAGGCCGGTCTCAAGGTAGCCGACGCCCATGGGCTGACCGGCACGTCCCTGCGGGCGCAGAACAACCTACTCGATCCGCTCGGAGAGATCGACGCCCGGGCGGCCTTCGAGCAGGCGAGCAGGGCGTTCGAGCAGGCCCTCAGGCTGGGACGAGCCGCGATGATGGTCTACCTGCTCGAGAATGCCGTCCATCTCGCCATGCTTCTGGGCGAGTGGGAATGGGCCGACTCACGGCTTCCGGGCGCGGTGGCGGCGATCACGGAGGACGTGGACCGCCCTCACATCCTCGGCTTGATGGCGGTCTTGCCGCGCTTCGGGGCCGGGATACCGCTGCTGAGATGGCGGAGCTGGCGGCTGCCGCGGCGGCGCGGCCCGACGACCAGCCCCTCCAGTACCACGTCACCGATCCGCAGTACTGGCTCGCGCTCGCGGCGGGTCGAAACGCCGACGCGTACGCGGCCGCCGACGTCCTCATGGGCCTCGATCAGCTCGGCCCGGAGCAGGCCGTCCCCCAGGCGATCCGTGCGGCCGTCTGGGAGCGCGACCTCGCGCTCGCCGAGCAGGCACGGGACCGCTTCCCGCCACCCAGCCCCCAGAAGCGCCAGCTCCTCCTCCTCTGTCGCGCCGGCGAGGCGGGCATCCTCGCCCTCTCCGGGCGGCCCGAGGCGGCGGCCGCCTACCGCGAGGTCCTCCGCGAGCTGCGCGACGCGGGGCTCCGCTTCCCGCACGCCCTCGCCACCATCGACGCGCTCCTGCTGCTCGGACGGGACGACCCGGAGATCCGATCGTCGGCCGGTGAGGCCCGCGAGTTCCTGACCCGGGTCGGGGCGCGCCCCTTCCTGGAGCGACTCGATGCTCTCAGCGCGGCGCCCGAGAGGGCCGAGATCCTCTCCGCGTCAGCGGGAGGAGCCCGCCTCGCCCCATCGGCCGGGTAGGCGCTGGGGACCAGCGGCTTCATGTGAGAATGCCTTCGTCGGGGGTGATCTGGCGTTCACCAGAGGAGGCGTGGATGGTCGAGCCGGTGCTCAAGCGGTTCGAGGCGGCCGATGAGACGAGCACGTTCGAGCTGGGGCGGTTCGAGGTCGTCCACCTCGGTGGGGTGACCGTGGGTCGCGCGAGCTATGAGCCGGGCTGGATATGGTCGCGTCACGTCGGGAGCCTGACCGGTGAGCGGTGGTGTCGAACCCCCCACGTGGGACTCGTGGTTTCCGGTCGCAACCGCGTCACCATGGAGGATGGTCGGACGATCGACATGGAGCCCGGCGACCTCTTCCAGATCGCTCCGGGCCATGACAGTGCGGTCGTCGGGGACGAACCGTACGTCTCGCTCCACTTCGTGGGAGCGGATCGCTACGGAGTTGCCACTCGAGAGCCGATCGCCCCCACCCGGTAGGTCGTCGGACGTGCTCGCACACACGGCAGTCGACCCGGAGCGCGTGCGGCGCTGACCGCGTGACCGACTAGCTGGCACGGAGCTGAGTCACGCTCCAGCCATGGAGACCGCCCGACTCGTCCCGCTCCCGCCCCCGTCCGCCCGCCCGGCGAACGGCCAGGCGCCGACGGCCGCCCTCGCGCCCGCGGACGTGCGCGTGGAGGGAGACCGCATCGTCATCCGCAACCTGGCGCTCGTCGACCCCGCCCTTGCCGCCTTCGTCGCCGAGCGCCCGCCGGACGACCGGCCGATCCTCGCCGAGCGGGCCCTGCGCATCGGCCTCACCGCGCTTCAGGACGCCGGGGTCAGCGTCAACGTCGACGTCGTCCGCCGCGAGTTCGGGGCCCTCCTCGCCCAGACCGAGAAGGCGAACGAGCGGGCCGCCGCGGCACTCGACCAGGTCCTGCGCCAGAACTTCGCCGACGGCGACGGCCGATTGCCGCGGACACTCGAGCGCTTCCTGGGGGACCGCGGCGCTCTCCGCTCCTTCGTGAACGAGCTCTTCGACGAGCAGAGGCGCGACAGCGCCATCGGGCGGATCCGCGGGCTTCTTGGCACGTACTTCGACGGCGACGCCTCGCGGCTCGCCCAGCTCCTCGACCCGACCCGCCTCGGCTCACCGCTCCACCAGTTCCGCACCGAGATCGCCCAGGGCTTCGAGCGGCTCAACGAGCGGCTCGTCGCCCTCGAGGCGGCGGCAGCAGCACGGGGTGCCGAGCGGGCGCGATCGGCGGCCAAGGGCGCCGACTTCGAGGATCTCGTCGGCGCGTTGCTCGCCGACCTGGCGCGCGGCGCCGGCGACCTGCTCGACCGGACCGCGGCCGAGGCGGGGGCGACGCTCCGCTCGAAGAAGGGCGACTTCGTCCTGACCGTCGACCCGCGCCTCACCCGTGGCGCCGACCTTCGGGTCGTCGTCGAGACCAAGGACCGCGCCATCTCGGCGCGGGCGATCCGCGACGAGCTGCGCGAGGCGCGCGAGAACCGCGGCGCCGCCGTCGCCCTCGCCGTCTTCACCCCGGCGCACGCGCCGGCCGGCGTCGAGCCGTTC
>MGMJ01000117.1:0-395 GCA_001794945.1 Chloroflexi bacterium GWC2_73_18
AGGGGCACCTGGCCGGGCAGGTCTTCCGGGTGGGCCACCTCGGTTGGGTCGGCCTCTCCGACATCCTGGGCGCCCTCGAGGTCTTCGAGCGCGTCCTCGCCGACCTGGGCCGGCCGGTCGAGCGGGGTTCGGGCCTGGCAGCCGCCGCACGCGCCGCGAACGGGACGCAGGCACGGGCGGCCGACGCGGTCGGTGCGCCCGGGTGAGGGTCCTCGTTGCCGAACCGCTCGCCGCCGAGGGCGTCGATCTCCTCCGCCGATACCACGAGGTCGACGAGCGGCCCGGCCTGCCGCGCGACGAGTTTCTGGCCGCGCTCCCCGATTACGAGGCGCTCCTGGTGCGCAGCCAGGTGCAGGTCGACGCCGAGGCGGTCGCTGCCGGCGGGCGGCTCATCG
>MGMJ01000117.1:429-2027 GCA_001794945.1 Chloroflexi bacterium GWC2_73_18
CCCGACCGGCAACACGATCGCCGCGGCGGAGCACACCATGGCGCTCCTCCTCGCCCTGGCGCGCCACGTCGCGGAGGCCGACGCCAGCGTCCGTCGCGGCGAGTGGCGCCGCTCCGCCTTCACCGGCGTGGAGCTGCGCGGCAAGACGCTCGGCATCCTCGGGCTGGGCAAGATCGGCATGGCCGTCGCCGCGCGCGCTCGCGCCTTCGAGATGGAGGTGGTCGGCGCCGACCCGTTCGTCAGCGCCGAGGCGGCCGCCGCTCACGGCGTCACCCTGGTCGACAGCGACGAGCTGCTCGGCCGCGCCGACATCGTCTCCGTCCACGTCCCGCTGACGCGCGCGACCCGCGGCCTCATCGGGCGACGCGAGCTGGCGCGCCTGAAGCCGGGAGCGCTCCTCGTCAACGCCGCGCGCGGCGGCATCGTCGACGAGGCGGCGCTGGCCGAGGCGCTCGCCGACGGCTCCGTCGGCGGGGCCGGCGTGGACGTCTACGAGAAGGAGCCTCCGGCCGGCTCGCCGCTGCTCGAGGCGCCGCGCACGGTCCTGACGCCCCACCTCGGCGCCTCCACCGCCGAAGCGCAGGCGCTCGTGGCCGTCGAGGCGGCCCAGCAGGTGCTCGAGGTCCTCGCCGGCCGGCCGGCCCGCTACGCCGTCAATGCGCCGCTCGTCGCGCCCGAGGCGGCCCAGGCGCTCGGCCCCTACCTCGACCTGGCCGAGACGCTCGGCCAGTTCTACGCCCAGTTCAGCCGGCGCAGCATCGGCACGCTTACCCTCGAGGTGAGTGGCGAGCCGGCCGCCCACGACCCCGCGCCGGTCACCGCGGCGGTCCTGCGCGGCCTCCTGGAGACGACGACGGAAGAGCGCGTCAACCTGGTCAACGCTCCCCTCCTCGCCCGCTCACGCGGCATCACCGTGGTGGAGCGGCGGACCCACGCCGCCGGCGAGCAGCCCTCGCTCCTGGTGCTCCACGGCGGGGCGGAGCCCGACCCGGCCCGGGTCGGCGGCACGGTGGTGGCCGGCGAACAGCGCCTGACGCGGCTGGGACCGTACTCCCTCGACATGATCCCGGCATCGGTGATGCTGGTGACGCACCACCAGGACCGGCCCGGCGCGATGGGCCGGATCGGGCAGCTCCTGGGCGACGCCGACGTCAACATCAGCGCCATGCACCTCGCCCGCTCGGCGCCGCGAGCCGACGCGCTGATGCTGCTGGCGCTCGACGACGAGGTGCCCACCGCCGTCGCTGAGGCGATCCGTGCCAACCCGGCCGTCCTCGACGTCTGGGTGATCCGCCTCGGCGCGGCGGGGGCCCACGGTGGCCGGCTCGCTCGTCCCTAGCGGGTCGTCGGCGACCCTCGTCCTCGTCCGCCACGGGGAATCGACCTGGATCGCCGCCGGTCGCATCCAGGGCCGGCGCGACCCGCCGCTCTCCCCGCTGGGGCGCGAACAGGCACGGCGGGTCGCCGAGCGCCTGGCCGATCCGGGCCGCCCGCCCGCCCTACCGATCCCGGTCGGGCCGCCAACGGCCATCTGGCATTCGCCGCTGCGGCGGGCCGCCGCCACGGCGCGCCAGATCGCCGCGCTGCGGCCGGGCCCG
>MGMJ01000117.1:2118-14075 GCA_001794945.1 Chloroflexi bacterium GWC2_73_18
GCTGGCGGCGGTCGACGCGCGGGTGCGCGCGGCGGCGCGCGAGATCCTCGGTCGCCTCGCCGCGGCCCCGTCCGAACCGCGACCGTGGGGCGTCATCGTCGCCCACGAGGGGGCGCTGCGGGTCCTCCTCCTCGCCCTCCTCGACCTGCCGCTGGCCCGCTTCTGGTCGTTCCCCTTCCCCTACTGCGGCCTCACCATCGTCGAGCTGCGCGACGGCGCCGCCGGGTTGCGCGTCCACGGCCTGACCGGCCACCTGGGCGGCCCACCGCCGGGTGGTAGCCGGTCCCCTGGCCCGAAGTCCCGGGATACCCACCCCGTGAACAGCGCGGACCGTTCCGCGGACTGGCCGGCCGCCGGAGCGACGTCTGAGGAGGCCCGGTGAGGCGCCCAGAGCGTGGTAGAGGCGTGGCGGAGGCGGCCGCGCGGGCCGGCAAGCCTCGCCCGGGCGGTCCGTCGTGGCGCGGTGTTCACCTCATGGGAGACCCGGGACTTCGACCGGGGACAGGGCCTCGGTCGGCGCGGGGTGCCGCCCCGGTTCCTGGCCTCACCCGCCCTGCCGGCCGCGCCGCACGAGGAGGCGCAGCAGCGCGAAGCGGAGCCGCCGGTAGGCGCGGCCGACCGGCTCGAGCCGCTCGCGGCCCAGGGCCCGGCGACCGTAGGTCACCTCGACCTTCGCCCGCGACACCGTCTCGAGATCGGGCGCCGCCTCCGGGACGACCCCCGCCAGCGCGTCGGCGTACTCGTAGACGGTCTGCGTCGGGCGGGGCGGGTAGCCGTAGCGCCCGGCCAGCCGCGTGAGGCGCCGGTAGACCGCCAGCGGATCGGGCGGCGGCGCGACGCGCCGGGTGCGACGCCGGATCGCCAGCAGCGCCACGGCGGCGACGCCGAGGAGCGCCGGCGGGAGCCACGGCGCGAGGCCGGGCTGCGAGGCGGGCGGCGGTGTCCCACCGCTCGGTGGCCGCGGGAGTGGATCGCGGCTCCGGTCGTCGGGAGGCAGAGAGGGCCGCGGCGACGCCGAGGGGACCGGGCCCTCCACGTACTCGACGGGCGCCGCGCCGTTGCCCCCGGTCGGGTCGAAGGGGACCCAGCCATAGCCGGGGAAGTAGACCTCGGCCCAGGCGTGCGCCGCGCTCGAGGTGACGACCGAGCCCTCGTTCGGCCAGAGGTAGCCGACCGCCAGGCGCGCCGGGATCCCCTCGCTGCGAAGCATCAGGATCATGGTGGTGGCGTAGAACTCGCAGTAGCCCTCGCGGATCCGCAGGAAGCAGTCGGGCACGCTCTCGCCGGCGCGGCAGCGGCCGCGCACGTTGGCGCTGTAGCCGAAGCCGCCCAGCGCTGGGTCGCTCAGGTAGCGCTGGAAGTAGTCGGCGACGTCGAAGGGGTTGGCCAGGTCCTGCTCGGCGACGAGGCGCGCGGCGAGGGCCGGCACGGACTCGTGGCCGAAGGGCGAGGGATCGAACGTGCCCGGCGCCGGCGCCGCCGCGTAGAGCCGCTCGATCAGCGCGGGGTAGTCCGTGCCGGCGCGCCGCAGCTCGTTGGCCGTCAGCCCATCCTTGCCCGGCCGCGGCACGAAGGCCACGACCTCGTAGGCGCTCCCCTTGCGAAGCGTCCCGCCGACCGGCCGGAGGGCCACGAAGGGGCCGAGCTCGCCAAGCCGCTCGAGGCGCACCGGGATGCTGACGGTGCCCGGGGTCGCCGGCGCCAGCACCACCCGCAGGTCGCGCAGCAGGACGATCCGGACGGTCACCTCGGTGCGGTCGTCGAGGGAGAGGTCCCCATCTCCGCCCAGCGCGTCGAGGAGCGGAGCGCCCGCGCCGATCGACTCGGCCAGCGGTCCGCTCTGGGTCCACCGGTCGCCGTCGGCGAAGAGGTCGTAGACGGTGCCGCGCAGGTAGTAGCCGCGCCCGTCGGAGCTGGCCACCTCGAGCGTGTCGATCCCGGCGGCGTCCCACTCCCCGGTGATCACCTGGCTCGTCTCGAAGGGATCGCCCTGGTAGCGCGTCGCCGGAGCGAGGTTGAACCAGTCGTTGAGGGTCAGGGCGACCTCCTGGAGCCGCTCGCCGACACCGGTCCAGGCGCCCGCCAGCGGCGCCGAGGTGCCCACCTGGGCGAGGACGACCGCCGCGGCCACGGTCACCGTCACGTAGGCCACCCCGGTGCGCATCGAGAGCGCCGCCACCGAGCCCGCCTCGCCGATCCGCCGCCGCAACCAGAGCTCCTGCTGGTCGACGGCGTTCATGCGCACCAGGAGGAGGAGCGCGGCGACCGTGAAGACGACCAGGTGGACGAAGGGGACGTCGATGGCGACCAGCATGTTGGTGACGAGCAGGATCCCCGGGACGAAGATCGCGGCCAGCGGCCGCCGGTGCGCGAAGAGCGCGTAGGAGGCGTGCTGCGCGGTCGCCCAGGCGACCACGCCGCAGGTGAGCTGCCAGAGGACGTTCTCCTGGGACTGGCCGGCCGGCCCGGTCACCTCGGCGAACCAGGTCTCCGTCTTTGCCACGAGCGCACCCAGGCGGTCCGCCAGCTCCGGCGCCCGGGAGACGACGCCGGCGACGAGGCCGAGCACGAGCGCCGCGCCGAGCGCAGCCCCGAGGGGATGGGCCAGCCGGCGCGGCAGGCCCGCCCGGGCGGCGACGAGACCCCAGGCGGCCCCGGCCAGCATCACCCAGGCCAGCCAGTCGAGGCGCCCGCCCCGGTAGGCGGCGGCGTCGACCGACCAGGCCACCACGAGCAGGAGGAGGGCGAGGAGGGCGACGGCGAGCCAGCCCTCCGAGGTACCGCGCAGCGCACGGCGGGGTGTCTCCTCCGGCACCGATCGCCACGGCGACGACGCGACGGCGCTCACCTGGTCACCCCGGGAAGGAGCGTCCGCGGCCGGCGGCCCGGCCCGGCCGTGGCCAGTGCCTCGCTCAGCCTGCTCTCCGGCCGCACGGTCAGCACCGGGATGTCGAACTCGCTGAGGGCGTGGACGACGAGCCGCGCCGCGCGCTGGCGCTCGGCGGCCGCCCCCTCCCCGGGCTCCCCGTCGGCGTCCGAGGCGCGCGCATCCGCCTCGAAGGCGGGCGTGTCGAGGCGGATCACCTGGCAGGCGACGCCCCGCGGCCGCAGCGCGCCGAGCGGCCGGACCCAGGTCGTATCGAGCGACGGCGTCACCACGATGGCGGCCACGCCGCGCCGCAGGTGCGAGGCGCCCAGCAGCAGGACCTCGGCCAGCGGCGTCGCGCCGTCGCCCTCGACGGCGGCGAGCAGCTCCATGATCCGCTGGTACTGGCGCGGCCCGCGATCGGCCGGCAGGGTGGCCACCCGGTGGGCGGAGACGGTCAGTCCGACGGCGCGGTTCTCGGCGAGCGCCTTGAAGGCGATCGAGGCGGCGACCCGGACACCGACCTCGACCGTGGAGCGCTCCCCCCGGCCGGCCTGCAGGGCGCGCTCGAGGTCGAGGAAGACCCAGATGTCGGCCGTCTGTTCGAGCTCGAACTCCTTGACCTGGATCTCCCCATGGCGCGCCGTCGTCTTCCAGGCGATCCGGTTGTAGGCATCGCCGGGACGGTACGGCCGCACCGTGGTCACCAGGGCGGTGGTCTGCTGCGTCCGTTCCCGGTGACCGCGCGTCCCCTCCAGGGTCGCCGCCGGGGCGCGCCAACGCGGGAGCGGGTCGACGCGCGGGTAGACGACGACGGTCGCCCCGCGCCCCACCGTGGCGGCCGCCTCGAAGAACCCGAAGGGGTCGCCGGTCCGGATCGCCAGGGCGTCGACGCGGTAGTGGCCGCGGCGCTGCAGCGAGACGCTCACCATCCAGGAACGCCGGCCCCGCGGCCCCAGGCTCAGGGCGCGCCCGGGGAGCGTCACGGGGAGCGTGGAAGGACTGTGGACCTCCAGCCAGAGCTTGGGCAGGCGCCCCACGTTGCGCACCGTGTAGGTGGCGCGCAGCTGATCGCCCACGTGGCCGTGCGTCCGCGACAGGGCGTAGCCGGCCTCGAGGTCGGTCAGGCCGAGGCGGGTCACCACGTAGGCGCCACCGCCGACGAGGAGCCCCAGGTAGAGCAGGTAGAAGAGGAGCTCGAGCCCGGTCGAGAAGGCACCGATGACGAGGACGCCCCCCACCAGGACCAGCTGGAGCCGCCGGATCATGGCGCCCCGGGGACCGCGCCCGCTCGCTACTCGCCCGTCAGTTCGGCCGGGCCGCGGCGGCTGCCGCGCCCCGCCGGCGCGGGCGCCTCGACCGGGACCGAGGCGAGCAGCTCGTGCACGATCTGGCCCTGGTCCACGTCGCGGATCGCCGAGGCCGTCCGGATGATGAGGCGGTGCGCCAGGGCGGCATCGGCCAGCGCCTTGACGTCGTCCGGGATGACGTAGTCGCGACCGAGCAGGGCGGCGTAGGCCTGGCCAGCCCGGTAGAGCGCCAGCGAGCCGCGCGGCGAGGCTCCCAGGTAGACGTCGGCGTGCACGCGCGTGGCGTTGACGAGCCGCACGATGTAGTCGCTGACGGCCGAGTCGACGTAGATCTCGCGGACCAGCGTCTGCATCTCGCGCAACTCGTCGACGCCGCAGACCTGGTCGATCGAGCCGAGCGGGTGGGCGCGCTTCTGCTCGTCGAGGATGACGATCTCCTCCAGCGGCTGGGGGTAGCCGAGCCGCAGGCGGAGGAAGAAGCGATCGAGCTGCGCCTCCGGCAGGGGGAAGGTCCCCTCGTACTCGATCGGGTTCTGGGTGGCGATCACCAGGAAGGGGTCGGGCATGGGGTGGGTCACCCCGTCGATCGTCGCCTGGCGCTCCTCCATCGCCTCGAGCAGAGCCGACTGCGTCTTCGGCGTCGCCCGGTTGATCTCGTCGGCGAGGACGATCTGGGCCATCACCGGGCCCGGTCGGAACTCGAACTCGCGCGTCTTCTGGTTGAAGATCGAGAGGCCGGTCACGTCGGAGGGAAGGAGGTCCGGGGTGAACTGGATCCGCCGGAAGCTGCAGCCGAGGCTGCGTGCGATCGCCTTGGCCAGGACGGTCTTGCCGGTCCCCGGGACGTCCTCGATCAGGATGTGGCCCTGGCAGAGGAGCGCCACGAGGGCGAGGCGGACCTCCTGGTGCTTGCCGACGATGACCCGCTCGACGTTGGCGACGATCTTCTCGCCCGTTTCCTGGACCTTGGCCAAGGCAACCTCCTGACCCGCCGTCGCCGGAGACGCGCCGCGGCCGTGCGGGGGACGGCCGTGCCTGCCGATAGTACGTCCAGACGCCCTCATGGGTTCTCCGCTGCCTCGCCCGACGGGCCCGGCGATCAGCGTCGCAGGACCGTGAGGGCCCCGACCCAGAGCGTCATCAGTGCGCCGAGCAGCCCCATCGCGCCGAGGAAGACCTCGCCGCCGGCGAACGCCACCAGGCCGACCGTGGCGAACGACGCGGCGAAGACCGCGGCCACCAGCCCGAGGAGCGCGCGCTCGACCCCCGTGCGCGGTTGCCGCTCTCCGCCCCGGCTCACCGCCCGAGCCCCAGGTAGAAGGCCATCAGCTGGCCGGCCAGCGGGACCGCCCGCTCGGCCCCGCGGCCACCGTGCTCGACGACGACGGCGACCGCGATCCGGGCACCCTCGACCGGGGCGAAGCCGATGAACCACGAGTGCGGCTCGCCGCTGCCGCCCAGCTCGGCCGTCCCCGACTTGCCGGCGGTCGGCACGCCGGGCACCTTGGCCGCACCCGCGAAGGCGCGTCCCCAGCGGCCCTCCACGGCCTGCTGCATCGCCTCGCGCACGACGGCAGCCGAGGTGGGCGCGGCGATCCGCCGCCAGGCCTCCGGTGCCGTCGCCCGGCGGCTCCCGTCGCTCCACTCGACCGCGTCGACCAGGTGCGGCCGCATCGCCACGCCGTCGTTCGCGACGGCCGCGGCGAGGAGCGCCATCTGCAGCGGCGTAACCAGCACCTGGGCCTGGCCGTAGCCGGCGTTGGCCAGCTCGGCGTCGTCGCGGAAGCCGCCGTTCGGACCGGGCGGTCGGTCGGTCAGCTGGCTCGCGGCGGTCGGCAGCTCGAAGGGGATCGGGGCGTCGAAGCCGGCCGCCGTGCCCCACGCCCGGAACCGCTCGCCACCGAGGAGCACGGCGGTCCGCGCGAAGTAGATGTTGCAGGAGACCTCGATCGCCCGACGCAGATCGAGCGCCCGGTCGCCGGTCATCGGATGGTGACCGTCGCGGACGCGAAAACCCTCGACCACGTGGCCGGTCCGCTCCTCGGCCGGCTGATCGCGGAAGATCGTCTCCGGCGCCACCGCCCCGCTGTCGAGAGCGGCCAGCGCCGTCGCCACCTTGAGCACGGAGCCCGGCACGTAGAGGCCCTGCGTGGCGCGGTCGAGGAGCGGGGACGCGGGGTCCTCCCGGAGCGTCGCGAAGTAGGCCGGGCCCTCTGCCGGGTCGGCGATCCGCGACGCGTCGTAGCCGGGCGAGGAGACCAGGGCGAGGATCCGCCCGGTCGCCGGCTCGATCGCCACGATCGCCCCGCGATCCGCGCCGAGGAGCTGCGCGGCCTTCTCCTGGAGGCGCAGGTCGATGGAGAGATGCAGTGTCGCCGGGTCGTAGGGCGACCGCTCGAACTTGCGGAGCAGCGCCTCGCTCGGCGAGCCGCCGGCCAGGCCGATCAGCTCGGCGTCGTAGGCGCGCTCGAGCCCGCTCGTCCCGAAGACCGGGCTCCAGTAGCCGAGGATCGGCGCGGCGGCCACCGACCGGTACTGGCGGCGGGCCTCCCCGCCGACCAGCTCGGTCTCCGCCAGCACGACCCCCCGGGTGTCGACGATCGGACCGCGCGGCGCCGAGCGCTGGGCCGCCAGCACGAGCGGATCGTCGGGCGCCATCGTCAGCGCCTCCGCCTCCCAGACCTGCCAGCGCGCGATCCCCACGGCCAGAGCGCCGAAGGCGATCAGCAGCGCCAGCCCGACCCGCAGGATCGCCGCGGCGACCGGTGGCGCGGTGTCGTAGGGCGATCGTCCGGCGCTCATCGCCTCCGTCTCACGTGATGGCGCGCTCGACGCGGTCGCCGGCGGCGCGGAGCCCGGCCACCAGGCGTTCGGCGGCCGGGCGACGGGGCGGAGGCGGCAGCGCCACGCCCCGGTCCGAGAGCGCCAGCAGCAGCCCCACGGCCACCGCGTTGGCGAGCAGCGACGAGCCGCCGTAGCTCAGGAACGGGGCGGTGATGCCGGTGAGCGGGATCAGGCGGGCATTGCCCCCGACGATGATGACCGCCTGGATGCCGATCACCAGCGTCAGACCGGCGGCGAGCAGGGCGCGGAAGTCGTCGGCCGAGCGGGCGGCGATGCGCAGACCGCGCTCGACCAGGACGGCATAGGTCGCCAGGATCGCCAGCGAGCCGAGATAGCCGGTCTCCTCGGCGAGCGCGGTGAAGGCGAAGTCGGTGTGGACCGCGGGGATCGCCGGCACGTCGCCGACCTGCGGCAGCCCCGCGCCGAGACCGGTCCCCAGGATGCCGCCACGTCCGAAGGCGTAGAGGGCGCGCACCGTCTGGTAGCCGGCGCCCTGCGCCTGGGCCCAGGGATCGAGCCAGATGTCGATCCGCGTCCGCACGTGGGGGAGAAGCAGGTAGAGCGCGGCGCTCCCCGCCACGAAGAGGATGAGCCCGAGGGCGACGTCCGACCAGCGGGCGGTGGCGACGTAGAGGAGCGCCAGGAAGATGGCGAAGAAGAGGAGCGCCGCACCGAGGTCGCGCTGGACGATGACGATAGCCAGGGCGATCGCCCAGGTCGCCAGCATCGGCAGCAGGTGCTGCAGCGGCGGGAGTCCGAGCGGGCCGAGGCGGCTCCGCCGGCTGGCCAGGAGGGCGCGGTTCTCCGACAGGTAACCGGCCAGGAAGACGACCAGGATCACCTTGAGGAGCTCGCTCGGCTGACCGCATACCGGCCCCAGGCAGAGCGTGAGGCGCGCCCCGTTCACCTCGTGTCCGAGCACGAAGACGGCCAGCAGGAGGGCGATCCCGGCCGCCGCCCAGGAGTACTTGTAGAGGCGCAGCCAGGTGTCGCTGCGCACCAGCACGCCGAAGGCGGCGATGATCGCCAGGGCGAGCCCGAGCCAGAGGAGCTGGAGCGACCCGAGGCCCAGCTCGAGCGGCCCGAAGCGCTGGACGACGAGCGACGGCGGGAGCCGCTCCATCAGCAGCAGGCCCAGGCCGCCGAGCAGCCCGACGGCCGGCAGGAGGACCTGGTCGGTCTGCCGTCCGGCGAGCGTCAGGATCGCATGGGCCGCGAAGAGGAGCCCCAGGTAGAGGGCGGGGACGATCGGGTCGCCGAGCGTGAGCCGGTCCGTGCCGGCGGCGGCCAGCTGCTGCGTGCGGAGCGTGGCGAAGCCGAGCAGGAGTGTCGGCGCGACGACGGCGAGCAGCGCCAGCTCCCGGGGTCTTGGTCGCGGCCGCACGGGCCAGCGCCGGACGGACGTGGCGTCCGCCGTCACCGGCGGGCCCGCTCCAGCCGCAGGCGGACGCGCCCCACCGTCACCTCGTCGCCGAACCCGACGCGCACCGGCCCGCCGATCCGCTGGCTGTTCAGGTAGGTCCCATTCGTGGAGCCGAGGTCCTCCAGGAACCACTCCCGTCCGCGGTAACTCAGCGCGGCGTGGTCGGCCGAGGCGAACGCGTCGTCGAGGACGATCGTGTTGTTGACGCCGCGCCCCATGGTCGAGACGGCGTCGAGCGGGAAGACGCTGCCGGCCGCCGGCGCGTCCTCGCCGGGCGACTCGACGACGACGAGGCGGCCGAGTTCGGCGCCCGGCTCGCGCGCCGCCGCGTGAAGGTCGCGCAGGAGGATCCGGGCGACGGCGAAGAGGAAGAAGAAGAGGCCCGCCAGGAAGGCGAGCCGCAGCAGCCAGAGCGTCAAGAGGAAGCCGTCCACGGGGCTACGCCGGCTCGACGGTGATCGCCGTCCCGCCCAGCTCGAGCCGGTCGCCCGGACCGAGCGCCAGCTCGCGGACCGGCGAACCGCCAAGCCACGTCCCGTTGAGCGAGCCGAGGTCGGTGTAGACGAGCGTCCCGTGGCGCGCTCGCAGCTCGCCGTGATGGCGCGAGACGCGCCCGTCGGCCAGCACGAGGTCGTTGTCACGGGCCCGCCCGATCCGGAGCCGCCCGCCGGCGATCGGGACGCGGCGAACGCCCCGACCCGGCTCCTCGATCACGAGGACGGCCTCCGGCGCGGTGACCGGGGCGACGGCGTAGACGGCGGTCGCCCCATCGGGCCGGGCATCCGGCGCGGCGACCGGGCCGGCGGCGCGCCACTCCGGCTCGAGCGGCGCGGTCACCAGCGGCTCGCCGCGAGGCGTGCCGGGGTCCGCCTCGAGCTCGACCTCCGGCGCCCGTCGCAGGTAGTAGCCCCGCCCCCGCGAGTGTGCCGCCAGCGCGCGGCCGAGATCGGCGGCGAGGTGCGGCGCCGCGCGCCCGAGCGCGACCGCGTCGTCGGGGTGGAGCCGGACCCGATAGCGGTCGGGGACGAGCACCCGCCCGTCCGTCACCGCGCGCCCCGTCTCCATGGCGCGCTCCAGGCGCCGCTGCAGCTGGAGCGGCTCGAGGGGACCCCGGAAGAGACGGGCCGCGGGCCGTTCGACGAGGCGTTCGAGGACGCGTTCGAGCGCGTCGATGAGGCGCATGGCTCCGCGCGAGTCTACCAGAGGGTCTTCGCGGCGCCGGGCGGGCAGGACCATCGCATCGGCGCCCGGGGTACCCCCGTGCGGAGGTGGGGCCGACACCCGGGCGTATACTGATTGGCCCGACGGCCACGCGTCCCGTCGTCCCCGGAGAGTGACCATCGCCTGAGATGCCCGAAATCTTGACCGAATCGTTCTGCGAGCGCTGCGGGACGAAGTACACGTTCGAGGCGGCCCATGGACATGCAGAGGGCCGGCTTGGGCGTGCCCGCACCCTGGCGCGGGGGCTGAGGAACTACGTCCTCTCCGACGATCCGCTCGATGAGGCGCTCGCCGCCGCGCGCCGCGAGGAGGATCGCACGGCGGCTTCGCACCAGCTCGAGGCGTTCCACAAGACCTTCAACTTCTGCATCGACTGCCGGCAGTACACCTGCACCAGTTGCTGGAACGAGGCGCAGGGCCGCTGTCTCTCGTGCGCCCCGCTCCTCGACATGACGCCGCTCCCTGCGCTGATCGAGCTGCCGGCCGACCGTCTCGCCGCGGCCGTCGATGGGAACGGGCACCTCGCCGAGGCGCCCGAGCGCCCGCGCATCGACGCGTCGGCCTGGCCCACCATCGACCTCGTGGCGCCGCCCGAGCTGCCCGCCGACCTCGTGGCGCCGCCCGAGGTGCTCGCGGCCGGGGAGCCGGTCGCCGAGACCGCCCCGCCGGAGCCCAGTCACGCGGCCGCATCCGCCATGCCGGCGGCCGGGACCCTGCCGGTCGCCGAGACCGCCCCGGTCCCCGAGGTCGTTCCATTCGAGCCGACACCGATCGAGCCGGCCGCCAGGGCCCCCGCGGTCCCGTCCGAGGGGATCCTGATCGGCGACGCGGGCCGCGTCGTCCCGCCGCCGCTCGCGCCGATCCGCTTCTTCGTACCCGAGCCTGCCGACGGTTACGGCACGGGTCCGCAGGAGGCCGCCGGGCCTCCCATCGAGCCCGAGGCGCCCGCGGTGGAGGCGCCCGCGGTGGAGGCGCCCGCGGTGGAGACGCCAGCGGTGGAGGTCGCCGCCGCGGCCGCCTTCGAGCCGCTCGCCGCGGAGCTGGCCGCCGCCGAAGTCGTCGTGCCACCCGAGGTCTCGAGCGAGCCGCCCGCGCCGCCGGCCGCCCCGGCCGGCCCCGAGACGACGCCGGCCGCCCCGGCCTGGCAGATGGTCGCGCCGGAGACGCCGGCGCCCCCCTGGCCGCCCCAGACGCCCGTCTACGAACCGCCGTCACGGCCGCCCACGATGACGCCGCCACGGCCGCCCGTCGCTCCGTGGGCCAGCCCGGCACCGCCATCCGCCTGGCCGCCGGCCCCCGTCGCCCAGGCTCCCGGCCCGGCTTGGCCACCGGCCTCCCGGGCGGTCGCGCCCGACGTCTGGATCGAGTCGAGCCGCGATGTCCTCGACCGCCCGGGCTCCGGTGTCCGGGCCTGCCTCAGCTGCGGTCTGCCGCTCTCGGCGACGGCCCACTTCTGCCGCCGCTGCGGGACCCGCCAAGAGTAGTCGCTCCCTCGCGGCGCGTGGCGCGCTCGCTGCACCAGGCCGCTCCGAAAAGGAGCATCTGGAAGCTGAGGGAGAGCCACACGAGCGCGCCGAAGACGGCCGCCAGCGCCCCGGCCACGGCGAGCGAACCGACGAGCCGGGGAGCGAGCAGGGCGAAGAGGTCGGTCAGCACGGTCATGCCGGTGCCGGCCAGGAGCGCCGGCAGCCAGGCATCTCGCCAGCCTACCCTCCGCGTCGGCACGAGGAGATACACCGCCGCGACGACGACCGCCATCGCGACCACCGTCACGACCGGCACGACCAACCGCCAGACGGCACGTCCGGTCGACCCGGCGGCGAACTCCTCCGCGACCGACGCCTCCACCAGGCCCCAGGCGGCCGCCAGCGCCAGCGCGGCCAGGACGGCGAGCGCAAGCAGGACGGTGGCGAAAAGGCCCCGGAGCCGCCGCTCCAGGGCGCCCCGGGCCGGGCCGCCCGGGAAGATCCGCCAGAGCGCGTCATCGAGCCGGGCATAGAACCCCGTGACGCCCCAGAGCGCCCCGATGAGACCGACCACCGAGTACGCGTCGCGGTCGCGGGCCGCCGCGCCGATCGCCTCCCGCGCCAGCGGCTCGATCGGTGGCACGTGCCGCACCAGCTCGTCGAGGATCCGCTGACGGACGCCCGGGTCGCCGGCGGCGAAGCCGGCGACCCCGATCACCAGCAGGGCTGCCGGAAGGAGCGCGAAGAGTGCCCCGAAGGCGAGGCTGTCGGCGAGCTGCGGGGCGCCACTGGTCGAGTACCGTTCGAGCAGGCGCCGCGACGCGCCG
>MGMJ01000118.1:0-22442 GCA_001794945.1 Chloroflexi bacterium GWC2_73_18
CGAGCCCCAGGAACGCGGCTCGGGCGCCGGCGTCCTGGCCGCCCGGAACCTCCATCCCCAGGGCGTAGACGTCGACCGTCTTGTCGAGGCCGTTGGCGCGGATCGTGAAGATCGTGCTCGACCCGTCGACGACGTTCGGGTTCTCGTAGCGGTCGCGCGCCAGGCCGAGCCCGCCCTCGTTGAGGGCGAAGGCGAGGAGCGCGCCGATCTGGGCCTCGTCCATCGTCGCCCGCAGGAAGGGAGGCGGTCCGAGCGCGACGCCGGCGTCAGGGGGCTCCGCCGGTCGGTAGATCACGGTGCCATCGCCGAAGAGCGAGAACTGCGGCGCCTGGGTCACCTGAAAGCTGATCGGGACGATGCCGCCGCCCTCTTCCATGCGCAGGATCGCCACGTCCGGCTCGGTCGGGTGGTCGATCAGCGGCGTCTCCGTCGGGGCGGCGATCGGCGTGGTCGTCGGCCCCAGCGTGGCCGTCGGCCCGGGCGTGGGGGCGCCGGCACAGGCGGCCAGCAGGAGGGTAACGGCGAGCGAGAGGCCGAGGGGCGTGAGCCGGCGAGGCCGGACGGTCGAGGCTGGCACGACGCTCAGGACGGTAGCACGGCCGGGGTGGTTCCGGCCCCCGATGGCTCGGGCGCCCCTCCCCTGAGCAGGCGCTCGCCTTGTGAGCCGTTGACAGGCGCGCGTATAGTCGCGCGGTCGGGTCCCGCGAGCGCCCACCGGCGCCGGCCGGGACGAGGGAGAGAGGGAGCACGGGGAGAACGGTGTACACGGACCGGAACCTGGTCTGCCGCGAATGCGGCCAGGAGTTCGTCTTCTCGGCCGGCGAACAGACCTTTTTCGCCAGCAAGGGACTGCAGAACGACCCGCAGCGCTGCCCGACCTGCCGGGCGGTCGCCAGGCGCAACCGCCAGGCAGGGGCCGTGCGCGAGTACCACGCCGCCGTCTGCGCACGCTGCGGGAGCCAGGCGATGGTGCCTTTCGCCCCGCGCCATGACCGGCCCGTCTACTGCAGCACGTGCTTTGACGTCGTGCGCGGGCAACCGGCCACCTCGCCAGCCTGAACCATGGGCGTCCTCATCATCCGGGAGATGGTCGGCACGTCGCCGCGTTCCTGGTCGGATGCTGCCCGCCAGGCGGTCGCCACGGCGTCGCGGACCGTCCGCAACATCCGCCAGATCGAGGTCGTGAAGTCGACCGCCACTGTATCCGAGGGCGAGATCACCGAGTACCGGGTCGAGCTCAAGATCATCTTCGAGTACGAGGACTAGCGCGGGAGAGACGGGTGCGCACGCGACAGAACGGCCCCGGTCGCATCCTCGCGCTCGTCGTGGCGCTGGCGGCCGTGGCTGGCTGCGGCGCCACCACCACGGCACCGCCGACTTCGCCACCGCCGGTCGGGCCGTTCCCCACCGCACCGGGTGCGACGCCGACGTCGGGCCTCCCCCGCTCGTTCGACATCTGCGCCCTGGTCCCGCTCGCCGACGTCGAGAAGATCCTCGAGCCGGCGCTCGCCGGCCAGGAAGACAGCCAGCCCCCGGTCGAACGGAAGAGCGTAACGGGCGGCTGTTCCTACGACTTCCGGGGGGACCCGTGGGTCGCGGCGCTCATCGATCCAGCCGACTTCGCCAGCGAGGACGACGCCCGCGCCAGCTACCGGGGCCAGCGCGACGAGATCCTTTCCCAGCGGACGGGCCATGACCTCAGCGGGCTCGGCGAGGAGGCGTTCGTCTCGGACGAGGGGTACAACGCGGGAATCCGACTTCGCAGCGGCACCCTCGTGCTGATGGTCGTCGTGCGCGTCGACGACGCCGATTTCGACTTCCGGACCGACCTGGCGACCAAACTGGCGAAGCTCGCCCTCGAGCGGCTCGACTGAAGCGCGCGCTGCGCGCAGCTAAGCCGCAGCTGAGCGGCGGCGCTCACCATGGCGGACGTGACCGCCACCGTCCGTCGCGTTGACACGTTCGCGGCGCCCTCGCTATCGTTCCGGCCAGCCGTGCCGGTGGGGCCGGGGCGGTCCATCCTGGAGCCCGGCGCCGCGTCCCGGCCGGACGAGGGCACGGTGAACGACTTCCCCATCTCGCGCGCGAAGGTGACGCCGCCGCCCGTCCGGGAGGAGACGCTCGCACGGGAGCGCCTGCTCGGCTGGCTCGACTCGGCGGTCCTGCGGCGCGTCGTCTACGTCGTGGCCGAGGCCGGCTACGGCAAGACGACCCTCCTCGCCGACTTCGACCGCCGCAGTCGCGTGCGCTGCCTCTGGTACAAGCTCGATGAGCCGGACCGCGACTGGCTCACCTTCATGCACTACCTGGTCGCGGCCGCCCGCGAGGCCGTGCCGGACTTCGGTGCGAGCACCGCCGCGCTGCTGCGGGAGGCCTCGTCCGGCGAGCCGGTGCGGGACGCAGCGGTCGCCACCCTGGCCAGCGAGCTGGAGCAACTCGCCCAGCCGACCGTGCTGATCCTCGACGACTACCACCTCGTCGACGACGCGCCCGAGATCGACCGGCTGGTCCATCGCCTCGTGCGCACCGCGCCCGAGCGCCTCTGCTTCGCCTTCCTGACCCGTCGCCGCCCGACCCTCCGCCTCGGGCGTCTCCACGCCCTCGACGAGGTGCGCGAGATCGGGCGCGATGAACTCCGATTCAGCCGCGAGGAGACCGCCCGCCTCTTCAGCGAAGCCTACAAGCAGCCGCTGGAGCCGGACATCATCGATGAGCTCGAAGCGCGGACGGAGGGCTGGGCGGCGAGCCTCCAGTTGGTCCGCTCGGGCATCCAGGGCCGCAGCGCTGCTGAAGTCCGAGCCTTCGTGCGGCGGCTGAGCGGCGCCGAGGGGCGCCTCTACGACTACCTCGCCGAGGAGGTCGTCGGCGAACTCCCGCCGCCGACGCGGCGCTTCCTCACCCGCACCGCGATCCTCGAACGCGTGACCCCGGAGCTGGCCCGGGCGGTCCTCGGCGTCGGCGCCGAGCGCCCACCGACGCTCCACGAGATGCGGGCCCTCATCCAGCGCTGCGAGGAGCTGGGCCTCCTGTCGCGCCGCGGCGAATCGAGCCGCTGGTCGCACCGCTACCATCCGCTCACGCGCGACTTCCTCCTCCGCCGGCTCGATGACGAGCTCGAACCGGGCTCCGTCCGCGAGTCGCACCGGGCCGTCGCGCGCGAGGCGGAGCCCGGTTCCTGGTCCGTCGCCGCCCGCCACTGGCTGCAGGCCGGCGAGCAGGCCGAGGCGGTCGCCACGATCGAACGGCAGATCGCCGCGATCGCGGCCAGCGGCGAGTACTCCCTTGCCGCCGACTACCTCGCCCGGGCCGGACTGGACAGCCGAAGCGAGGTCGCCGCCATCGTGGAGGCGCGCGTCGACCTGTACGCCGGTCGCGGCGATCGTGTTCGGGAGCGGTTGCACGCCGCCCTGCGCTCGCCGATCCCGCCGAGCCCGACCGCCCTCCAGCTCCTCATGTCCATCGCAACCTCGCTCGGCGACATGACCGCCGCCGCCGCGATGGCCGAGATCCTCCTCAAGACCGACGACCTCCCCGAGTGGCAGCGCCTCATCGCCCAGGCAACCATCTCGATGAGGGATGTGGCGCTAACCGGACAGCTTGCACCCGCTCTGGCGGTCATGGAGGAGGCGGCGGCTCTTCACGAGCGCGAGCGCCGGTGGCACCTCGCTGCCATCAGTCGGTTCAACGTCGCCGAGCTCGACCGCATCTCGGGTCAGTACCGATCGGCCATTGCCAACGCCCAGCGCTCCGTAGACCACTTCCTACGCTCCGGAGGCGACGCTGCCGAGCTTGGCTCGGCGCATGCCCTCATCGGGGCAGCTCATGCGGAGCTCGATGAGTTCAGCGAGAGTCTGTATGCGTTCAATCAGGCGCAGAAGCACAGCAAGGCCGCCGCATACGAATTCGAACTCATCCTTCTCCAAGCCGAAGCTCTTGTGGACATGGGCCGGCATGAGGAGGGTTCTGCGCAGGCGGACCAAGCCTTCGACGGTCTCGGCGCAGGGGCCATGGAAAGCGCCTTGGCGCTTGCAGCAACCACCGGGGCAGACATCGCGACCAAGTGCTGGGAGTTCAACATAGCTCACCAGCGCCTGAAGCTCCACGACGCGAGCCGACCCAGCACGGAGTTCGCGGGCCTCGCCCACCAAACCCTAACGTCGTCTCGCCTCGCGCTGCTTACGGGCGATGCTTCGGCGTGGGATCTTGCTCGTGCCGCGGCCGAGCTCGCGGGCCGACAAGGGGCCAAGCATGTTCAGGCACGAGCCGAAATCCTGGTCGCTGCGGCTCAGGGGTCTGCAGCCGGACTCGCCGACGCCATCGCGCGCGCCGCACTGATTGGGCCCGGGGCGCTGCGCTCGGAGGCGGCGGCCATCACCAGCGTGATCCATCTGCTCCACGACCTGCCGCCCTCCCTCCTGGCGTCCATGGAGCGGTGCCCGGAAGCGTGGCGGCCGCACCTCCGCGCCAGCCTCGAGAACCCTGACCGGCGACTTCGCCTGGCGGCCGGGAGGCTGCTCGACCGGTTCGGCGAGTATGCGGACGTGCCGCGGCTTCGCGCGCTGGCGCGAGCGCCCGGCACCGCCCGCGGCGATCGGGAGCTGGGCAAGGGCCTCGCCCGGCGCACGGCGCCGCGCGTCTTCATCCACGACCTCGGGCGGATGGTGATCCAGGTCGGGGAGCGTCACATCGAAGCGACCGGCATCCGCCGCAAGGTTGCCGCCCTGCTCGGATACCTGCTGACACGACCCGAGTTCACGGCGACCCGCGAACAGGTGCTCGAAGCCCTGTGACCGGACGCGCCGCCAGAGGTGGGAATGAACAGCCTCCACCAGACCATCTACTTCCTGCGGCGCGAGCTCGAGCCTGCCTACGCCGACCAGACCTCGCCAGGGTACGTCCGCCTCGAGGGCGAACTGCTCTGGCTCGACCCGGAGCTCGTGGATTGCGCAAGTCACCGTTTCGCGCGATCGGCCGCCCTGGCCCGCGCCGACGCCGAGCCGGCGGACGCACTCGCCACGATCGAGCTGTATCGCGGACGGTTCGCCCCCGAGTTCGAGTACGAGGAATGGGCAATCGCGACCCGCGACGGCCTCCATGCCGCCTACCTCGAGGTGATCGAGCGAATCCTCCGCGGCCACGTGGCCACCGGCCGGTGGAACGAGGGAGCGGAGGTCGCGCGGCGAGCGCTGGCCGTCGATCCGCTGGCCGAGAGCATCGAGCGGAACCTCATCGCGCTGTACCACTTCGCCGGGTCGCACGCGGCGGCATCGGAGCAGTACGCGCACTACGCCGCGAGCATGCGAGCCGAGTACGGCGTGGAACCGCCCTCACTGGAGAGCATCGTCGGAGGGGCCGCTAGGTAAGTAGGCGTATTGACACCTGTCTGCCGCCAAACCTATAGTCCCGGGCACCTTCCGGTACTTCCGTACTAGGAAGAGAAGTGAAGACGCTCGGACGCGCTGAAGCGCCGCCTGAAATGGGCACTTAGGGTGGCGCGGAGCGACTAGTGCAACCGACCGGCTTTCGAGTCTGGTCGGTTTTCGTGTTCTTCGGAGCACGGAAGCCGCGTGAGGAGGTACGAGCGTGGCTCTCGAGTTCGGTCAGAAGGGCTGGTAGTCCCTCCAAGCAAGGGGACGGTATCGACGATGACCAGGCAGTTCGTGACACGGATGCTGCTGGCCTTCTCGAGCTTGGCAGCGATCGCGCTGGCCGGGGGCGCATCGATCCGGCTTTGAGCCGAACGGCGACCCGAATGGGGGGTCGGCGCGGTACTTTGGTCCTGGTTGGTCCGCGCGGAGCGCGGTGGGTACACTTCACACACGTCCATCTGTCGAACAGGACGTCCTGGGAGTGATGTCCACCGCGCTTCGGCTTCTCATCGCCTCGGTTACCGCCGCCTCGGTAGCAGCGCTCGCCGCGGCGATCGCCCTTTACCCGATCGGCGCGGATTTCCAGGGTTTCGAAGGCTTCGTCTTCTGGACCGGGCTGACGCTGCTCGCCTCGGCCCTGCCGGTGAAGTTCCCGCGCGGGAACCTGATCAGCGTGTCGACCGCGCCGATCCTGGCCTCCATGGTCCTCGGCGGCCCGGCCGCCGCCGGGATCGTGGCAGCGATCGGGACGACCGAGTGGCGCGAGCTTCGCGGCCGTGTTCCCTGGTACGGCACCGTGTACAACCATGCCGCGCTGGCGGGCCCGGCGGTCGCCGGCGCGGTTCTCTACGAGCTGCTCGTCCGGGCCGCCCCAGCGGACATCAACGTTGGATTCGCTGAGCTCATGGCGACCTCCATCGCCGGCCTTGCGTTCTTCGCGCTCAACACGGCCGCTGTTTCGGCGACCATCGCGTTGCGCCAGAATCGACCCGTTGCTGGCTTCATCCGAGAGGACTTCGGCGAGATCAGCGCGAAGCTCGTGGCGCTGGCGCCACTCAGCTGGCTGATGGCGTTCACCTTCCACGTGGTCGGCTGGTGGGCGGCGCTCCTCTTCATGCTCCCGCTCTACACGACGCGGGAGGCGTACCACCGCTTCGTCGAGATGCGCGACATGTTCACCTCGACCGTCAGGGCCCTGGCCAGCGCGGTCGACGCACGGGACAAGTGGACGAGCGGGCACAGCGTCAGGGTCCAGGAGATCGCGGTCGCCATCGCCAGGGAGATGCGCGTGGGCGGGGCGCTCCTCGAAGCGATCGAGTGGGGTGGCCTCCTCCACGACATCGGCAAGATCGGCGTGCGCGACGCCGTCCTGCTCAAGGAGGACCGCCTGACCAAGGAAGAGCGGATCGAGATGAACCAGCACCCCGAGATCGGCGCGAAGATCGCCAGCGAGGTGAAACAGCTCGGTCCCGAGGTCCCGATCATCCGCCACCACCACGAGTGGTACAACGGTTCGGGCTATCCGGATCGCCTCGAGGGCGAGCTGATCCCGCTCGGCGCACGGATCCTCCACGTCGCCGACGCGTTCGAGGCGATGACCTCGGCGCGGCCGTACCGCCTGCGGCCGTTCACGCCCGAGCAGGCGCTGGGCGAGCTCCGCAAGTACGCCGGGATCCAGTTCGACCCGGTCGTCATCGACGCCTTCGTGCGCACGTCGTACGGGGCCGGTGTCGCCGATCCCGGCCGTCCGCCCCAGCTCCGTCCCGTCCCGCTGATCGCACAGGCTGCCGCGCTGCGCGGCGCCGCCGCGGGGCCCGCCACCGGGGACAGCGCCGGGGCGCATGCTCCTTAGCGCGATCGCCGCCGGCCTGCTGGTCGGCCTCGCCGCCGGCGGGCGACCCGAGAACCTCGCCCGGCACCGACTCCACTGGATCGGCCTCATCTTCGCCGCCGTGGCGATCCGCTACGGCACGGAGTGGGCGCTCCAGCGCGGGTCCGAGGCGGTCGACCCCCTGCGGCTCCCCCTCTTCGTCGCGGCCTTCGCGCTCCTCGCCGCGGCGCTCTGGCGTAACCGGCGGCAGGCGGGCCTCACCGTCGTGCTCGTGGGGGCGCTCGCCAACGGGATGGCGATCCTGGTCAACGGGGGCTGGATGCCCGTGTGGGGACCGAGCCTGGAGGCGGCCGGCCTGACCCAGGGCGACCTCGCGACCTCCTTCCACCGCGTCCTTCCGGCCAGCCTGGGCGCCGAATTCCTGGTGCGGGCCGGGCCGCTGGCGGACATCCTTCCGATCCCCTTCTACCCGATCCAGAACGTCGCCAGCGTCGGCGACGTCTTCATCGCCGCCGGCCTCTTCTGGTTCCTCGTCACGACGCTGCTCGGCCGGGGGCTGGAGGCCGTGGAGGCCCCCGGACGGGCCACCGCGGTGTTCGAGACGGCGATCGGTGCCGGCCAGGCGGCCGAACCGGCGGCGGTCAGCCGTCTGCCGCGCCCGCTGGCCGGCCGGCTCGTCGGTTTCCGGATCCGCTCCGAGACGGGCCTGGCGAGCGCCGTCGCGGCGGAAGCGGCGACGCTCGGCCGGCCACTCGTCCTCGGGGGGTCCGTGGCAACGGTCAGCTCGGGCGCGGCGGTGCCGACCGCCGGCGTGGCTGAGGCGCCCGCGGGCGCAGCGGCGCCACCGATGGCCGTCCGCGTCGGTCGGCACCCGTACGTCCGGCTTGCTTTCAACGCGGACTTCTCGGCACTCTGGCTGGGCAACCTGGTCAGCCTCTTCGGCGACCGCGTCCACCAGGTCGCCCTGGCCGTCCTCGTCTACCAGCTGACCGGCTCGGAGCTGGGGGTCGGTCTCGTCTTCCTCGCGGCCACCGCACCGAATCTCCTGGTCGGGCCGATCGCCGGGACGCTGGTCGACCGCTGGGGGACGAAGAAGGTGATGGTGGCGAGCGACCTGCTGCGCGGCGCGCTAGTGCTCCTTCTGCCGCTCGCCGCCGCGCGCGACGTCGCCCTGGTCTACCCGCTGGTCTTCGCCGTCACCTCGGTGAGCATGTTCTTCCGCCCGGCACGCTTTGCGGCGATCCCACGGATCGTGCGACGGGACGAGTTGCCGGCGGCCAACTCGCTCTCCTGGATCGGCGAGTCGATCGCCGACATCGCCGGCTATCCGCTGGCGGGACTCCTGGTCGCCTTCCTGGCCGGCGCGCTGCCGCTCGCCTTCTGGTTCGACTCGGCCTCGTACGTCATCTCGGCGGCGCTCATCCTGACGATCTCGATCCCGCCGCTCGCCCGTCGCGCGACAGGGACGGGCGGGGCGGCGGCGGGCGGACCGGGCGCGGCATGGCGGCGCTTCCGCGAGGACCTCGCCGGCGGCTGGCGCTTCCTGCGCGGAGAGCGGGCGCTCTTCGCCAACACGCTCATCTCGGTGGTCGGCCAGCTCTCCGTGGGAGCGACGCTCGCCCTGACCGTCGTCTACGCCAGGGACGTCCTCGACGGACGGCTCATCGCCTACCCGGCCAACTACGCCGCGCTCGACGGAGCGATCGGCCTGGGCAACCTGGTGGGCGGCTTCGCCATCGGCCTGCTCGGCGCCCGCGTCCGCAAGGGCCGCCTCGTGGTGACCGGGTACGTGGCGATGGGACTCTGCACGGTGGCGCTCGCCGCCACCGGCAACGTGCTGGCGGCGCTCGCGCTCATGTTCGGGGTCGGCGTCGGCAACATGGCCTTCGTCATCCCCACCCAAACGCTCTTCCAGGAACGGACGCCCGAGGTGTTGATCGGCCGGGTCGTGGGCTTTCGCTTCAGCGTCGTTTTCGGGGCGATCACGCTCGCCATGGGCGTCTCGGGCTGGCTCGCGACCATCATCGGGGTGACTGGCGTCTTCGCGCTCTTCGGCGCGTTCACCGTCGCGGCCGGGGTGGTCGGCCTGCTGGTGCCGGCCGTGCGCGACGCGTGACCGGCGCGCTTCGCTACACTGGCCCGCGCCGCCACACCCCCCTCGCCAGGAGGCGCCCGACCGCATGAGCGAGCAGGACCAGCAGACACCGTCGCTCCGCCCCGACATGCTCGGCCGCCCACCGCAGGCGGCGCCCTCGGCCCCGGGCGGCGCGGAGCAGGTGCCCTACATCGACGACCCCTGGACGAAGTGGTTCGTCCTGCTCGTGACCGCGGTCTTCGTGGCGATCTTCCTCAACGCGGTCTTCCTCGGGCACGGCGGCCTCCTCACCACCACGCCCAGCCCGAGCCCGACGCCGGTAGCGAGCGCCTCGCCGAGCCCGTCGCCGACGACGGCGCCGTCGCCGAGCGCGTCGGCATCACCGGCGCCGAGCGCGAGCGGCAGCCCTGCGGCCGCCAGCCCGACGCCTGCCACGAGCCCGAGCCCGACGCCGTCAGCGAGCCCGTAAGGCGCGCCGACCCTCTCGCTCGGCCGGCATCGCCCGGTCCGTCCTCCCGGCGTATGCTGACCGCGTGTCCGGAGCGGGGGAGCGATGAGCGGCGGCCGGGAGCGGGAGACCGGGGGCCCGATCCGGGAGAGCCCTCCGCCCGATCGGTACGGCCTGGTGCGGGCGCTGATGGTGCGCGAGCAGCTCCGTGCCCGGGGCATCGCCGACGAGCGGGTCCTGGCGGCCATGGCGGTGGTCCCCCGCGAGCGCTTCGTGGCGGCCGGCTGGGAGGATCGCGCCCACGACGACGCCGCCCTCCCCATCGCGGCGGGGCAGACGATCTCGCAGCCCTACGTCGTGGCGCGCATGACCGAGGCGCTGCGGGTCGGCGTCGGCGCCGCGGTGCTCGAGGTGGGAACCGGCTCGGGCTACCAGGCGGCCGTCCTTGCCGAGCTCGGGGCGCATGTCGTCTCGGTCGAACGGCACCCCGAGCTGGCCCGCGCAGCGCGGGCACGGCTGGGGTCGCTCGGTTATGCCGTCGAGGTCGTCGTCGGCGACGGGAGCCGCGGCTGGCCGCCCCGCGCGCCGTACCGCGGCATCGTGGTGACGGCGGCCGCGCCCGACGTGCCGGACGCGCTCCTGGCCCAGCTCGAGGACGGCGGGCGGCTGGTCATCCCCGTCGGCTCGCGGGGTCAGCAGGAGCTGCGGCTCCTCGAGCGCCGCGGCAAGCGGCTGATCGAGACGACGCTCGAGCCGGTCGTCTTCGTCCCGCTCGTCGGGCGCCATGGCTTCGAGCGCTGAGGCATCGCCGCGCGTCGAGGCGGCGATGCTATCCTCCTCGCTCGTGACCCACGTCTTCGTCGCCCCCCATCCCGACGACGTCGCCCTCTCCTGCGGCGGCCTGATCCACTCGCTGCGCGAGCTCGGCCAGAACGTCGCCATCGTCACCGTCTTCAGCGGCGGCCCCGAGTCGACGATGACCGAGTACCAGCGGACGGCGCTCGGCTTCGGGAGCAAGGCGCTCTGGCCGAACACCGAGGCGTTCCGCCGCGACAACGTCCCGGCGGATATCGACGAGCGGCACCTGGTGCCGGCGTGGGCGGCCACGCCCGAGCGGCTGGAGATGACGCAGGCGGTCGCCTCGGCGGCCGCGCGGTCCTTCTGGCAGCGTGCCTCGTGGTACCGCAACGCCAACATCTACAACGCCGCATCCGAGGCGCGCCCGGTCGCCGACGCCGTCCCGCAGCAGGGCAGCCTCGAGCCGCTCGACCTGAGCGGCTCGGACGCCACGGCGATCCGCCGGATCGAGGACGAACGCTACGCCTACCACGCCGAGGCGTCGGTCGTCTGGCTGGACCTGCCCGACGCGATCTTCCGCGGCTACTCGTCGGACGAGGAGCTCCTGGGCTCCTCGCGCGATGACGATCCGGCGCCCTGCGAGGCGCTCCGCCGCGAGATCCTGCGTCTCGAGCCGCAGACGATCTACCTGCCGCTCGCCGTCGGCAACCACGTCGACCACCGGCACTGCCGGGAGGCCGGGCTGGCGCTCCTCGACGAGGAGCGGCGCTGGATCATGCCCTCCCCCGACATGGTCGGGCGGATCGTCTTCTACGAGGACTTCCCGTACGCCTGGTGGGACGGCTTCGACGGCCCGGCCGCGCTCCCCGAGGGCGCCCTCCGGCTGCCGCCCGGGATCCGCCTCCAGGCGCGCTACGCCGACATCACCGACACGATCGAGCGCAAGCTCGCCGGCATCCGGATCTACGGCAGCCAGGTGCCGCGCCTGTTCGGCGACGAGGCGGGGCTGCGCCGTGACGCGACCGGCTACGCCGCCCGGATCGCCGCGGTGGGTGGCATCGACGGTTACGCCGAGCGCTACTGGGGAACGGTCCGGGGGTAACGCCCTCTACGAGGCCCGCGAGCAGACCGCCGCCAGCGCGGCCACCGCGGCGGCGCCCGCATCGTAGATGTCGGCGATGCGGCGCACCATCAGCTCCACGCAGAAGCGCTCGCGCACCACGTCGTGGGCCTGCCGGGCCAGCGTGTCGGCCAGGGGGTGATCCCGCAGGAGCCGCACGATCGCGGCGGCGAGCGCCGCCGGGTCGCCCGGCGGGACGAGCAGACCGCTCCGCCCGTTCTCGACCATCTCCGGGATGCCGCCCACGTTCGAGGCGACGATCGGCCGCCGCAGCGCCATCGCCTCGAGGACGCTGAGTCCCTGCGCCTCGCGGTAGGAAGGAAGGACCGCCACGTCCAGGGCAGCGGTCACGGCCGGGATGTCGTCGCGCCGCCCGGTGAAGACGACCGTCGCGTCCGCCGGGATGCCGCGCGACCCGACCAGCGGGGCGTCAGGCGAGCCGGCCAGCCCGAGGGCGGCCGCTTCGACCGCGAGCTCCTGGGTCCGGCTCCCCTCCCCGACGATCAGGAGCCGCGCTTCCGGCACGGCGCGCAGGACCTCCGGCCAGGCCTGCAGCAGGGTGGTGTGGCCCTTCTCGGGCTCGAGGCGGGCGATGACGCCCACGATGGGGGTCCCGGGCGCGAAGCCGAACTCCTCGGGGAGCGTGCAGCAGGGCGCCTGGTGATTGTACCGGTCGAGATCGACCCCGTTGGGGACGACCGAGACGGGCGTGCCGCGGCGTCCCTCGGCCGCGATCTTGTCGGCGATCGCGCGCGAGACGGCGATCAGGTGGTCCATCTTCGGCGTCAGGCGGGCCAGGGTCTCGCGGTCCTCGAGGCTGCGCACCCGGCTCGAGTGGACGGTGCTCACCACGAATGGCCGCGGCCGGCCTTCGTCGGCCACGGCGACGGCGGCGCGGGTCCCCACCACCTCGGCGCGGAACATGTGGCTGTGCAGCACGGCCGGCCGGAGCGCGCGGAGCTGCTCGGCCACGGCGCGCACGGCGACGGCATCGTCCGGCTCTTGGATGACGGTCACCGCGAAGCCGGCCCGCTCGATGCGCCGCACCGTCGAGCCCTCGGAGAGGGAGACGACGTGGGGCTCGTAACGCGCCCGGTCGAGCCTGGTGAGCAGCGAATAGAGGTGCTCCTGCGCGCCGCCCATGGTCCCGGTGGCGAGCAGCTCGACGACGCGGATGCGGCCGCCGTCGGGCAGCGGCGCCCGCTCGGTCCGCTCGAAGCAGGGCTCCAGCAGGGCCGTCATCGCCCGTCGCCCCCGCCGTCCGGGCCCTGACCCACCGTCCGCCACACGAGGAGCCGGTCGACCGGCACGTCGCGGGCGCCCCACTCGTACTTGTAGGGCTCCTGGCCGCGCAGGAAGTCGAAGGCCCGACGGCCGCGCGCCAGCGCCGCCTGCAGGTAGAGGGAGACGGCGAGGACGCCCGGCGAGAGGTCGCGGGCCGCCGGGTCGCCGCCCGCGTTGTAGTAGCTGATCGTCGTCCCGTCGTCGAAGCCGGCGACCGCGGCGACGCGCCGTCCGCCGACCGTCACGAAACCGATCTCGAGCGCCCCGCCCGGCCCCTCCAGCGCGGCGAGGGACTCCAGGAAGCGTCGCGAGCGACGCCCGCCCTCGCTGTCCGGGAAGAGTCCGTCGGCGCCCCAGCGCGCCTGGTGGAGGGCGATGAAGCCGTCGACCGCGGCCGCCGGGTCGGCGACGAACGCGAGACGGACCTCGCCCGCGGCTTCGGCGCGGCGGAGCTTGCGCCGAACCTCGTGGCGTTCCTTCTTGCCGAGGGCCGCCAGGAAGCCGTCCCAATCGGCCCCCTCCGGGAGCTCGACGGTCGGGCAGACGTCCTCCCGCTCGCGCAGGAAACACCAGCCGGCGTCGTCCACGACGGCCCGGAAGGCCGACGCGAGCGCGGCGGTGGCCGGGTCGTCCGCGCGCAGGCGACGCAGGTCGACGATCTCCCAGGGCTCGGAGCCGTGGCCTGGGTCGGGCGGGTCGGCGAGCGTCGCCACGGCGGCGCGCGCGACTCCAGGCAGGTCGTCCGGGGCGGACAACACGGTCGCGTAGTCGGCGTGGTAGGAGGCGGCGAAGAAGACCGCCTTGGCGGTCGGCGGGACGCCGGTGAGCGGCGCGCCCGGCCCGTGGCGCAGCGTCGAGGCGGTGAGCGAGTCGGTCGCCTCGACCTCGTGGCGGTGCATCAGCGGCACGATCCCGCGCAGGCGCTCGGGGTCGTCGCGCGCCACGACCGCGAGGTACTGCTCGTGGGCCGAGCCGCCGTAGCCGTCCCACCAGGCCCGGTGGAAGGTCCAGCGCGAGAACGGGGTGGCGGCCGGCGTCAGCGCGTGCAGCCGCTGCCACTCCTCGCGCGGGATCGAGGCGAAGGGCCGCGGCAGGGCCACGAACGGGCAGGCGTCATCGGCGGGGACGCTGCGGAGGGGGATCGGAGCGGGCGCGGTCACGGTGCCGCGCGAGGATAGCACGGGGCCCGCGGCGGACCGGGTCAGTCGACCCGCAGCCGGCCGCGTCGTTTCCAGCGGAACGTCGCCAGCCGGAGACGCAGGACCTGGCGCGCCGCCTCGACGAAGATCCCGCCCGACATCTTGGAGACGCCGGCGCGGCGCTCCTCGAAGAGGATCGGCATCTCCCGGATCCGTGCCCCGGCGAGGTGCGCGCGGTGCGTCAGCTCGACCTGGAAGACGTAACCCGAGATGCGCACGCTCGACGGCTCGACCTGGCGGAGGAGTCCGGCGCGCCATGCCTTGAAGCCGCCGGTCAGGTCACGGTAAGAGAGCCACAGGACGAGCTGGGCGTACAGGTTCCCGCCGCGCGAGACCAGGCGCCGGCGGAGCGGCCAGTTGCGCGTCCCCCCGCCGCGGACGTAGCGCGACCCGAGGACGAGGTCGGCCCCGCCGCCGATCGCCTCGACCAGGGAACGCAGGTAACGGGGATGGTGCGACCAGTCGGCGTCCATCTGGACCACCACCCCCGCCCCGCCGGCGAGCGCCGCGGCGAAACCGTCGGCGTAGGCTCGCGCCAGCCCTTCCTTGCCGGCGCGGTGGAGGACCCGCACGCGCGGATCGGCCGCCGCCATCGCGTCGGCCAGCTCGCCGGTCCCGTCCGGCGAGGCGTCGTCCACCACGAGCAACGTCGCCTCGGGCAGTTCGGCCAGGATGGCGGGCACGATCGAGCCGAGGTTCTCGCGCTCGTCGTAGGTGGGCAGGACGACCCATATCGCGTTCGCCGGTCGCATCCCCGTATGGTGCGCGTTGGCGACCCCGCCCGCGCGCCGCCACGTTGGCACGGCGCGTGCACCGCGCCCCCCGGCTTACCGATCCGCGCCAGCCGATCGTCCCGGCCGTGGCGGCGACCTGACCGCGCAGGGGGCGCTGCCTCCTTCGTACCACTCGCCGCCGACGAGCGGGTGGACCCGGCGCACTTGCGGCCATCGGCAGGCCAATGTAGCCTTCGGCCGAACTCGCGCACAGGGGTCTCCCATGTCGAATCGTCCGCGGGGCCGCCTCGGCGCCGTCCTCCTTGCCGCTCTCCTCGTCAGCGGGATCCTCCCCGTTTCCGCACTCGCCGCGGCCCCGACCGACGCGCCCAACCTGCTGTCGCCCGACCCGGGCGCGACGGTGAGCGCGAACCCGGTCCTCTCCTGGGACGCGGTGACCGGCGCGACGAAGTACCGCGTCCAGGTCTCCGCCGTCTCGAACTTCAGCACGTTCAGCTACAACGTCGACACCTACGACCGTAGGGCGACTCCGCCCACCGACCTGCCGCTCGGTACGCTCTACTGGCGCGTCGCCGGGATGGACGTCAGCGGCAACCTCGGTCCCTGGGGGAGCTCGAGTTTCGACAAGGACTGGAACGCCTCCCCGGCGCCCGTCTCGCCGGCCGACGGGGCGACGCTCGTCTACCCCAACGATCCGCTCCTCTTCAGCTGGCAGCCCCTCCCCGGCGCGAATTCGTACGTCCTGCAGATCGACGATGCCGCCGACTTCATCGGCGCCAGTTCCTACGCCACGGCCAACACCTCGTACACGCTGACCGAGCCGCAGACGATCGGGCAGACCTTCTACTGGCGGGTCCAGGGTATCTCGCCGGCCGCCATCAACAGCGAGTGGTCGGCGACCCGGAGCTACTCGATCGGTTGGCCGGTCGTGCCGACGCTGCTGGGGCCGCCCAACACCACGCTCAGCTCGATCGAGGAAGTCGTCTTGAGCTGGAGTCCGGTCGTTGGCGCGGCGACCTACGAGATCCAGGTAAGCCCCAACGGCGACTGGGCCAACAACGTCAAGGTCGACGCCTTCGTCAAGGGGACGCGCTACTCGCCGCCCTCCGGGCTCAACAACGGCTCGTTCTTCTGGCGGGTCCGTGCCCGCGACGCCAAGTCGACGCCGAACAACGGCGGCTGGTCGGCGGAGTGGCAGTTCACCCGCGGCTGGCCCGATCGGCCGACGCTCCTCACCCCGACCGACGGCAACTACCTGGTCAGCACGCCGACCTTCTCGTGGACGCCGGTCGACCACGCCGCCTACTACGAGCTGAGCGTCGGCACCGACTCCAACTTCTCGCCGGCCACGTACCAGGTCTGCTACACGAACCACACCGAGTTCACCCCGTACGCCCCCATCCAGACCGGCGGCGAGCCGGGTACCTGCGGCGTCGCGCCGCAGATCGGGAGCGTGTACTACTGGCGCGTCCGCGGCATCGACGCGCCCAATAAGGTCGACACGGGCACTCCCGCGCTGGGGCTCTGGTCGAACGTCAGCTCGAGCGACGTCTTCTCGTTCCTCTACCGGCCGGACATCCCGACGCTCACAGCGCCGTCGGAAGGGGCGCCGGTCGCGACGCCGGTCCTCAAGTGGAACTTCGTGCCGGGTCAGGGCAAGTACCGCGTCACCATCAAGAAGTCAGGCGGAGCGACGGCCGTCACCGCCGACACCTACGCCACCTCGTACACCCCGACCGGCACCCTCAACCCGGCCGACAGCCCGTTCTCCTGGTACGTCCAGACGATCGACGCCAACAACCGGCTGGGGCTGATCCCGGCGATGAGCGACTGGTGGACCTTCAACCTGATCGCGCCGGGCACGACCTACGCCGCGCCCGACCCGCTGACCCCGGCCGATGGTGCGACCAGCCAGCGCATGCCGGCGATGACCTGGAGGCCGGTGACCGGCGCCTCCTACTACCGGGTCAAGTACGGCGTGGACGGCACGGGCGTGGAGAACTACCTGAGCGGCACGACCCAGCTCCGCTTCGCCGGCTTCACCTACCAGGCCCTCACCCTCTCGCCGGCGACGTACTTCTGGTACGTCGAGGCCTACGACGCCTCGAACGCGGTCATCGGGCTCGGCGCCCAGCAGACGTTCACCATCCTGGACTTGAACGAGGCGTCCTACGACAGCCCGGTCAAGTGCACCCCGTTGCAGGTCTGCGCCAAGCTCCCCGACACGCCGACGCTCAGCTGGGACTCGGTGAGCAGGGCGGGAGGCTACATCGTCTACGTCTCGCTGGACGCCGACTTCACCAACATCTACCGGCGCTACTGGACGATCCACACCACCCTGACGCCGCGCGAGTCCTACCTCGACAACCAGGCCGGGCAGGCCTACTACTGGTTCGTGCGGCCCTGCACCCAGGGCCAGACGAGCCCCTGCGGAGCGTATGACAGCTCGGTCTTCCCGAGGGCATATGCATTCCAGAAGCGTTCGGCGGCGGTCGAGCTCACCGCTCCGGCGGACGACGCCAGCGTGGCCGACCAGGTCGTCTTCCGCTGGCGCGACTACCTCGATACGAACGGCGACCTGGCGAACCCCGTGACCCAGGAGGCGAGGTCGTATCACATCCAGGTCTCGACGGTCGCCGATTTCGCCTCCACCCTCGACAACCAGACGGTCGACCAGACGACCTACACTCCCTTCGGCCTCACCTACCCGGAGGGGCCGCTGTACTGGCGCGTCCAGGCGGTCGACGGAACGGGGAACACGCTCACCTACAGCGCCATCCGTTCCCTGACCAAGGCCTCGCCCGAGGTGATCCTCGTGGCGCCGGCGGACGGGGCGACCGTGACCGGGCTGCCTGCCTTCCGCTGGACACCCCAGGCGTATGCGGCGCGCTACGAGATCGAGGCGTACAAGAACGGCGACCTGCTCTTCTCCTCCTCCAACCGCGTCCTGCTGGCGCAGACAAAGACCGCAGCCTGGGCGCCGACGAACGCCCTGCCCGCCGACACCTACGCCTGGCGGCTGCGGCGCCTCGACGCGGACGGTCGGGCCGGTCCGTGGTCGGACGGCCGGACGTTCATCCTCCAACCGAAGGCGCCGGCGCTCCTCTCGCCGAGCGACGGCTGGAACTTCGCCAACGACAACCTGCTCTTCCAGTGGAGCGCTGTCAGCGGCGTGCCGCAGTACCGATTCGAGTCGAGCGCGTCATCGTCGTTCTCGACGATCTTCGAGAGCCAGACGACGGTCATGACCTCCTGGGCGCCGACGCGGCAGTACACCGCGGAGACGACCTGGTACTGGCGGGCAAAGGCGCTCAACGCGGCGGGCATCGTCGTGTCGACCTCGGAGACGCGTTCGTTCGGGACCTACAGGGACCGCCCGTGGGTCAAGACGATGAGCCCGAAGAGCGCCGCCCCAGTCAACGGCGGCTTCAAGGTCACCTTCTCCGAGAAGGTGGAGTTCGTCTCGACCACGACCTTCAAGATGAGGATCGCCGGGACCGCCACGGCGATCGCCGGGACGGTGACGCCGTCGAGCTCCACGGCCACGACGAGCGCCACCTTCAAGCCGTCGAGCGCGCTGGTGCCCGGTCAGTGGTACACGCTCTCGCTGACGAGCGGGATCCAGGACCTCACCGGCAATCCGCTCGTGCCGGCGAGCTGGACGGTGCGCACGGGACTGGTGGTCGAGAATACCTCCGTAGCGCTGGTCGAGCTGTGGGACCGGGACACCAACGCCGCGGCGAACGGCGGCGCCTATGGCGCCTCGAGGACGACCGACGCGCGCACCACGTTCACCTTCACCGGCACGAACGTGACACTGCTCGGCCATCGCGCGCCGGACGGCGGGTACGCGGAGGTCTGGCTGGACGGCGCTCTGTCGACCGGGTCAGTCAGCTTCTACAACGCGGCCAACCAGTGGAAGGTCGCCGTCTGGAGCAGGTCCGGCCTCGCCAACGCGAAGCACACCGTAGAGGTGCGCGTCAAGGGAACCAGGCCCGCCGCCTCGAGCGATCGGTGGGCATACGTCGATGCCTTCAAGGTGGGCGCCGTTTCCTACGAGGAGGACAACGCGGCCGTCCGCGACCGCTTCGCCCGCGTCTCCGCCGCCCAGGCGAGCGGCGGCTCGTACGACGTGACGACCCATCTCAAGGCCGGCGACACGAGTTCCAAGCCTGCCTATCGCATCACCTTCCGGGGGAC
The DNA here is from genome assembly GCA_001794945.1 of Chloroflexi bacterium GWC2_73_18. Lineage (GTDB taxonomy): Bacteria > Chloroflexota > Limnocylindria > Limnocylindrales > CSP1-4 > GWC2-73-18. The sequence goes on from MGMJ01000118.1 coordinate 19,079, forward strand.
CGGGATCGACTGGTACGCCACCAAGACGCCGACGTCAGGGAAGGCGCAGGTCATCCTCGACGGGGCGAGCAGGGGCATCGTCGACCTCTACAGCGCATCGAACGCCTACAAGACGAAGATCTTCAGCTCGGCGACGCTGAACGACGGGGTGCACACCCTGCGGATCGAGATCCTTGGCGACCGGCAGGCGGCCTCCGGCGGAACCGACGTCTCGCTCGACCGGTTCCTCGTCCGCTAGCCGGACTCACGGCCGGGAACGGGACCGGCGGCGACCTCGGATGACGCCGGGCACCCTCCCCGCCCCGACGTCCCTGCACGGCGTCCGGCGGATCTGGGGGATCCGCACGCTGGCGAACGACCGCTTCATCGTGGCGGCCGTGGCCGTCGTCTCCGCCCTGCTCGTCCTGGGCGACCTGACCGCGCCCGACTGGCTCGGTTTCCACCTGCGTAACTACGCCTGGGCGCTGGAGCGCTCGCTGACCGGGCAGCCGATCTACCTTGTCCCGCTCCCCCATGCGCCCGCCGCCTTCCCGATCTACTACACCCCGCCGCCGTACGCGGCGCTGCTGGGCGGCCAGCTCGCCGCCTACCCCGTCGCCTGGAGCCTGCTCAACCTGGGCGCCGTCGCGGCGGCGCTCGCCCTGGTGGTGCGCACGCTGCCGGCGGCCGTGCGCGAACGGCTCGGCCCGGCAGGGGGCGGGCTCCTGGCACTGCTGGCGACGGTCGGGTTCGCGCCCGCGATCACCGTAGCGGCGCTCGGCGATCAGATGGGGATCGTCTCCCTGGGAATCGCGTTCGCCTGGTGGGCGGAGCGGCTCGATCGCCCTATCCCGGGAGGCCTCGGGCTCGGCCTGGCGGCTGCGCTCAAGCTCTTCCCCGGGCTCGCCCTGGTACGCACGCTGGCGCGGGGCGAGGTCCGCGCGCTGCTCGGGGCGGCGGCCGTCGGCGCCCTGCTCGTGGTGGCTAGCCTGCCGTTCATGGGCGCCAGCATCTACGGTGACTTCCTGTCCGCCTCGTTCCGGCGCATCGAGGAGGTCGCCGGGCGCGGCTTCAACCTGGCGCCGAGCGGGCTGTTCCCGTCGCCGTGGTCCTACGCGCTCCTGCTCGGCGGTGCCGCCCTGATCGCCTGGTCGGCGCGTCGGGACCCGCCGCGCGTGTCGTTCGCTCGGGCGACGGTCGTCGCCGTCGCCGCTTGGCCGGTCGCCTGGCTCCAGTATGCCTGCGTGGCGCTCGTGGCCATGGCGGCGACGCTCGGGCCACGCACCTGGCGCTGGTACGCGTTCGCCTTCGTGCTCTTCGGGATCGCCAACCCGATCACCTTCGCGCTGGCCTCGGCGATCATCGCCTGGGCGGCCGGACGCGCCGAGCCGGAGGACGCCGGTGCGTCGTGACGTCGCGGTCCTGGCCGGCGCCTTCGTTGCCTCGCGCGCGATCGTCCTGGCCGCCGCTTTGGCGGCGGAGCACCTGGTCGTCCGCAACCCCGCCCTCACCAGCGGCGATGCGGCGCCGGTCCTGCGCAGCCTGACGAGCTGGGACGGCTGGTGGTACCTGGCCATCGTGCGCGACGGCTACCACGCCGCCCCGCTCACGGGCGCCTACCACGACTATGCCTTCCTGCCGCTCTACCCGCTCCTCGTGGCGTTCCTCTCGCTCCCCTGGCCGGCCTGGGTCGGGCTGGTGGCGGTCCTCGTCTCGAACGCCGCCTTCGCCGCCGCCCTGGTCCTCCTCGAGCGGCTCGGGCGACCCTACCTGGGGCGCCGCTCGGCCGACGCGGCGGCGCTCCTGGCCGTCTTCCCCTTCGCCGCGGTCTTCTCCATGGCCTACGCCGAGAGCCTCTTCCTGGCGCTCTCGCTCGGCGCCTTCCTGGCCGCGGAGCGCGGCCGCCGCGGCATCGCCGGGATCCTTCTCGCCCTCGCCGCCCTGACCCGGTTGCAGGGGATCCTGCTCGTGGTGCCCCTGGCGATCCTCTTCCTGCGGCAGGACGGCTGGCGCCTTCGCGCCTCGCTCGCCTGGCTCCTCGCCGCGCCGGCGGCCACGCTCGGCTTCTTCGCCTACGTCGCCGCGCTCACCGGCGAGCCGCGCGCCTATCTCGAGGCGCAGATCGCCTGGGGCCGGGCGGGAGTCGGCGCCGCACCGCCCGGGCAGAACCTGGGGAGCGTCCTCTCGCCGACGCTCGTCCTCCTCCTCGTCATCCTGGGCGTCGCCGTCTTCTTGCTCGTGTACATGCGCCCCGACCGGATGCGACTGGAGTACGCGCTCGTCCCAATCCTCTACGTGGGGGCGGTCTTCGGGAGCGGGCTGCTCGAGTCGGTGGGACGCTACGTGATGCTCGCCTTCCCCTACGCCTGGATCCTGGCGCGACGCCGCAACGTGCTCTTCCGGCGCGCCTGGCCGGCCCTCTCGGCCGGCCTGCTCGGGCTCTTCGCGCTGCTGGGCTTCGGCGGCTACTTCGTGCCCTGAGCCGGCGCCGAGGCGGTGCCCCGCCGAACGCCGCGGTGGAGCAGCGGGATACGGAAGAGGTCCCAGGCGACGCGCAGGGCCAGCCCCGGCCGGACGCGCATGCGCGAGCCGCGCTTGTCGCTCCACTGCACCGGCACGCTGGCGAGCCGGTAGCCGCGCCGGCGGGCGAGGTAGATCAGCTCGGCGTCGAAGACGATGCTGCCGAGCCGCTGGCGGGCGAAGAGGTCGTGGGCGGCCTCGCGACGGAAGCCCTTGAAGCCGCACTGGGTGTCGGGGACATGCCCCGTCACCCAGGCGGCGGCGAGCCCGTGGAAGGCCTGCCCCAGGAGACGGCGGAAAAGCGGCTGGCTGGCGCGGCGGTCCGATCCGTCCGGCTGGATGCGGCTGCCGAGGGCGATGTCGGCCGAGGCTAGCGCGCGCGTCAGGAAGGGGAGCTGGTCGGGCGGCGTCGCCATGTCGGCGTCGGCGAAGACGAGCAGGTCGGCCGAGGCGGCGAGCATCCCGGCGCGGACGGCGGCCCCCTTGCCGCCGTGAGGGATGCGCAGCAGGCGGAGAGGCGGTGTCTCGTCGACGCGGCCGGGCCACGGCTCGCGGTACTCGCCGCGCGCCTCGACGAGCGCGGCCGTACCGTCGCTGCTCCCGTCGTCGACGACGAGGACATCCCAGGCTTCGCCCAGATCCTCAGACGGCGCGCCGCCCTCCCGTGCCGGCCCGCGCCGGCGCAGGTAGCCGAAGAGCTCGTCGAGCGCCTGCCCCAACCGCGCCTCCTCGTCGAAGGCGGGGAGGACGATCGTCAGGCTCGCCGGCGAGGCGGAGGGCACGTCCGGGTCAGACATCGCGGCGATGCTATCAGGCAGGGCCAACCTCGCCGCGCGTCACGATCACACGGTCGTGGGGCACGGCC
>MGMJ01000118.1:22477-52421 GCA_001794945.1 Chloroflexi bacterium GWC2_73_18
TCACACGGTCGTGGGGCACGGCCGGAGGCCGGGTCGATCCGACACGCGGGAGGCCGCTCACCGCGCCGGGTCCGGGAGCCCCGCGCGACCAGCGCCGGGAGCGCCGGCGAGGTGCCCGCGGCAGGCCAAAGTGGGCGATGGGCGCGACGGGGCCGGGTCAGACCACCGCCTTGCGGGCGACGAAGACGACGTTGAAGCGAAGCAGCGAGTAGGTGACTCGGAGGACGGTGAAGTCCGCCAGCAGCCGCCGCACCTCCGACGGCGTGTACTCGTTGTGGAAGGGCTCGTCACGCGGGCAGGTGCTGGAGAGGAACCGCAGCTTCCAGATCCACGAGCGCGCCGGTACCGACCCGAGCAGGATGCCACCGGGCTCAAGAACCCGGCGGATCTCGGCCAGAGCACGCTCGGGTTTCGGCAGGTGCTCCAGCACCTCGGTGCAGAGGACGGTGCCGAAACTCCCGTCCTCGAACGGCATCGCCTCGAGATCGCCCAGCACGGCCCGTCGCTCCGGCAGGCGCTCGCGCACCAGCGCGATGTTGCGTGGGTTGATGTCAAGACCAGCCGAATCCGGTGGCAGGTGCCGCAGGTTCAGCCCCGTTCCACAGCCCGCGTCGAGGATCGGGCGACCGGGAAGCGCGTGGCGCGTCACCAGCTTGCGAACGAGACGGGCGCGGTTGCGATGGAAGAGGGCCTCCGGGCCGCGCAGATGATCGGCGACGTCGACCCAGTCGTACGTCTCGACCTCGCGGTAGTAGTCCTTGACCCACTCGGTCCAGGCCGGGCTGCCGGGCTCCAGCCGGACGGCGGCGTTGGCGTGCTCGTGCCAGTTCTCTCTTGTCGCCGACACGGACGATCCTCCCTCCTTGCGCGCGAACGGGCGGACGAAGCGTAGCAGGCCGGACGATCACAGCCGCGGGTCCAGAATCCCCGTGGAAGGCCCGCGGCGAAATCGCCGACTCGTACTGCGGACGGCGGGACCTTCGGGTGGCCGGGCGGACGCCGATCGCCCCTGCAGTCAGGGTCGTCCCACGCGCACACGGACATCGTAGCCGAGGCCGCCATCGTGCTGGAGGAGCGGATCAGACCGGCGAGTCCGAGCCCATGGCCGACGGCACTCCCCGCGGAAGGCATCCACCAGCCGCCTCGAGTCCCGGGAGCGAAGCGCACGGCCAGCCCGGCGCTGATCATGCGGTCCGCTTGGACCGGAGCGCGACGGCGCGCCCGGGCCAGAGTGCCCCGACGGCGCTCGCGATCGCGACCACTGCGCCAACATCCGCCAGGGGCAGGAACGCCAGGCCGACCGGGATCGCACCCAGCCCGGCCATCAGTCCCACCCGCCGGATCGTCCCGGCCGCGGGCCAGGCCAGCGCAGCGATCGGCAGCAGCAGCACCAGGTAGTGGTACCAGAGTGCGGCGGGCAGGAGCAAGACCGCGACCACCGCGCACACGACCGCCCCCCGCCAGCCCGCGGGCCCGCCAGCCAGCCACAGCGCGAGGCCGGCGGCCGCCAGCCCGGCCGTGACCGTCAGCCCGCGAACGGCGTCGACGATCCGCGGATCGGCGCCCGCGGTCGCGAGCAGACTCGCGGGCGCGAGGTTGACGGGGTCGATTGCAGGGCCGGCCATGAGGTTCGGCAGGACGCGAGCGTAGTCGGCCCAGGCGCCGGGAACCAGGAGCAGGCTGGGGACCAAGATGACCCCCGTGGCGAGAGCGACGCCGGCGAGGAATCGGTGGCCACCGCGGGCGCCGGCCGCGAGCAGTACCGTCGGACTCACCTTGAGCCACCCTGCAGCAGCGATGGCGGCACCGCCTGCCATGCCGCCCCGCAGGACCAGGGCGACCAGGAACGCCAGCAGTCCGTCGACGTTGCCCTTCCACAGGGTGTCGAAGACGGGCAGGTAGAAGGTCGCCGCGACGCCGCTCCAGAGGAAGCGTTCGAGGGTCGGGCGACCGCCGCCGACCCCACCGGCGATCCAGGTCGCGGCCAGCACGAGGAACGCCTGCACCGCCGCCCAGAGAGTGACGCCTAGCGCTGGCGCCTGCACCGCCAGCGGCGTGAGCAGCTGGGCGAACGGCGGCGGGTAGCGATAGCGGTCGAGGCCGTGGGCCGGCACCGGCGCGACCAGCATCTCCGGCGCATAGGGAGAGCGGCCCTCCAGCATCCGCAGGCTGGCGGTCCGGTAGTCGGCGAAGTCGACTCCGTACTGGCCGGCCGGGTCGGCGGCCTGGCGTGCCAGAAACGACACGATGACCGCCGCGCCCGCGGCCCACAGGACGCCGGCGAGCACGATCCGGAAGCGGGGCGAGCGGAAGGCGCGGACGCCCGGCCAGCGGGCAAGGCCGACCGGCTGCTCGTTGCCGGGAACGGGAGGCTCCGCGACCGCCATGCGCGACAGCGTACCGCGGTGGTCCGGGCCGGCGGATGGCCGCTTGGTACCGGGTTCAGGCCGGATACCCGATGCTAGACTGCCGGCCGTGCGCGTGGCGCTGCTGTGCTACGTCATCGCCTTCGCGGTGCGCGTGGCCACCGGGCTCCTCTTTCCCGACCCCGCCTATCCCGATTCGTACTACTACGTCGCGGTCGCCCACGCCCTCCACGAGGGTCGTGGGCTTTCCGTCGACTTCATCTGGAACTTCGTCGACGTGGGCGGCCGCCTGCCGGCCGATCCGCACCTGCCGGTCCCCTCCAACGCCCACTGGATGCCGCTCGCGTCGCTGATCCAGGTTCCCTTCCTGGCGCTGCTGGGCGAGACGGCGTGGGCCTGGCTCCTCCCCTTCGCCCTGGTCGGGGCGGCGAGCGCGCCGCTCACGTGGGCGATCGCGCGCGACGCGGGTCTGCGCCGCGAACGCGCCGCGGCGGCCGGGCTCCTGGGTGCGGTGCCGGGTGCCGCGTCCCCGTTCCTCTCGCAGCCCGACAACTTCGGTCTCTTCATGCCGCTCGGGGCGCTGGCACTCTGGCTCTGCGCCCGCGGCATCCGCGGCGACCGCCGGGCCTTCGCCCTGGGTGGGTTGGCGGTCGGCCTGGCAACGCTCTCGCGCAACGACGGTGTCCTGCTGGCGGCGCCGTTCGCCCTCGCCTTCGCGTGGGAGCGGTGGCGGCGCTGGCGGGCCGGGGCCGGCGGGGCGACGCCCCCGCGCATCACGGTGCAGGCAGCGGTCGCCAGCGGGCTCCTCTTCCTGGCGGCGACGGGCCCCTGGTACGCTCGCCAGCTGGCGGTCTTCGGCTCTCTCTCTCCGTCAGCCCAGAGCGGTCGAATCCTCTGGATCACGACCTACCGCGAGCTGTACAGCGTCACCGGCGAGACGACGCTCGGCAGCTTCCTGGCGCAGGGCCCGGCCTCGCTCCTGACCAGCCGCCTGGAAGGGCTCGCCTGGGCGGCGGTCATCCTGGCGGCCGTCCCGCTGCTGCTCTACCTCGCTCCGCTCGCCCTGCTGGGAGCCGGGGTGCGGCGGCGGGAGACGACCTTCCGGCCGTGGGCGGTCTACGGCGCGACTCTGCTCGCCTTCTCCGGCCTGCTCTTCGCCGTCCACGTGCGCTACGGGACCTTCCTCCACTCGGCGGTCGCGCTCGCCCCGCACGCCTACGTGGCGGCCATCGAGGGGGTCGCCATCGTGGTCGCCTGGGTCGCCCGCCGGCGTCCACACTGGGATCCGGAGCGGGCGGCCCGCAACTTCGCCCTCATGGCCGTGGCGGTCGCCTGGTGCGGCGGCGCGATCGCGACCTGGCGTCTGCAGGGGGACTGGCGGATGGAGGCCGACGGGCGGCGAGCGGCGGCGATCTTCCTGGGCGGCGTGGCGGGCGCCGGCGACCGCCTCATGAGCCCCGACGCCGGCGGCTACCGCTACTACACCGGCCTCGGAGGCGTGGTGACGCCGGACGACCCGCTGCCCACCGTCGAGGCGGTCGCCCGCGCCTACGACGTCCGCTGGCTGGTCCTGGAGCGCGACCACCTGGTCGCCTCGCTGGGCGACGTCTACCGGGGGGTCACGCCGCCGCCGCGGTGGCTCACGGGGCCCCTCTACACGCTCCCTGGCACCGCGCCGCCGGGCACCGGCGGCGCCGGCGAGACCGGTTCGCGGCCCGCCCTGCCCCGGCTCGCCGTCTACGCCGTCTGCCTCGACCCCGACGACGCGCGCCCCGCCTGTCGCCCCGGGGCGTCGCCGTGAACGGCCGCGCAGCCGCGACCGCCGTGGCGCTCTTCCTGGCCGCCCTGCTGGCGCGCCTGGCAGTGGCGGCGCTCATCCGGTTCCCCTTCCCGGAGGACGCGGCCTACTACGTCGCCGCGGCGCGCAACCTGGCGGAGGGGCACGGGCTGGTCGTCGACGCGATCTGGAGCTACGCTACGCCGCCGCTCGCATTCCCGCGCCCGGCATTCGAACTCTGGCAGCCCGTGGCGACGCTCCTTTCCGCCGGCGCCATGCTCGTCATGGGGCCGTCGCTCGCCGCAGCCCAGCTCACCGGGGCCGTCGCCGGCGCGCTCTGCGCGCCCCTCATCTGGGCGATCTCACGCGACGCAACGGAGGAGCTGGCGCTCCCCGCGGGGCGCGCCCGGGCCGTGGACCTGGGGAGCGGCAGCCTCGGGGCGCTGCTCGGGATCTTCCTCATGCAGGGTGTCACGCCGGACTCGGCGGCCCCGTTCACTGCCCTGGCGCTCCTCGCCGCGTGGCTGATGCCGCGGGCGCTGCGACCCGGGCCGGGAGGTGACGCCTGGCGCATCGCGCTCGGCCTGGCGGTGGGCCTCGCCTACCTGACCCGGCAGGAGGCGGTCTATCTGGGCCTCGCCTACCTCGTGTCCGCCTGGACGCAGCGGCGCGGCCCGGTCTCCTTGACCCGCGCGCTCGTGGTGCCGGCGACGATCGCCGTCGTGGTGGTGGCCCCCTGGCTGGTGCGGCAGGCGCTGACCTTCGAACGTCCGACGTTCGGGCAGGCGTTGGAGAACGCCTGGCTCTTGCGCACGCAGGAAGTCTTCGCCTGGGCCGAGCGACCTGCGCTGGCGCGGTACCTGGCGGCAGGGCCCGCCCATCTTCTCGCGTTGCGTGTCGACGGCTTCGCCCACAATCTGCTCGACGTGCTGATCGTGCCGGGCTTCCCGGCCGGCCTCCTCGGGCTGCTCTCGCTGGGGGCGCAACCGCGACTGGCACGCCTTGCGGCCCTTCGGCCGCTCCTCGTCAGCAGCGCGCTCATCTTCTTCGTCACGACGCTGGTCTTCCCCGTCTCAAGCCTCTGGGGAACCTTCCTTCATGCGGCCGGGCCGGTGCTCGCCGTGCTGGCGATCGCGACGCTGCTCGGCCTCGATGCGCTCGTGGCCCGACTCCGACGGGCGCGGAGATGGAGGCGTGAGAATGCCTGGCTCGCTCCATTCGCCGCGGTGACGCTGGCGGTGCCCGTGGCCCTCCTGGAGGTCGCGCTCCTGCGGGGCCAGGCCGACGCCACGGCGCAACGCCAGGCGGCGATCGCTTCGGTGGCACCCTCGTGGGGCGTCGCGCCCGGGCAGGCCACGGTCATCGGGAATCACCCGGTCTGGCTGAGCGAGGGGCTCGGCGTCCACGCACTCGCCCTGCCCGACGAGCCCCCGACGGCCATCCTCGATCTGGCCGGCGCCTTCGGCGCCACGGTGGTGATCGTCGAGGGGTCGGCCGGCGAGCGTTACCCGGCCGGCTTCGCGCCGGCGGCCGGCGAGCTGGCGGCGGCCTGCTTCCGCGAGCTACCGGACGCCCCGGCGGGCGTGCGCGCGTTTCGGATCGTCTGCGACGCCGCGCCGCCATGAGGCCCGGTCCCATGGACGCCGCCATGGTTCACGTGCCGGACGATCGTCGCGGCAGATCGCCGACGCCCTCCCGGGCATCCCTGCCCGGACTTGTCGCGCTGACCGTGGCAGGGAGCGTGGCGGCCGCCTTCTGGGCGCGCTCCATCGTCGAGGCCGGCTTCGGGTACGACCTCGACGCGTACCTCGATGCCGCGGAGCGACTGCGCCAGGGCCTGCCTCTCTACCCGCTGGTCGGGCTCGGCGCCGTCACGCCTGGGCCAAACGAGGGCTACTTCTTCAACTCACCGTTGGTCGCGCTCGGGTTCGTGCCGCTCGCGGCACTCCCGCGCAGCACCGCCCACCTCGTCTGGTTCGCCGTGTTGAGCGCCCTCGCACTCGTGCTGGTCGCCTCGTTCGCCCGCGGCCACGACCGGGCCGCGCGGCCGTGGGTCGTCGCCGCCGGGATCGCCTATCTTCCACTCCTCCTCGAGGTGCCACTCGGTAACCTCAACCTCGCTTCCGTGGTGCTGCTCGCGGCGTCCTGGCGACTGCGGGAGAGGACCGTCGCCGGGGGCACCCTCCTGGCCGCCGGGGTCGGCCTCAAGCTCCTGCCGATCCTCGTCCTCGTCTTCCTCCTGGTCGACGGCCGGTGGCGCCTCGTGGCCGTGGCCACGGCCGTCGGGGCGCTTTCGGTGGTCGCCACGGCGCCCTGGCTGGGCGGCGCGTGGATCGACTATGCGGCGGTACTGGGCGGCGTCGGCGCCGGCGTCCCAGCCGGCACGTTCAACGTCGTGCCGGCGGTCCTGGCGGGAAGCCCGGGCCGCTACGTCGTCCCCGCCCTGGCACTGGGCGCCACGCTCTGGGCCGGCTGGTGCACGCGACGCGCGGTCCGCCGGGCCGGCGCTTCCGGGGTGGAGTCGCTCGGATTCTGGGTCGCGCTGGGGGTCTCGCCGCTGCTGGCGACGACCGTCTGGTACACCTACCTCGTCTTCGCCCTGCCACTCCTGCTGGCCCCGCTGCCGGCGCCCGCACAGCCGCGGGCCCGGGCCCCCGCCGCGCGGGCCGCCGCATACGGCCTCATCGAGGCGCGCTTCGCGCCTCTACCTCTCGCCGGGCTCCTCGTCGCCGTGCTGCTGGCGGCCCTGCATCTGCGGCCGGTCACCCGGCCTGGAGGCCCGGAGTGAAGACCTATACTGCCGCGGATGGATACCGCGGGCGCGAGCCCGACGCCGGGGACCCCATTCGAGTCGCTCTACGCGGAGGCGAAGCAGCTGCTCGCCTACAGCGCGAACCAGCTGCGAGTGGTGACCGAGCAGTTCCGCGAAGCCCATCGCCGCGTCCTCGACGAATGGCACGGCATGCGCGATCGCCTAACCGAGTTGCCGGTCGGACGCGACGCCGCCACCGACCGCGAGCGGGCCGCCCTGGCCGGCCGCATCGACCTGCTGACGGCGGCCCTCGGCGGACACCAGGGCACCCAGGAGAAGCTCGAGCTCGCCGTGCACACGCTGGAGAGCGCGTGGCTCTTCCTGGAACGCGGGGAGGCTGCCGAGCCCAGCACGGCCGAGGAGGGCCGGCTCCCCGCGGCGCTGCAGATGCGCGTCCTGCAGTCGGAGGAGGCGGAGCGTTCGCGGCTGGCCCGCGAGGTCCACGACGGACCGGCGCAGGCGCTCTCCAACGCCATCTTCCAGGTCGACTACATCGAGCGCGTCCTCGACACCGACTCGGCCGCGGCTCGCACGGAGCTGCGCTATCTCCGTGACCGGCTCCGCCGCGAGCTGGCCGACGTGCGCACCTTCATCTCCCAGCTGCGGCCACCGCAACTCGACCGGCTCGGCCTCGAGGGCGCCGTGCGCGACGTCGCCGAGGGGATCGCCAACGCCCCCGAGCTGACCGTCGACCTCGACTTCCAGGCTCCGCCGGGTAGCCTCGGCGAGGCCGAGCAGCTGGCGGTCCTGCAGGTCGCCCGCGAGGCGCTGCAGAACGTCCACAAGCACGCCCACGCGACCCGCGCGACGGTGGCGACCCGGATCGCGGACGGTGACTGGCGGCTCGAAGTGCGAGATGATGGAAGAGGCTTCGATCCGGGGGCGCTGGCCGATCGTGGCCGGCGCAGCTTCGGGGTGGGGCTGATGCGAGAGCGCGCCGAGCTGATCGGCGCCCGACTGGAGATCGAGTCGAACCTTGGCGGCGGTACGCGGGTACGGCTCACCATACCGAGCGGGGAGGGAGGGGAGCGCGAAGATGCCTGACTACAGCGGACCCGAGCGGCGCCGCGGCGGACCCGACCGGCGCGACCCGGAGCGCCGCACCAAGATCCTCCTGGTCGACGATCACGCCCTCTTCCGGGTCGGGATGCGCAACATCCTCGAGCGGGAGCCGGACTTCGACATCGTCGGCGAGGCTGACGACGTGCGGAGCGCCTTCGATCTCTCCGCCGAGCAGACGCCGGACATCGTGCTGATGGACCTCTCGTTGCCGCCGCCCGGCGGGATCGAGGGGACCCAGCGGATCAAGCGCGAGGTCCCCTCCGCCGGCATCGTCGTCCTCGCCGCCGAGGAGGACGAGGACTCGCTCTTCGACGCGATCAAGGCCGGTGCCGCCGCCTTCATCCTCAAGGACGTCGGCCCGGACGACCTGGTCACCATCATCCGGCGGGTCTCCGCTGGCGAGTACCTGATCAACGACAAGGTCTTCGCCAAGCCGTCGGTCGCCAGTCGCGTCCTCAAGGAGTTCCGCGAGCTGGCCGTCTACGGGCAGGAAGCAGCGCCGATCTTTGCACCGCTCTCGCCGCGCGAGGTCGAGATCCTGGACAACATCGCGCAGGGGATGACCAACAAGCAGGTCGCCTACGCGCTCTCGATCAGCGAGCAGACCGTCAAGAACCATATGTCCAGCATCCTGCGCAAGCTGTCGGTGAACGACCGGACCCAGGCCGTCGTCTACGCCATGCGCCAGGGGTGGATCCGTATCCCGGAGGGCTGACCGCGTGGCTGTGGCGAGGCCGCTGACCCTGGCCGAGCTGGCGGCCCGCGCCGAGGAGGAGGCCCAGCGTCTCGACCGGGAGCTCGAGGAGATCGACCTGCTGCTCCAGCAGGCGCGCATCGAGGCGGCCCGCCACGAACAGCGGCGCGCCCAACAGGGCGAGAAGGTCACCACCATCGAGGGCCGGCGCCAGCCCAGCCCGGCCGAGCTCCAGGAGGCGATGCAGCAGCTTGTCACGCTCACCCGCCGAACCGCCCTCATGGAGGCGCAGATCGACGTCCTGGCGGGCAAGCAGCGGGTCCTCAACCGCTTCCGGGATCAGACGCGGCAGCTGGCTGCGGGGCTGGGAGAGGTGATGGCGCGGCTCCCGGTCGGGCAGGACGAAACCGGGGAGACGTCGGCCGCCCTGCCGCCCGCACTCTCGCGCGCGGTCCTCAACGCCCAGGAGGACCTGCGCCGTGACATCGCCCGGGCGATGCACGACGGCCCGGCCCAGAGTCTCACCAACATCGTCCTCCGGGCGCAGATCGTGGAGCGGCTGATGAGCCGCGATCCCGCGGCCGCGCAGCGCGAGGCGCACCAGCTCGTCGGCATGGTTCAGCAGACCCTCGAGGCGACCAAGACCTTCATCTTCGACGTGCGCCCGATGGTCCTCGATGACCTCGGCCTGGTGCCGACGCTCCGGCGGGCCGCCGGCGACCGTGGCCGGAGGGCCCGCATCCCCATCGAGTTCGACTCGATCGGCGCCGACCTGCGCCTCCCGGCCGACGTCGAGAGCGGGCTCTTCCGCATCGTCGACGAGGCGCTCGAGGCGTTCCTCAAGGCTCGTCCCGAGCGGGTCGCCATCAGGCTGGACTGGACCGACACGGAGGTGATCGCCTCGATCGGCGCGGTGGCGGTGCGCCCGCCGCCTGCGGTCGCGCCCGCGAGCGAGGCCGAGGCTCCGCCGGAAGAACCTGCCGCCGATCTCCCGCCCGCCCTCGCCGCCATGATCCGGGAGCGACGCGACGCGGCTGCCGCCGCGGCGATCCAGGCGCAGCGGGCGGCCGATGCCTCGGTCGAGGTGGCGCTTCCCCAGGCGACCTGGAAGGGGATCGTGCAGCGCGCCACGACGGTCGGCGTCCACGTCGAGCTGGCGCCCGACGGACACGCCCTGACCGCGCGGGTCGGGCTCAGCTAGCAGCCAGCGTCTCGACCCGCCCGGAACCGGCGATCCGCCGATCCCGCAGGGCACGGATCGAGGCGCGCAGGCCCGTGACCGCGCCACCGACGCCCGAAACCCTGCCATTTCGGGGTCAGGCGGTCGCGGACGACGCCGGCGCGAGCGTGAAGCCGCCCCGGCCATGCCGCGACGACCCCCACCCCGGACCCGGCGGGGGCCTCGATCCGGTCTTACGTTCCCCCGGTGGGCATATGAGACGAACCGAGCCGATCCGCGGCGATACCGTTCTCCGGGTGAACCGCTGAGGGGAACCGGCCCGGCCATGCCGCCCGGGACTCTGGTTCCTCGCAGATGCTCGTGGGAGGAGCGTTAGAGGGGATCGAGTCGGGCGCTCGCGGGTCAGGCGGTCGCGGACGACGTCCACGCGAGCGTGAAGCCGCCCCGGCCAGGCCGCCACGACCCCCACCCCGGACGCGGCGGGGGTCTCGATCCGGTCCTACGTTCCCCCGGTGGGCATATGAGACGAACCGAGCCGATCTGCGGCGATACCGTTCTCCGGGTGAACCGCTGAGGGGAACCGGCCGCGCCGGCGCCTACGCGCTCGCGCCGCGCTCCCGCAGGAGCTCCTCGTAGTTCGTCTCATCGACGCCGCGCTCGATCTCCGACGCGGTGAGCAGCAGCGGCGCACGCCCCGCGCGGATCGTCTCCTCGGTGATGATGCAGCGGCGCACGTCGGTCCGCTCGGGGATGTCGTACATGACCTCGAGGAGCGCCTCCTCCACGATCGAGCGCAGCGCGCGGGCGCCGGTCTTGCGCGAAAGCGCCAGCTCGGAGGCGGCCTCCAGGGCGGCGGGCGTGAAGACGAGGTCGACCTTGTCGAGCTGGAGGAACTTCTGGAACTGGCGCTTGGGCCGACAACCCGCGAGACCCTGCCACGCCGAGACGCCGGAGCGGGGCCACTGCGGAGCGTTGGGGTGGCCCTGGAGCGATCGGCGAGCGCGGCCCACGCTGGCGGGCGGGCAGGCGCCGCCCGCGGACGCGGCGGAGGCGTCCCGGAGCGCCCGAGACTTGGCCGAAGCGTCTCCCCCGATGTCGATATGGCCAGGAATCCGTGGGGGCGGCCGGATAGCCGTCTCCCGATGTCGATCTGGCCGGGGATCCGCCGCGACGGCCGGGCTGGAAGGCCGACGCCGCGGGTACGCCCCTGGTCCTTCTTTCCCATGCGGGTACCATTTCCCCGGGCGGTCCCGGCTGATACCCTTTTGGGACACGTCGCCGAGAAAGGAGGCCAACAGACGTGGTAGCCAGCCCCGTGGACCTGGTGTCACGGGACGAGGGGCAGGGTCTCGCGGAATATGCGCTCATCCTCGCACTCATCGCACTGGTGGCGATCGCCGCCGTCACGTTCTTCGGCACGCAGCTCTCATCGATCCTCTCGGTGATCGGCAGCAACGTCGACTCGGTCCTCTAGCGAGCCCAGACTCGATCCCGGACAGCCGGTGAGGCCGTCGGCCCAAGGCGGGCGGCCTCACCGTTCTTTATTGTGGCGCGCACCGGCACCATGGCCCTCTTCCGATGGGCCGGACCGGCCTTGACACGCCCGGGGGGACGCGTCTACGCTGCCGCTCCCCCGATCCTAGAGGGTCCGGGGTCGGCGCCTCCCTCGCCTAGTACGCGTTTCCTAGTGGACATCGGAAGGTGTCCGCGCGATAGTCAAGGGGCGATCCCGGAGACGCCGGGCCATCCTGACAAGGAAGGAGGTGAATCCCCACATGACGTATCTGACCAGCTGGCTGACGTCCGTCCTCGCGCGTGATGAGGAGGGTCAGGGCCTCGCGGAGTACGCTCTCATCCTTGCTCTCATCGCCATCATCGCGATCGCCGCGCTCGTCTTCCTGGGCGGGCAGATCAGCTCGATCCTGTCGACCATCGGTAGCGCCATCTAGGCGCCCGACCCGTTAAGCAGACGCGGGCGGGGCCCCGCGGCCGACCGGCCGCCGCCCCGCCCGCGTTCTTTGTCCCGGAACTCGCGTGCCGGTGCCGGCGACCCCCCGAACCTCCTATCCCCTGTAGCCCATCCGTCGTATCGCCGTCGTGAGACACGATGCTACAGTGGTGCCACCTGTCACACCATGGGAGAGCGACCGTGAAGCGTTCCAGCCGACTGATCATCCTGATCGGCGTCTTCCTGGCCATCCTAGCAATGGTCGGCGTCATCATCCTCCTCGCGCCCGGTCAGACGAAACCGGACGGCGGGGGAGGCGAGGAGGCCATCGTCAAGGTCGTCTACGCCAAGGTCGACATCCCCCAGGGGACGGTCATCACCACCGACATGCTGACCACCAGGGATGTCAAGAAGAGCGAACAGCCCACGGACAGCGTCTCGGTGCCACAGGACGTGATCGGCCGGACGGCGCGGCGCTCGATCGTCAAGGACGCCCCGGTCCGCCTGGCCGACGTGCAGGGGACGGCCGGCATCATCGACGTCGCCCGGGAGCTCAAGGCAGGTGAGCGGGCGATGGCGATCCAGGTCGACCAGGTCGCCGGCGTCGGCGCCCTCATCCAGCCCGGCGACCGCGTCGACATCGTGGTGGGCATCCAGGAACCGCAGATCCCGGTCGTGGTGGTCAACCCCTTCGAGGAGGAGAGCCCGATCACCGGCCAGCTCACCACCCCCGAGGTGATCGTCACCAAGGTGCCCGACGAGCTGATCAACGGGACGTCCGTCAAGACGCTGATCCAGAACGTGCGCGTCGTGAAGACGCTCCTCCCGCCGCCCAAGACGACGACGACCGGGCAGGCGCAGCCCCAGCCTGAGGAGCCCTCGCTCACCGGCGACCAGGAGATCGTCATCGTCGCCGTCACCGCGCAGCAGGCCGAGGTGATCAAGTACGCCCAGCTGGAGGGCAGCATCTCGCTTGCCCTGCGCTCGCCGGTGGACCGCGACGTCACCACCCCGGACGCCACGACTGGGATCGTCCTCAAGACCCTGATCGACGAGTACGGGGTGCTGCCGGGGCGGCTCGTCCAGACGGTGATCCCGTAGGGAGCGCACCGGGCGCGCCAGCGCGGCGCGCCGCCGGAGGCAGCGGAACGACGACTGAGCCATGAGCGACCGGATCCGTGTCCTGATCGTCGACGACATCCCGGAGACGCGCGACCACCTGACCAAGCTGCTCGGCTTCGAGAGCGACATCGACGTGGTCGGGGCGGCTGCCGGGGGCGTCGAGGCGGTCGAACTCGCCCAGCGCCTGGAGCCGGACGTCGTCCTCATGGACATCAACATGCCCGACATGGACGGCATCACGGCCACGGAGCAGCTCTCCGCGCGCGTGCCCAAGGCGGGCATCGTGATGATGAGCGTCCAGGGCGAAGCCGACTACCTGCGGCGCTCCATGCTGGCGGGCGCGCGCGAGTTCCTGGTGAAGCCGTTCAGCTCGGACGAGCTGACGATGTCGATCCGGCAGGTCTTCCGCCGCGAGCACGAGCGGCAGCAGCGGGTCGCTGAACCGGTTGGCGCCGGCGGGCGCGGTGCCGCGCCGCTCGAGCGCGAAGCCGGGCGGATCGTCACGGTCTTCTCGCCGAAAGGCGGCGTCGGCCGTACGACGGTGGCGGTCAACCTCGCCGTCGCCGCCGCGGGGGCCGGCCAGCGGGTCGCCCTCCTCGACGCCTCCTTCCAGTTCGGCGACGTCGGCGTGCTGCTCAACCTCAATCCCAGGAGCAAGTCGATCGCCGACCTGATCCCCGAGATGGAGTCGCTCGAGCCAGAGTCGCTCGAGAACGTCATGGTCAGTCACTCCTCGGGCGTACGGGTCCTGCTGGCCCCGCCCTCGCCCGAGACGGCCGAACTGATCACCTCGGCCTACGTGCGCCGGGTCCTCGAGCGGCTTCGGGAGAACCACGACCTCGTGGTCGTCGACTCGTGGCCCTGGTTCCACGAGACGACGCTCAACATCCTCGACATCTCGGACACGATCCTGGCCCTGCTCACCCTCGAGATCACGAACATCAAGAGCATCCGGCTCTTCCTCGAGGTGGCCGACCAGCTCGGCTACCCGGACGACAAGATCAAGCTCGTGCTCAACCGGGCCGACGCCGCGCTGGGCATCCGCGTCGCGGACGTCCAGAGCTCGATCGGCCGCAAGATCGACCACACCATCGTCAGTGACGGCCGGACCGTGGTGTATGCTCTGAACCGAGGCGTCCCATTCACGCTGAGCAATCCCGAGGCCCAGGTGAGCCGCGACATCATGCGCCTGGCCCGGTCGCTCATCGGCGAGCCGGTCGGCACGACCGAGGCTCCCCCGAAGCAGCCGGCCCAGAGGAAGTCGCTCTTCGCATGGCGGTGATCAACTCGCCCGTTCGGGCGGAAGGGGTGTAGCTGATGTCCCTACTTCGACGGATCGAGAGCGCAAAGCCGGGATCGGAGCCGCAGGCCCCGGTCGCGCCGGCCGGGCCGGGCGGGGCGCCTCCCGCCGGCGTCCCGGCGCGCCTCATGCCGACGGCGCCGGTCCGCGAGTCGTTCCGCGACGTCAAGTTCCGCATCCAGAACCGGGTCATCCAGGATCTCGATCCCAAGCTCGACCTCTCCAACCAGGTCGAGGTGCGCCGCCAGATCGAGGAGATCTTCGGCCGCGTCATCGACGAGGAGGGGCTGGCTCTCACGCGCGCCGAGCGCGTGCGCATGCTCGAGCAGATCACCGACGAGATCATCGGTCTCGGCCCGCTCGAGCCGCTCCTGCGCGACGACACGATCACCGAGATCATGGTCAACGGACCGCGCCAGGTCTACATCGAGCGGGCCGGCAAGCTCGAGCTGACCAACGTCGTCTTCCAGAACGACGACCACGTCATGCGCATCATCGACCGCATCATCGCCCCCATCGGCCGGCGCGTCGACGAGTCGAGCCCGATGGTGGACGCCCGCCTGACCGACGGGTCGCGCGTGAACGCCATCATCCCGCCGCTCTCGCTGGTCGGCCCCGTCATCACCATCCGGAAGTTCGCCGCCAGCCCCTTCACGGTGGACGACCTGATCCGCTTCGGGACCGCCACGCCGGAGATGTTCGACTTCCTCAAGGCGTGCGTCGAGGCCCGTCTCAACGTCTTCGTCTCGGGCGGGACCGGCTCGGGCAAGACGACGACGCTCAACGTCCTCTCCTCGTTCATCCCCAACGACGAGCGGATCATCACCATCGAGGACGCCGCCGAGCTGCAGCTCCGCCAGGAGCACGTCGTGACGCTGGAGTCGCGGCCCCCGAACATCGAGGGCAAGGGCGCCATCCCGATCCGCGAGCTGGTGCGCAACGCCCTGCGCATGCGACCCGACCGCATCGTGGTGGGCGAGGTCCGTTCGGGCGAGGCGCTCGACATGCTCCAGGCGATGAACACCGGCCACGACGGTTCCATGTCGACCGGCCACGCCAACAGCCCGCGCGACATGCTCGCCCGCCTCGAGACGATGGTGCTGATGGCCGGCGTCGACCTGCCCCTCCGCGCCATCCGCGAACAGATCGCCTCGGCGGTCGACCTGATCGTCCACCAGGCGCGCCTCAAGGACGGCACGCGCAGGATCACCAACATCACCGAGGTCCAGGGCATGGAGGGCGACGTCATCGTGATGCAAGACGTCTTCGTCTTCGAGCAGACCGGCGTCGTCGAGGGGAAGATCCAGGGCCGGCTCAAGCCGACCGGCATCCGCCCCAAGTTCGTCGAGAAGTTCGAGGTCATGGGCATCCATCTGCCGCCCGGCCTCTTCGGCTTCGTCTACTAGGCTCGGGGAGGGAACGCGCCATGAGTCCGGTCGTCATCGCCATCGCGGGGGCGCTGGCGGTCGCCATCATCCTCATCGCGGTGGGGATCGCCGGCTCGTCCGGCTCGGTCGTGGGCACCCGTCTCGAGCGCTACGCTGCGGGACGGCAGGAGAAGGCCAAGCCGGCGTCCGGCTCGGGCCCGGTCTCCGAGCTGCTCGCCCGCTCGCAGGCGCTGGCCGCCTTCAACAAGGGCCTCGAGGCGCGGGACTTCGGCGCGAACATCGCCCGTGACCTGGCCCGCGCCGACCTCAAGCTCAAGGTCAGCGAGTTCCTCGCCATCTGGGCCGGCGCGATCGTGGGGATCCCGGTCCTGCTGCTGGCCGTCTCGGTCATCTTCCCGGCCCTCGGCAACCCGGTCGCCGTCGTGATCGGGGCGCTCGTCGGCTTCTGGCTGCCGCGCTTCTGGCTCAATCGCCGCAAGGGCGCGCGCCTCAAGGCGTTCAACAGCCAGCTGGCCGACACGATCACCCTGGTCGCCAACGCCCTGCGGGCCGGCTCCTCGTTCCTGCAGGCGATCGAGATGGTGGTGCGCGAGTCGCACCCGCCGGTCTCGACCGAGTTCGGGCGCGTCATCCGCGAGGTGAACCTGGGCCTCCCCTTCGAGCAGGCGCTGGAGAACATGGTCCGCCGCGTCCGCTCGGACGACCTCGAGCTGATGACGACCGCCATCTCCATCCAGCACCAGGTCGGCGGCAACCTCGCCGAGATCCTCGACTCGATCGCCTTCACCATCCGCGAGCGGGTGCGCATCAAGGGCGAGATCCGCACGCTGACGGCGCAGCAGCGACTGTCGGGCTATGTCGTCGGCTTCCTGCCGATCGGCCTCGCCGGCTTCCTCTTCATCGCCGCGCCCTCGTTCATGGACGCGCTCTTCCTCAACCCGCCGGGGCTCTTCGGCCTGCCGGCGGGGGTGATCCTCCTCTTCATCGGCGGCTTCATGATGTTCATCGGCTTCATGATCATCCGCCGCATCGTGGACATCGAGGTCTGAGATGAGCCCCGTGGTCATCGTCATCGCGGCGGCCGTGGCGGTCTCGATCGTCCTGATCGCCATCGGATTCGCCAGCTCCCAGCCGGTCGACCCGGTCCAGGCTCGCCTCAGCCAGCTCGGCACGATGCAGGCGCGCAACCTCGAGGAGCTGGAGCTCCAGCAGCCGTTCCTCGAGCGGACGATCCGGCCGCTGATCGGCCGCGTCTCGAACGCCGCCTCGCGCCTCACCAACGCCAGCGCAAGCGACCGCATGGAGAAGCGCCTCGCCCTGGCCGGCAATCCCGGGGGCCTGCGCACCCTCGACTACACGGGGCTCCGCCTGATCGCGGCGATCGCCGGCGGGCTGGGCGGCGGTGTGATCGGGCTCTTCCTGCTCGGCGGGATCGCCGGCGGGCTGGTCGCCGCGGTGATCGGCGCGATCATCGGCTGGATGGCCCCCTCCATCTGGCTGGGTCGCCGGATCCGGGCGCGCCAGCGCGCCATCCTGCTCCAGATCCCCGACGCGCTCGACCTTCTGACGATCTCGGTGCGGGCCGGCCTCGGCTTCGACGCGGCCCTCGGCAAGGTCGTGGAGAAGCTGCACGGGCCGCTCAGCGACGAGTTCCGCCGCGCGCTTGCCGAGGTGCGGGTCGGGCGGCTCCGGCGCGAGGCCCTGCGCGACGTGGTGGCCCGCACCGAGGTGCCGGCGCTGGCCAACTTCATCGGCGCGGTGATCCAGGCCGAGCAGCTCGGCGTGGCGATCTCCAAAGTGCTGCAGGTCCAGTCCGAGCAGCTCCGCATCGAGCGCCGCCAGCGCGCCGAGGAGATGGCGGCCAAGGCACCGATCAAGATGCTCTTCCCGCTCGTCGGGTGCATCTTTCCCTCGATGTTCATCGTCATCCTGGGGCCGGCGCTGATCCGGATCATGGTCAGCCTGGGCTCCCGGTAGGCGCCCCGCTCCCCGCAGGCGACCCGTCGGCGCGCCGGTCTTCGCCGTCCGCAACCTGACGCGGGAGACGCTCGTCGCCGGCCGCGTTGCGCCGGCCGACTCGTTCGCGGCTCGCTTCCGCGGCCTGATGGGGCGTCCGGCACTGGCCGACGGGCAGGGGCTCTGGCTGCCGGGTGTCAACAGCATCCACATGCTCTTCATGCGCTTCCCCATCGACGCGGTCTTCCTCGGCCGGCCGGGACCGCACGACGCCCGCCCGGTCACCGCGGTGCGCCACGGGCTCCGGCCCTGGCGCGGCGTGGTGTGGTGGGTCGGCGGCTGCGACGGCGTGCTGGAACTGCCGGCCGGCGCCGCCGCGCGCGCCGGCATCGCGCCGGGCGACATGCTCGCCTTCGAGGCGCCCGACGGGGCGGCCGCCCCCGGAGCGGACGGAGAGACCGGGGCACGGTAAGCGGCCGGCAAGCCGGCGCGAAGCACGCCCGGCCATCATGGCTGGCGTGGCCGGCCCCTTCGCGCTCCTCCGTCGCGGTCTCGATCTCCTGCTGCCGCCGGCCTGCGTCGGCTGCGCGGCCGAGGGGACGCTTCTCTGCGAGGGCTGTGCGGCGCCGCTGCGGGCCCGTCTCGGCCAGCCGCCCGGCGCGCCGATCGGCCTCCCGGTCGAGCTGCCCGCCCCGCTCCTCCAGCTCGAGTGGTGCGCCCCCTTCACGGGGACGACGCGGGCGGCCCTCCACGCCCTCAAGTACGACGGCGTGCGCGACCTGGCCGAGTCGCTCGGCGCGGCCCTGGCGTCGCGCTGGGCGGAGGCCGGGCGCGGGGGGAACCTACTCGTGCCCGTGCCGGTCCACCCCTCCCGCCTTCGCCAGCGCGGCTACGACCAGGCCGCCCTCCTGGCCGAGGCCGCCGGTCGCCTGCTCGGGATCCCCGCCGTGGCTGCGCTGGAACGGGTCGCCGAGACGAGCGCCCAGCACGCCCTTGGACGCGCGGCGCGCGCCCGCAACGTGGGCGGCCGCTTCGCCGTTGCCGTCCCGGAGGCCGTGCACGTGCGCGGCGCGTGGGCGGTGCTCGTCGACGACGTCGTCACCACCGGCGCCACGCTCGGCGCCTGCGGGCGGGCGCTCCTGGCTGCCGGCGCGTCGGCCGTCTCGGCCGTCACGGTGGCACGGGAGGGGTGACCGACCCCGCGGTAGAATCGCGGCGTGACGGCCAGCTGCCACCGCGCGCGCCGCCATCCGCAGGGTGACCAGCGCGCGCGTTCTCGTGTTCCCCAGGAGACTCATCCCGCAGGAGGCGCTCCGTGAGGACGATCGTCAAGGGCAAGAACTTCGCTGTCGTCGAGGAGGACCGCCGCTACGCCGAGCGGAAGCTGCACCGCCTCGAACGCTTCCTCGATGACCGGACCGACGCCATCGTCGAGCTCTCGGTCGAGCAGCACCGCAGCGAGCAGGACAGCCGCATCGTCGAGGTGACCCTCATGATCGACGGGCGCGTGGTCCGCGGCGTCGCCCGCGCGGCGACCCACCGCGCCGCCGTCGACGTGGTGCTCGATCGGCTCGAGCGACGCGCCATCGCCCACCGGGAGAAGCCGCGGCTACGGGCGCGGCCCAACGAGGAGAAGGCGATCCTCCGCTCGATCGCGGACGGCACCGCGCCGGTGGGTCGCGACCGGCCGCCCTCGGTCGTCAAGGTCAAGCGCTTCGCCATCGAGCCGATGTTCGAGGAAGATGCGGTCGCCCGGATGGAGGAGCTCGGCCACGCCTTCTTCGTCTTCGTCAACGCCGAGAACGAGCGGCTCGCCGTCCTCTACCGCCGCCGCGACGGCGACTACGGCCTGATCGAGCCGGCGATCGGCGGCGAGTACAGCGACAACGGCCGCACGGCGCGCCGGCGCTCCTGACGGCGCGTCGTAGAGATTCTCGCCCGCGTGCGCCACGCCCGCTATCCGGCGCCGATCGACCACCACCTCCACAGCCGCAAGTACGACCCGGCTTGGCCGTTGGCCCTGCTGGAGCGCTGCGGCATCCCCGACGAGCGCCTCTTCCGGGCCGATCGCGACGGCCGTGGGGCGCGCCGTGACGGGCGGGCCGAGCGGGCCGCAGGGGCGGCATGAGCGCGCGGCGCATCGGCGCGCACCTGCCGCTCGGCGGCGGGATGGTCAAGGCGGTCGATCGCGCCCTCGAGATCGGCGCCACCACGCTCCAGGTGTTCAGCGACAACCCGACCTCCTGGCGACGACGGAGCGCGCCGCCGCCGGAGCTGCCCGCCTTCCGCGACCGGCTGGCGGCGGCCGGCATCGCGCCGCTGGCGATCCACGCCAGCTACCTGGTCAACCTGGCCGGACCGGACGAGGCGTTCCGGGAGCGGAGCGTCGCCGTGCTGGCGCACGAGCTCCGAACGGCGGCCCTCTACGGCGCAGCGTACGTCAACGTCCATGTCGGCTCACACCGCGGGGCGGGGGAGGCGGCCGGCCTCGCACGCCTCGGGTCGGGGATCGCCCGCGTCCTCGCCGAGGCCACCGGCGGGTCCGGAGAACCGGGGGCCGGCGCGGGCGACCGGCCGGCCGCGTCCGGCCCGCCACCGCTCCTCGTCCTCGAGAACTCGGCGGGCGGCGGGGACGGGATGGGCGCCACGGTCGAGGAGCTGACCCGCATCCGCGGCGCGGCCCTGGACGAGGGGGCCGAGGCCCGCAGGATCGCCTTCTGTCTCGACACGGCGCACCTCTGGGGTGCCGGCCACGACCTGGCTGATCCCGCCGCCCTCGACCACCTCCTCGAGGCCTTCGACCGCGCCATCGGGCTTGACCGGCTGGTCATGGCCCACCTCAACGATTCGAAGGCGCCCCTCGGCTCACACCTCGACCGCCACGAGCACATCGGCGCCGGCCAGATCGGCGCCGCCGGCCTGGGCGCCTTCCTGCGCCACCCTCGCCTGGAGCACCTCGCCTTCTACATCGAGACACCCGGCATGGACGAGGGCTGGGACGCCGTCAACCTGGCGCGGGCGCGGCAGCTGTCGGATGGTCTGCCGCTCGACGAGCTGCCGGCGGAGGCGCTCCTGGTGCGCGGGAGCCGGTCGCGGCGGGCGCTGGCGAAGAACGCCCCGCGGCCCCCGGGATGAGCGGAGGCCGGCTCTGCGGCCGAGCCGGCCTCCGTGCGCGCAGGATCCGGACGGGAGGAGGGACCGCCCGGATCGCCCCGCGGGTGACTTCCCTGGTGGCGCCCGGTCAGTAGCCGACCGGCCCCTCCGACCGCGCGCCTGCGGTCGGGACGCCGCTCGACGCGCGGGTGCCCGGCAGCGGCTGGTGCTCGGCGGCGCGCATCGCCACGCGGCGCATCCGGATCGCCAGGTAGTACTCCATGATGCGGCGGACCTGGGGCTCGCTCAGGTACTCGTCGCCGCGCAGCGCGTACTCGACGCGGGCGGTCGGGTTGGCGGCGCCCTGGCCCACCACACCGAAGTAGCGGGTCGTGTCGGCCTCGTCGAGGATCTCGCGGAGGCCGCGAGCCAGCTTCGTAGCGGTGCCGAGCGACGGCGTCCGGTCGCCCCGGATCAGGCGCGAGATCGTCGAGTGGTCGACACCCGCCTGCTGGGCGAGCTGACGCTGGGACATCTTCTTCGCCTTCAGCTGCGCTCGCAGCCACTCGTTGAAGGCGCGCACGTTCTTGGACGCGTTCTCGTTCGACATGCCGGAGTACCGTTCTCCGCTCCTGGAGGGACCCGGCTCGCGGCAGGCTCGCCCGCCCCTGGCCGGTGCCTTTCGGCACCTCCCATCTTCGGGACGGCCCCCCGGCCCGCCTATAGGCTGTTGGTACCATCGGACCGGCCTGCCGTCCTATCCTGCGGCCCGGTCACCGCCGACCGGCCCGGCGGCCGCGACTCGATCGCCACCGCGCCCGCGCACCTTGGCGGAGACAGCGTAGAGCAGTCCCCCGAAGACGATGATGGAGAGGACGCTGATGGCGCGGTCGACCAGCGCGATCGCCGCCGCACTCGTCGCGTCGACCGAGTAGATGACGGTGAGGATGCCGACGACCCCGGCCTCGACCACCCCGACGCCGGCCGGGGTGAAGGGGATCGCCGTGAGGAGCGAGGCGGCGAGCGCGACGAAGAAGGTGCCGCTGATGCCGAGGTGGACGTCCGTGAAGCCGAGCGCCGCGATGACCAGCCAGAGGCGGGCCGCCTCGGTCCCCCAGACCAGGCCGGTGAGGACGCCGAGCCGCGGCAGCTGGCGGACCCCGATCGAGTTGAAGACGCCCTCCTCGAAACGGTCGTAGAGCTCGGAGACGCGCTGCGGCAGCGGCAGCAGGGCGAGGAGGCGCCGGCCGAAGTTGCGCAGGGTGAAGAGGCCGGCCGCCAGCAGGACGATGACGGCGACGCCGATCCCCAGCAACACCTGCACCTCGGGCGGCAGGTTGGCGCGGAAGCTCCAATAGCCGCTCCCCAGCGCCAGGATGGCGATGCCGAAGAGGTCGAGGATGCGTTCGAGGAAGACGGTCCCGAAGGTGCGGCTCAGCGAGACGACGTAGTTGAGGCGAAGGAGATAGGCGCGGTAGACGTCGCCCAGCTTGGCCGGGACCAGGCAGTTGACGAGCCAGGAGAGGAAGATGAGCTCGCTGGCGTCCTTCGTGCGGAGCGAGAAGCCGGTCCCCCGCAGGAGCAGTCCCCAGCGGTAGCCGCGCAGCGGAAAGCCCAGGTAGTAGATCGCCAGCGCCGCCAGCAGGGCGGCCGGGTTCGCCGCGAGGACCAGGTCGCCCAGTTGCCCGAAGTCGACCTGCAGGACGACCCGGAAGACGAGGACGACGAGGACGAGGGGCAGCGCGATCGAGATGATCGTGCGCGGCTGGCGGAGTCGCTGCGGCAGCGAAACCTGCGTCGGCGCGCCGGGCTCGAGCGGCTCGACCGTGTCCGCGTCGGCGGCCGCGGGCGGCGGGCCTGACTCGTTCACCGCTCCGTCCCCGGAGGGATGCGGCCTCGGCCGCGCAGGTGCTGGACGAGCCTGGCGAAGGGCGTTACCGCCCGCACCAGGTACGAGGCACGTCCGGTCACCAGGCGCGCGCCGACGAGCGTCGCGCGCAGCTCGGCGGCGTCCCCGACCGGGCCGGTCGCGACCGCGTAGGCGATGCCGACCTCGAGCAGCGTGTGCGCGTCGGAGACGGCGACGCCGGGCAGTCCATGGGCGGCAGCATACGCGGCTGCCCGCTCGTTCGCGGCCGGGAACGGGACGCGGGCGTTGAACGCCTCGACGTAGTCGAGCGACGGCGCCAGGGCGTCGAGGGCCCCGGTCCCGCCGGGGAGGGTCGCTCCGCCGGCCAGGAGCGAGCCGCGGAACCGGTCGAAGGGATGCGGCAGCCCGACCAGTCCGCCCTGCTCGCGGACCGCCGCGGCCGCCTCGCGCGCCGCCAACCCGGGCGGGATCGGGCGCTCCAGGAAGAGGCCGATCAGGTCGCCCTCGCGGGTGCGGATCTCCTCTCCCACGATGACGCAGATCCCCGCCTGGGCGGCGTCACGGGCCGCGAGCGCCCCCTCGATCCGGTCGTGGTCGGTGATCGCCAGGTGCGTCAGGCCGCGTGCCGCGGCCACGCGCACGACATCACGCGGCCGGCTCAGCGAGTCGTGGGACGCCGACGTGTGGCAGTGCAGGTCGATGAAGACGCGCCCGCCGGCCGCCTCGCTCACGCGCCCTCAGATGCGCTGGACGAACGACGAGCGGAAGAAGTCGAAGTGCTCCAGCGCCAGCCCCGTGCCGAGGGCGACGCAATTGAGCGGGTTCTCCGCCACATGGCAGGGGACGCCCGTCACCTGGGTGAGGAGCCGGTCGATGTTGCGCAGAAGCGCGCCGCCGCCGGACATCACCATCCCCTTGTCGATGATGTCGCTCGACAGCTCGGGCGGCGTCTCCTCGAGCACCTGGCGGACCGCCGCCACGACCTGCTGGAGCGGCTGCTCGATCGCCTCCATCACCTCCGAGCTGGTGATCGGGATGGTGCGCGGCAGCCCGGCGATCAGGTCGCGCCCGCGCACCTCCATCTGCAGGTCGCGTTCGAGCGGCAGGGCCGTGCCGATGGCGATCTTGACCTCCTCGGCGGTCCGCTCGCCGATCATCAGGTTGTACTTCTTGCGAACGTAGCTGGCGATCGCCTCGTCGAAGCGATTGCCGCCGACGCGCAGCGAGTTGCGCACGACGATGCCGCCCAGGGCGATGACGGCGATCTCGGTCGTGCCGCCGCCGATGTCGATCACCAGGTTGCCCGACGGCCCGCTGATGGGGACGTTGGCGCCGATCGCCGCGGCCAGCGGCTCCTCGATCAGGTAGGCCTCGCGGGCGCCGGCCTTGAGCGCGGCGTCGCGCACGGCGCGCTTCTCCACGCTGGTGACGCCGGAGGGGACGCTGATCATGACGTCCGGCTTGATCCAGGAGCGTCCGGCCTTCTTGATGAAGTAGCTGAGCATCGCCTCGGTGATGACGTAGTCGGCGATGACGCCGTCCTTCATGGGCCGGATCGCCTGGATGTTGCCGGGCGTCCGCCCGATCATCTCGCGCGCTTCCGCGCCGACCGCCACGATCCGATTGTCGTCGGAGACGGCCACCACCGACGGCTCGCGGATGACGATCCCCCTGCCCTTCACGTAGACGAGCACGTTGGCCGTGCCCAGGTCGATGCCGATCTTCATGTCGCCTGCGCCGCTACCTCTTCGGCGACGCGCTCGATCCGCGCCCCGAGCTCGAGGAACTTCCGCTCGATGTTCTCATACCCCCGGTGGACGTGGTGGGCACCGCGGATCGTGGAGCGGCCGTCGGCCGCCAGCGCGGCCAGGATCAGGCTCGCCCCGGCGCGCAGGTCGCCGACCTCGAGCTCGGCGCCGCGGAGGGGCGTCGGCCCGTGGATCCGGCAGTGCGTGCTGTCGAGCAGCTCGATGCGGGCGCCCATGCGCGCCAGCTCGGACGTGTACTCGAGACGGTCCTCGAAGATCGTCTCGTGGACGCGGCTCTCCCCGGCGGCCTGGGTCAGCAGGACGACGGTCGGCGCCTGCAGGTCGGTGGCGAGGCCAGGGTACGGCGCTGTGGCGACGTCGCAGGCACGGTAGGCACCCGAGGCCGGGGGCGCGCCACGCACCTCGATCGTGTCGCGGCCGCAGGCGACGTCGACGCCGATCGCGGTGAGGACCTCGAGGAAGGCGCCCAGATTCTCGCAGGGAGCGCCCTCCAGGCGCACCCCGCCGCCGGTCACGGCGGCGGCGACGGCGAAGGTGCCGGCCTCGATCCGGTCGGGGATGAGGCGGTGGTCGGCGCCGCGCAGCCGGCGGACGCCCTCCACCTCGATGATGTCCGGCGCCGTCCGCTCCACCTGCGCCCCCATCTTGCGCAGGAAGTCGATCAAGTCGTCGACCTCGGGCTCCCGGGCGGCCGGTCGGATGGTGGTGTGGCCGTCGGCGAGGACGGCGCCCAGCATGGCATTCTCGGTGCCCATCACGGTGACGGCGGGGAAGACCACGTCGCCGCCGCGCAGCCTGCCGGGGGCGCGGGCGAAATAGTAACCGTTTCGGTATTCGATCTCGGCGCCGAGCGCGCGCATGGCGTCCACATGGAGGTTGACCGGCCGGCGGCCGATCCGGTCGCCGCCAGGGTTGCTGATGATGACCCGGCCGAAGCGCGCCAGCAGCGGACCGAGGAGGATGAAGCTGGCGCGCATCCTGGCGGCCGCCTCGAGTGGCACGAAGAGCCACTCCACGTCGCCCGAGGCGACCTCGTAGCGGTTGGGGCCGGCGTGGTCGACGACGACGCCGAGATCACGCAGCGTCCCGGCCATGACGCGCACGTCCTCGATCTCCGGCACGTTGTCGAAGCGACAGCGTTCCCCGGTGAGCGTGGCCGCGGCCATCAGTTTGAGCGCCGCGTTCTTGGCGCCGCTCACGGCGACCGTGCCGCGCAGGGGGACGCCGCCCTCGATGCGAAAGACCTCGCGCTCGATCGGCTCGGGCGTGAACTCCCAGTGGAACGGCCGGACGGGCTGGGTCACGCCACTACCCGCGGTGCCGCGGACCCTCCCGGTGGCGGCGTGCGATCTGGATGTGCAGCAGGGCGCGCTGGAGAGCGGCCCGCGCCGCCGCCAGGTCGGCCGTCTCGACGTAGCCCGCCTCGAGAGCGCGCTGCGCCTCACGGCGCGCCTCCTCGGCCGTCTCAAGGTCGATCTCGGCCGCCAGGTCGGCCGTCTCGGCCATCACCACGACCTTGTCCGGCCGGACCTGCAGGAAGCCGCCGAAGATGGCGAACGACTCCTCGGTACCGCCGCGCTTGACGCGCAGCTCGCCGACGCCGAGCTGGGTCAGGAGCGGCGCGTGGTGCGGCAGGATGCCGAGCTGTCCCTCGATGCCGGGGCAGATCACCTCGTCGACCTCGTCGCTGAAGGCGAGTCGCTCTGGCGTCACGATGTCGAGGCGGAGGGGCATCGCTACGTCATCCGCCCGGCCTGCTCGACCGCCTCGTCGATACCGCCGACCAGGTAGAAGGCCTGCTCCGGCAGTGCGTCGTGCGTGCCTTCGAGGATCTCCCTGAACGAGCGAACGGTCTCCTTGAGCGACACGGTCTTGCCCGGCCGGCCGGTAAAGACCTCGGCGACGTGGAAGGGCTGGCTCATGAAGCGCTGCAGGCGCCGTGCCCGGTGGACGGTCAGCTTGTCTTCCTCGGAGAGCTCGTCCATCCCCAGGATGGCGATGATATCGGTCAGGTCCTTGTACTTCTGGAGGACGCGCTGCGTCTCGCGTGCCACGTCGTAGTGCTCCTGTCCGACGACGAGGGGGTCGAGGACACGCGAGGTCGAGGTGAGCGGGTCGACCGCCGGGTAGATGCCCAGCTCGGCGATCCAGCGCTCGAGCCGGATCGTCGAGTCGAGGTGCCCGAACGCGGTCGCCGGCGCGGGGTCGGTGTAGTCGTCGGCCGGCACGAAGACCGCCTGCAGGCTGGTGATCGAACCGCGCCTGGTGGAGGTGATCCGTTCCTGCAGGGCGGCCATCTCGGTCGCCAGGTTCGGCTGGTAGCCGACCGCCGAGGGCATCCGTCCGAGGAGGGCCGAGACCTCCGAGCCGGCCTGCGTGAAGCGGAAGATGTTGTCGATGAAAAGGAGGACGTCGCGGCCCTCCTCGTCGCGGAAGAACTCGGCCATGGAGAGCGCGGAGAGGCCGACGCGCAGGCGGGCGCCGGGCGGCTCGTTCATCTGGCCGAAGACCATGCACGTCTTGGCGATGACGCCCGACTGCGTCATCTCGTGGATCAGGTCGTTCCCCTCGCGCGAGCGCTCGCCGACGCCGGCGAAGACCGAGTAGCCGCCGTGCTCCTCGGCGACGTTGCGGATCAGTTCCTGGATGATCACCGTCTTGCCGACGCCCGCGCCGCCGAAGATGCCGACCTTGCCGCCCTTGGCGAACGGCGCGATCAGGTCGATCACCTTGAGGCCGGTCTCGAAGACCTGCGTCTCGGTGACCTGCTCGTCGAAGGTGGGTGCCGGGCGGTGGATCGGGTAGCGCTTCTCGGCGGCGACCGGACCCTTGCCGTCGATCGGCTCGCCGAGGACGTCGAAGACACGCCCGAGCGTCGCCTCGCCGACCGGGACGGTGATCGGCCCGCCGGTGTCGCGCGCCTCGACGCCACGTGGCAGCCCGTCGGTCGTCGTCATCGCCACGGCGCGCACCCAGTTGTCGCCGAGGTGCTGCTGGACCTCGCAGACGAGCCGGCCCCCGCCGGGTCGCTCGATCTCGACGGCATCGTAGATGCCCGGCAGGTGGCCGGGCGGGAACTCGATGTCGACGACCGGTCCGGTGATCTGGATGACCCGTCCGACGGTGGTGGGCGCGGCGATCGCCATGGTCTGGTCTCGTTCCTCCGTGGCTCGCTCAGAGCGCCCGGGCGCCCGTCGCGATCTCGATCATCTCACGCGTGATGTTGGCCTGGCGGACCTTGTTATAGGTGAGCGTCAGGTCCTCGATCAGCTCCTCGGCGTTCTCCGTCGCATTCTTCATGGCCACCATGCGGGCCGACTGCTCCGAGGCCGTGCCCTCGAGGACCGCCTGGTAGAGCCGGGTGGCGACGTAGCGCGGCAGGAGCTGGCTGAGCACGACGCCGGGCGACGGCTCGAAGATGAACTGGCGGCCCGGGATGCCGGCCGTGTCGGGGGCCGGCCGGATCGGCAGCAGCTGGCCGAGGCGCGGCCGCTGGGTGAGCGTGGTGACGAAGACACTGTAGACGAGGTCGATCCGGCCGTAGGTGCCAGCCAGGTAGTCGTCGGTGATCAGGCGCGCCAGCGGCAGGACGTCGGCAAAGCGGGGCCGGTCGCCGAAGCCGTTGAAGCTCGCCTCGAGCGAGACCCTGGCGCGACGCATCGCGTCGCGCCCCTTGCGCCCGACCGTGATCACGGTGATGTCGTCGCCGTGCTCGACGATCTCGCGGAGGGCGAAACGGATCGCGTTCGTGTTGAGGGAGCCGGCGAGGCCGCGGTCGGTGGTGAGCAGCACGATGCAGCGACGGCCCCCGCTCCGCCGCGCGAGGAGCGGGTGTTCCTCCTCGGTCAGCACCGAGGCGAGGTCGGCGAGCACCTCCTCGAGCGTGTCGCTGTAGGGGCGCGCGGCCAGCGTCGCCTCCTGGGCGCGGCGCAGCTTGGAGGCGGCCACGAACTGCATGGCGCGCGTGATCTGCCGGATGTTGCGGACGGCACCGATCCGGCGGCGGATCTCGCGCTGGCTGGCCATGACCGACGCTCGCTCCCGTCGCTACGCCAGGAAGGTCGCCCTGAAGGCGGCCGCGGCGGCGTCGAGCTGCGCCTCCAGTTCGTCGT
Source organism: Chloroflexi bacterium GWC2_73_18 (assembly GCA_001794945.1). Classification (GTDB taxonomy): domain Bacteria; phylum Chloroflexota; class Limnocylindria; order Limnocylindrales; family CSP1-4; genus GWC2-73-18. The sequence continues at coordinate 50,927 of MGMJ01000118.1, forward strand.
TCAGGGCCTTCGATTCGGCGAGCGTGCGGAGCACGCCGGGGTGCTCGGCCTCGAGGTTGCGGTAGAACTGCTGCTCGAACTCGCGGACGCGGGGCGTCGGCACGTCGTCGAGGTACCCCCTGGTGGCGACGTAGAGGATCGCCACCTGTTTCTCGACGGCCAGCGGCACGTACTGCGGCTGCTTGATCACCTCGGAGAGCTTCTCGCCGCGGGTCAGCTGGTCGCGCGTCGCCTTGTCGAGGTCAGAGGCGAACTGCACGAAGGCGGCCAAGGCGCGGTACTGGGCCAGGTCCAGCTTGAGCGGGCCGGCGACCTTCTTCATCGCCTTCGTCTGCGCCGCCGAGCCGACGCGCGAGACCGAGATGCCGATGTTGAGGGCCGGGCGCTGGCCGGCGTTGAAGAGGTCGGTCTCAAGGTAGATCTGCCCGTCGGTGATGGAGATGACGTTGGTCGGGATGTAGGCGGAGACGTCGTTCGCCTGCGTCTCGATGATCGGCAGCGCGGTGATCGAGCCGCCGCCGTTCGCCGCGTTGAGGCGCGCCGCGCGCTCGAGGAGCCGGCTGTGGAGGTAGAAGACGTCGCCCGGGTAGGCCTCGCGCCCGGGTGGGCGGCGCAGCAGGAGCGCCATCTGGCGGTAGGCCCAGGCGTGCTTGGAGAGGTCGTCGTAGACGCACAGGGCGTCCTTGACGGGCTGGCCGTCGAGGGTGACGCCGTTCTCCATCACCTCCTCGCCGATCGCCGCGCCGGCGTACGGGGCGAGGTACTGGAGCGGCGCGGGTGACTCGGCCCCGGCGACGACGACGACGGTGTGCTCCATGGCGCCGTGCTGCTCGAGGGTGGCCACCACCTTGGCGACGGTGGAGAGCTTCTGGCCGATCGCCACGTAGATGCAGACGAGCCCCTTCCCCCCCTGGTTGATGATCGTGTCGATGGCGATGGCGGTCTTGCCGGTCTGGCGGTCGCCGATGATCAGCTCGCGCTGGCCGCGGCCGATCGGGATCAGCGCGTCGATCGCCTTGATGCCGGTCTGCACCGGCGTGTCGACCGGCGTGCGCACGATGACGCCGGGGGCGATTCGCTCGACCGGGCGGAAACGGGTCGTCTCGATGGGGCCCTTCTCGTCGAGCGGACGGCCGAGCGGGTCGACGACGCGTCCGATCAGCGCCTGGCCGACCGGCACCTCGACGACGCGACCGGTCGTCTTGACCGTGTCGCCCTCCTTGATCGCCTTGTCGTCGCCGAGGACGACGACGCCGACGGTCTCCTCCTCGAGGTTGAGCGCCATCCCCATGACGCCGCCGGGGAACTCCAGCAGCTCCGAGGCGAGCGCGCCCTCGAGGCCGTAGACCTGGGCGATCCCGTCACCGACGGCGATGACGGTGCCGACGTTGCGCGTCTCGACCGGCTGGTCGAACCGGTCGATCTCTGCCCTGATGATGCTGGTGATCTCTTCCGAACGAATGGCCATCCCTGACTCCTGATCGGGCGTCGTGCG
>MGMJ01000118.1:52453-69575 GCA_001794945.1 Chloroflexi bacterium GWC2_73_18
CACGAGCTGGTCGCGCAGGCGCTCGAGGCGGCCGCGCACGCTGCTGTCGATCAACCGGTCGCCGACGCGGACGACCAGCCCGCCGACCAGGTCTGGATCGACCGAGGCGGACAGCTCGACACGGCCCCCGGTCGTCGCCTCGAGACGGGCGCGCAGGGCGGCCATGTCGTCGTCACCGAGCGGCACCGCGCTCCGCACCGTCGCCTCGACGATCCCCTCGCGGCGGTTGGCGAGCCGCTGGAACTCACGTGCCAGCTGGGGCAGCAGCGCCGCCCGGCCCCGTCGCACGAGGAGGCGGACGAGGTTGAGCGCCGGCGTCGAGAGATCCGCCCCGAGCGCCTCCCCGAGCAGCGCCTCGCGGCGAGCGAGCGGGATCGCCGGACTGTCGACGATCCGGGCAACGCGCTCATCAGCGACGACCGCGGCGGCCAGTGCGAGCTGTTCGCGCCACGCGGCGATCGTGCCGTCGCGGACGGCGATCTCGAAGGCGGCCTCGGCGTAGCGCCGCGCGGCGGTGGCTGGTCGGCGCACGGCTAGCCCTGCCCCTCCCGGCCGTCCGTCGAGCCGGCCATGCCGCTCGCCAGGAACTCCCCCACGAGGCGGCGCTGGCGCGGACCGTCCAGCGACTCCCCGACGACCTTCCCGGCGGCGAGGATCGCCAGGTCGGCCACCTCGGCTCGGATCTGGGCGATGGCGCGCTCCTTCTCGGCGGTCACCTCGACGCGGCCGCGCTCGATGAGCCGCTCGGCCTCGGCGCGTGCCGTCGCCACCAGCTGCGCGGCCGACTCGTCGGCGACCTTCTGGGCACGGGAGATCAGCTCGTGCGCCTCGTGCTGGGCGGCGGCGAGTTCGGCCTTCCGCTCATCGGCGGCCCGGGCACGCTCCCGCGCCGCTTCCTCCGCATCCTTCAGGCCCTGCTCGATGCGGGCCCGCCGCTCCTCCAGCAGCCGGTCCACGGGACGCAGCGCGCCGCGCCAGAGGATGTAGAGAAAGAGCAGGAAGTTGAGCGAGGAGACGATGATCCAGAAGAGGTTGAGCTGGAGCCCCGCCCCCTCGCCCTCGGCGGCTGGAAACGCGGCCCCTCCACCGACGCCGCTGACGAGACTGAACAGGTCCACGTGCAGGTCGTCCCGGCGCTACGCGCCGACGAACGGGTTGGCGAAGATGACGAGCAGACCCACCACCACGGCCAGCACGCCAAGGCCTTCGGCGAAGGCTGCGCCGAGGATGAACGGCACGAACATCTTCCCCGAGGCGTCGGGGTTGCGCCCGATCGCCTGGTTGGTCAGGCCGGTCAGGATGCCGATGCCGATGCCGGGTCCGATGACGCCGAGGGCGGCGAGGCCGGCTCCGATCAGGTCCATGGGTGTCGCTTCCTCCTTCACCCTCGACACCCGGTCGAGGGGCTTCGTGTAGACGGCAGCTCAGGCGGCGGCCGCCTCGCCGATCGCGTGTTCGCCTTCCCGGGGGCGCGGGGCTTCGTGCTCCTCACCGCCGTGCCCCTCGATGGCGATCAGGGTGAACACCAGCGTGAGGGTGGAGAAGATGAGGGCCTGCACGAAGTTGAGCAGGAACTCGAGGCCGACGAGGGCGACCGGGAGGATCGCCACCAGCAGCGCCGTCACGACGCCGAGCGCGATCTCGCCCCCGTAGATGTTGCCGAAGAGACGCATCGAGAGCGTGACGGGCTTGATGAACTCGAGGAAGAACTCGAGCACCCCGACGAAGAGCCCGATGAGCCCGGCCCCGATCCCCTTGCGGAACTCGCCGAGAGGGAAGAACTTGCCGAGGTAGCCGCGCATGCCGAGGCTGCGCACGCCCTCCACGTGGAAGACGACGAAGCTGACGAGAGCCAGGCCGACGGTGATGTTCAGGTCGCTCGTCGGCGCGCGGAGCAGCTCGACCTTCCCCACGAAGGGCATCAGCCCGCTCCAGTTGGAGAAGAGGATGAAGATGAAGAGCCCCGCGAAGAGCGGGACGTATCGCCTGCCGCGATCCCCGCCGATGGAGGTGGCGAAGTTCGCCAGCGTCTCGTAGAGGAACTCCACCGCGTTCTGGACGCCGCGCGGGATCATGCGCAGCCGTCGCGTCGCCAGCACGGCGAGGACGAGCAGCGTGGTCATGACGATCCACGAGGTGACGATGGTCGAGCTGATCGTCGGCTCGAAATACACGAGCGCACCGGGGGCCGGCTCATCGCCGTGCTGCAGGTCGAGCACGACGTGCGGGGGGACCTTCTCGATGTTGGCGGCGATCCCGTCCTTCGGGTAGCCGCCGCCGGCGGAGACCGGGGGGACGAGGATCGAGGCGGCGACGTCCAGCGCGACGATGGCGAGAACGGCGATCAGGATCGGCAACCACGACCGCCGGCGCGAGGGGGCGGCCGCCTCGGCCGGGGCCATCTCGGCGCCGGCCGCCAGGACCTCCATCCTCTCTTCGATCGCCACGCTCACTCCACACAGGAGCGCGGCGCAAGCGCCGCGCTCGATGTTCGTCGCCTCGTCGTCAGGTTCAGCCCCAGCGGGCCAGGAACCTCGTCATCAGTCGGTAGACGGCGAAGGTCCCCGCCGCGAGACCGAGTATCAGGCCGACCAGGAGGAAGATCGGGGTGGTCCCCAGCTGGCGGTCGACCCACGAACCAGCCAGGACGCCCGCCAGGACCGCGATGAGCAGGACGAGCCCGATCTCGGTGAAGATAGCCAGGTACGTGCCGATGCGGCCGAGCCCGTTCATCGCAGAGCTGACACGGCGCCGGGAGTATAGCAGCTGCGCTCGGGCGAAAACCTCGGGCCGGATCGGCCGAGTCGGGCCGTGCCACTACAGGTGGCAGGAACGACGTTCTCCACGCTGGCGAGGTGGCGCCAACCGCGGGTTCGGCCGCCGACCCACGCGTGGCGGGAGGCGATCCCGCCACCCCGGGTGTCAGGCCGCGCCCCCTCCTCCCACCGTTGGCTCCGCCGCCCCGACCGTACCGGGCGCCGCACCCGGCGGGGAGCGCTCCGGCGCGCCGCTCCGGCCCGCCGCTCCGGCCCCGGCCGTCCGCGAGACGGGTCGGCACGAGAGAGAGGATGCTCGCCAGGCTGGGCGGGCGCCACCCGTCGGAGCGGCTCAGGAGCTGGCCGTGGGTCCCGGCGTCGGCGTGGGCGCCGGCGTGGGCGCCTCGGTGGGCGCCGGCGTGGGCGTCGGCTCGGGGGTGGCGGTAAGCTCGGGGGTGGCGGTAGGGCGCGCGGTCGGTGTCGGCCGAGCCGTCGGCACGGTCGTCGGCGCATCGGTCGGGGTCGGGGTGGGCGCGCCGGTCGGCGTCGGTCCCTCGGCGGCGGCGCGACAGGGCGTCGGTGCGCCCGCTCCACCGACCGCGATCGGCGACCCGGAGGCGGAGGGCGGAGCCGTCGGGCCGAGCACCTCGCCCTGTCGCCGGGGCGCGAGCTGGCCCGCGCCGAGAAGAAGGAGTGCGATGACGAGGAGCGCCAGCGAGCTGTCGCGCACCAGCGTCCGGCGCGGGTCGTCCTCGCCGCTGCCGAGCCGGGCGACGATTGCCGGATGCGCCGCCCGCACCCGCACCGCCTGGACGCGCGGCAGGACCGGCGTGGGGCCGAGCGGTGCTCGCTGGCGTCTCCGGCTCCTCGCGGGCGGGGCTCCGGCGGACGGCCTGGGGCCGCCGGCCGTCGATGGCGGCGAGACGCGCCGCGATCCGCTCATCCAGTTCGAGGAGCTCGCGCGAGCGCCCCTCCCGGGAGCGCAGCAGCGCCCTCCGCGCGAGCATGGATGCCCCCGCGACGAGCAGGATGGCGACGGCGGCGGCGAGAAGGACGTCCACGCTGAGCGGCGATGCTAGCACCGCCCGTCACCCCACCGGAATGACGCGGACCGCTCAGCCGGGCTCGCTGTGCTCCTCGTCCGGGGCGCCGGCGCCACGGGACAGCTCGGATGGTCCCAGCGCACGGCGCGTCAGCAGGAAGAGGACGAGTCCGAACGTGGCCCCGATCCCCACGAAGGCGTAGAGCTGCCCCGTCCCGGAGAGGACGAGGGCGAGGATGGCGAGGACGCCGCAGATGGCGTAGATGAGCAGCACCGCCTGGCGGTGCTCGAGGCCGAGGTCGAGGAGCCGGTGATGGATGTGCCGGCGATCGGGCGTGAACGGCGACGACCCGGCCGCGATCCGGCGCACGATGATCCAGAAGGCGTCGATGATGGGAACCCCGAGGACGAGCAGCGCCACCGCGACCTTCGCCGTCCCCATGATCGCCAGCACGGCCAGGGCGTAGCCCAGGAACATGACCCCGCCGGTCCCCAGGAAGACCCTGGCGGGATGGAAGTTCCAGCGCAGGAACCCGGCCAGTGCGCCGGCCAGGGCGAAGCAGAGGAGCCCGACCGCCGGCTGGGCGATCCCGCGCGTCAGCGAGATGACGCCGAGGGTCAGCGCCGCGATCAGCCCGATCCCGGCAGACAGGCCGTCGAGGCCGTCGATGAAGTTGATCGAGTTGATCATCCCCACGATCCAGAGCACGGTGACGGCGACGGCGAGCGGTCCGGCGAAGGCGATGACGCCGTCCCCGATGGGGTTGTTGATGAAGTCGACGCTGAGGCCGAGGGCGACGACGCCGATCGCTAGGGCGACCTGCCCCAGGAGCTGCCAGCGCGCGCGCAGCTGGTAGCGGTCGTCGGCCATCCCGAGCAGGAGCGCGACGGCGCCGCCGAGGACGAGGGTGACGCGATCCCCGGAGAAGAGCGCGAGGGGGCTCTGCGGCGGCCAGCCGAGGGCGCTACCGGCCGCAGCGACGGCGATGAAGGCACCGACGACGGCGAGGCCGCCGGAACGCGGGATAGGCACCGAGTGGACGCGTCGTGCCGCACCGGGCTGGTCGATCACCCCGAGCGGACCGGCGAGGCGGATCGCCAGCGGCACCAGCACGAGCGAGACGAGCATCGCCGCCGTGAAGGCGGCGATGAGCACGGGGAGCGCCGCGAGCTCGGTCTCGCTCAGCGCCACGGGTCCGGCGGCGCAGTCGGCCGACCGCGGCGGACGGCGGTCACGCCTCTGCCAGCCCGGGGACCGGGAAACGGGCGCAGATCGCCCGCACCTCCTCGGAGATGCGCGCCTGCTCGGCCGGATCGTCACGCCCGGCGATGGCGCGCACGAAGAGCCCGCCGATGCGCCGCATCTCGGCGGGGCCGAATCCGCGCGAGGTCGTGGCCGGCGTCCCCAGCCGGATCCCCGAGGCGACGTTCGGCGGGTGCCGGTCGAAGGGGATGGCGTTCTTGTTGACGGTCATGCCGACGACGTCGAGCGCCGTCTCGGCCTCGCGGCCGGTCACCCCGAGCGGCGTCACATCGGTGAGGACGAGGTGGTTGTCGGTCCCACCGGAGACGACGCGCACGCCCTCGGCGGCGAGCGTCTCGGCGAGGACCCGGGCGTTCTCCACGGTCCGCCGCTGGTCGGCCCGGAACTCGTCCGTCGCGGCGAGGCGGAAGGCGACCGCCTTGCCGGCGATGACGTGCATCAGCGGTCCGCCCTGGACCCCGGGGAAGACGGTCTTGTCGACCTGCTTCGCCAGCTCGGCCCGGCAGAAGATCATCCCGCCGCGCGGCCCGCGCAGCGTCTTGTGGGTGGTGGTGGTGACCAGGTCGGCGTGAGGGAAGGGCGAGGGGTGCTCGCCGGCGGCGATCAGGCCGGCGAGGTGGGCGATGTCGGCGAAGAGGAAGGCGCCGGCCTCGCGCGCGATCTCGCCCATCCGCGCGAAGTCGATGATGCGCGGATAGGCCGAGGCGCCGGCCACGATCAGCTTCGGCCGGATGCGCAGCGCCATCTCGGCCAGCGCGTCGTAGTCGATCCGCTCGGTGACCGGGTCGACGCCGTAGGCGTGGATCTCGAACCACTTGCCGCTGAAGTTGACCGGCGAGCCGTGGGTCAGATGCCCGCCGTGGGCGAGGTTCATGCCGAGCACGCGGTCTCCGATCTCGAGGACGCTGAGGTAGGCGGCCATGTTCGCCTGGGCGCCCGAGTGGGGCTGCACGTTGACGTGCCCCGCGCCCGGGAAGAGCGCCAGGGCGCGCTCCTGGGCGAGTCGCTCGGCCACGTCGACGTACTCGCAGCCGCCGTAGTAGCGGCGGCCCGGCAGACCCTCGGCGTACTTGTTGGTGAGCCACGAGCCCTGGGCCTCCATCACCGCCGCGAAGGTGTAGTTCTCGCTCGCGATCAGCTCGATCTTCCAGCGCTGGCGGTCGCGCTCGGCGACCATCGCCGCCCAGAGATCCGGGTCGACATCCGCGATGCGTGCCCAGGCGATGCCGCGGGCGGCCGAGACCGACATGGCGACGGAGCCCTCCTGCCTGCGGGGCCGGGCGCCACCGTTGCGTTCGTCCGGGCGCCCGCGGCCCAAGTGTAGCAACGCGGGCCCGCGCGACGGACCGGGACGGGCCGGGGGCCGGCGTTCCGGGACCCCACCGTGTGAACACCGCGGAGGGTGCGGGCGCCGGGAGCGCCCGGCGCAAGGCCCAGCGCCGGTCGGGGTCTCGCTCGCGCCGGCGTCGAGAGCGTGGCTCCCGGCTTCCAGCGGTGACGAGGCCGATCCGGGGTCGCGGCCCTCGCCGTGTTCAGGGGGTGGGAATCCCGGACCGATGGCGGCTCGACGCGCCACGGCGCCTCAGCCTGCCCGCCGGGCCTCCATCACGCGCGGCTCCCCACCGAGGTCGAGATGCACCGAAGCGCCCCACCCCGGCAGCATCTCGTCGGCGAGCCGCTCGACCGATGCCACCTGGTGGGCGCCGATCTCGACGAAGGCAGACCCGTCCTCGGCGAGTCGCGAGGGGAGGAGCGCCAGCAGCCGGCCGATCGCGCCGAGCCCGTCGGGCCCACCATCGAGGGCGGCACGCGGCTCGAAGGAGGCGGCAACGGGGAGGCGATCGACCTCCTCGCTGGGGACGTAGGGGAGGTTCGCCAGCACCAGCTCGAAGGGCGGCTCATCGGCGGGGAGGAGGTCGGCCTGCCGGAAGCGGACCAGGTCGGCCGCCCCGTGAACGACGGCGTTCTCGGTCGCCAGGGCGAGCGCCTCGGCCGACGCGTCGGTCGCCAGCACGTCGAGGACCCGCCCGTAGCCGCGCCGCCGGAGCGTCACGGTGAAAGCGACGGCGACGGCGCCGGCCCCCGTCCCCACGTCGACCACCCGCAGCGGCCCGCTCGCCCGTCGCCACATGCCGGTGAGGGCGGCGACGGCGCGGGAGATGCCCAGGTCGACGAGCAGCTCGGTGTCGGGGCGCGGGATGAGGGCCCGCGCATCGACACCGAAGGCGAGCCCGTAGAACTCCTTGAGGCCGCGGATGTAGGCGACCGGCTCCCCGGCCGAGCGGCGCGCCAGTTCCGACTCGTAGGCGGCGACCTGGGCGGGGCCGAGCGGCGCCTCCGGGTGCGCCAGGACGGCCGTCCGGTCGGTCTCTAGCGCATGAGCGAGAAGGAGCTCCGCGTCCAGCCGCGCCGTCTCCGAACCGGCTGCGAGAAGGCGCTCCGTGCCGGCCCGGAGCGCCTCGCCGAGCGTCGTCACCGCCGGCCCCGCCCGGCTGCCCGCCTCACACGCGGATGACGATGTCGAGGTCGCCGTCCTTGCGGAGCACCTCGACGCCGGTGACGCCGTCGGAGCGGTGGAAGTGGAGGTCGACGACCGCTCCCCCAACGCGCATCCCGCGCAGGACGACGTTCTCCAGCCACTCGGGGAGCGTCGGGTGGACCAGCTCGAGCTGGCGGCCCGGCGCGTCGGCGCGCAGGCCGAGCATCGCCTGGAGGAAGAGGAACGGGGCGCCGGCCGCCCAGGCCTGTGGCGAGCAGGCGACCGGGTACGGGACGGGGAGCGGCGACTCGTCGCGCTGGAAGCCGCAGAAGAGCTCGGGGAGGCGGAAGTCGCGGAAGTAGCGCGAGGCGCCCAGCACCTTGCCGATCAGCGCGTTGGCCGCCTCGTGGTGCCCGTAACGCTTCATGCCGGCGGCGATGATCGCGTTGTCGTGCGGCCAGACGCTGCCGACGTGATAGCCGATCGGGTTGAAGCCCGGCTGATCGCGCGCCAGGGTGCGGACTCCCCAGCCCGAGTCCATCTCGGGCGTGGTGAGCGCGGCGACCACGCGCGCCGCCCGGTCGGGCGCGGCGATCCCGCTCCAGAGAGCATGCCCGGCGTTCGAGGCGATCGCGTCGGCGCGGCGCTTCTCGCGGTCGAGGGCCATGGCGTAGGTGCCCGCCTCCTCCATCCAGAACGCCCGCTCGAAGCGCTCTCGCAGCTCGGCTGCCCCGGCGACGAGGCGCGCGGCGAGCGCGGACTCGCCCCGCCGGGCGGCCAGCTCGGCCATCCGGCGCCTGGCGTCGTAGACGTAGCCCTGTACCTCGACCAGGGCGATCGGGGCGGTGACCGACCGGCCGTCCCTCGCCCGGATCGCGTCCGCGGAGTCTTTCCAGCCCTGGTTGATGAGCCCCCGCGGGGCCCGGCGCTGGTACTCCACGAACCCGTCGCCGTCCAGGTCGCCGTAGCGGTCGATCCAGGCGAGGGCCGCCAGGGCGTTCGGCCAGAGCCGCTCGAGGAGCGCGTCGTCGGCCGTCCAGGCGTACGTCTCGGCGAGAAGGACGAGGAAGAGCGGGGTCGCGTCGGCGGTGCCGTAGTAGGGGACGTGCGGCACCTCGCCGGCGTGGGCCATCTCGCCGTTCCGCAGCTCGTGCAGGATCTTGCCCGGCTCGGCGTCGCGCCACGGGTCGTCCACGGTCGACTGGCGCCGGGCGAGCATCTCGAGGGCCTCGACGGCGATACGGGGGGAGAAGGCGAGCAGCTCGAGCGCGGTGATGATCGTGTCGCGGCCGAAGACGGTCGAGAACCAGGGGATGCCGGCCGCGACGTAGTGCTCGCCCGAATCGGGGCCGGCGTTGACGAGCAGGCGCAGGTCGGCGCGCGCCCGCTCGATCGTCCGGTCGAAGAAGGCGTCGCCGGTGCTCACCGCGGTCATCGCCGCGACCCACTCGCGGTGAGCCGTCTCGGGCTCCGCGACCGCGACCGTCGGGACGGCCGGGAAGCGGCGCGTCGGGTCGGTGTCGCGAACGGCGACCCAGGGCTCATGCGCCGTCCAGACGGTCACCTCGAGCGTCACCGCCGCGCCCGGCGCCAGCGTTTCCTCGAAGCAGAGCGTCGACCCCTCGTCGAGGCGCCCGGGCAGGGAGACCGCCACGAAGGTGGAGCGCACGATCCCGTCGAGCCCGCGGTATCCGAAGGTGAGACGGAGGCCGCCACCGGACGCCTCGGTTTCCAGCGCGGGGAGCAGCTCGCCGCGTCGCTCGCGGACCATGCCCCGCACCTCGAAGATGTCGGCGCCGTCGGCGGAGAGGGCAAGCGTCAGTTCGCAGTGCTCGGGGTGCGCCGTGTAGTTGCGCACCGTGATCCGCTCACGGAGCGCCCCGCTGATCAGGCGGTCGCGCACGATCCCCAGCGACTGGCGGCGCAGGACGACCTCCGCGTCGCGCTTGCTCGCCGGGTCACGCAGGAAATCGGGGTTGGTGAGCTGGATCGAGCCGGCGTAGCCATCGCCGCTGCTCGAGCGCAGGATCACCGGGCGGGAGCCGTTGAGCCGAAGCTCGTATCGCGAGAGGACCCGCGTGTCGTCGCGGTAGAGCCCCAGGCCACGGCTGTCGGCGTGGATGTCCCCGAAGGCGTCGGTGAGCAGGTAGAGGTTCTCGTGCTTGAGCATGAGGACGCCGGTGAGGTCGGTCGCCCGCTCGATCGGCCCCGCGCTGACCGGCACCGCGCGAATCGCCGTCCCCGCCGCCAGCGCGCCGGCCTCGGGCGCCTCCAGCCGGCCCACGCCCGCCCGGGTCCGCGTCGTCCCGCGTGCCATCGGCGGCCTCAGGTCGCCGCGCCGGCCGCCGCCAGCGCCGCCAGGTACCCGGCCTGTTCGGTGGTGACCAGCGCGTCGATCAGCGCGTCGAGGTCGCCGTCGAGGATCGCCGGCAGGTCGTGGAAATCGGCGCCGATGCGGTGCTCGGTGACGCGGTCCTGGGGGAAGTTGTAGGTGCGGATCTTCTCGCTCCGATCGCCGCTCCCCACCATCGAGCGACGAGCATCCGCCTCGGCGGCATGGGCCCGGCGTCGCTCCATCTCGAGCAGCCGGGCGCGCAGGATGGTGAGCGCTTTCGCCTTGTTCTTGTGCTGGCTCTTCTCGTCCTGGATGGCGACGACGAGCCCGGTCGGCAGGTGGGTGATGCGCACGGCCGAGTCGGTCGTGTTGACCGATTGCCCGCCCGGGCCGGTCGAGCGGTAGACGTCGATGCGCAGCTCCTTCTCGTCGATCTCGACCTCGACCTCGTCCGCCTCGGGCAGGACCGCGACGGTCGCCGTCGAGGTGTGGATCCGCCCGCCCGACTCGGTGACGGGGATCCGCTGCACGCGGTGGACGCCACCCTCGAACTTGAGCCGGCTGTAGGCACCGCGGCCGCGGACCTCGAGGATGACCTCCCTGATCCCGCCGATCCCCGTCTCGCTGGTGGAGAGCGCCTCGGCGCTCCAGCGGTGGCGCTCGGCATAGCGGACGTACATACGGAAGAGCTCCGCGGCGAAGAGCGCCGCCTCCTCGCCGCCGGCGCCGGCACGCACCTCGACGATGATGTCCTTCTCGTCGTTGGGGTCGTGGGGCAGCAGGAGCACCTTGAGCTGCCCGAGGAGGGACGACTCGGCTTCCCCCAGCCGGTCCACCTCGGCGCGCGCGAGGTCGCGCAGCTCGGGGTCGTCTTCGTGGTCCCGCATCTGGCGGGCGCCGGCCAGCTCGCGACGAATCGCCTCGAGCCGGCGGTACGCCTCCACGATCGGTCCGAGGCGCGCGCGCTCCCGGCCAAGCCGGCGCAGTGCGCCTGGATCCCGGGCCGTCTCGGGACGCGTGAGCTCGGCCTCGACCGCGTCGAACTGGCGGGCGATCTCGGCGAGCCCGGGCTCGATCACGGGCCGGCCTCGGCCGGCGGGTCGACCGCGATGACAGGCGGGTCGGCGACCGCGGACGCGGACCCAGGGACGGCCGCGTCGAGCGGCCGGCGGGCCAGCTCGACGGTCCCGTCGGGAATCGTCTCGCCGTCGGCACGCAGCGCCTCGGTCATGGAGACGATCGCCACCTCGATCATCGAGTCGTCCGGCTGGCGCGTGGTGATCATCTGGAGCCAGATGCCCGGCATGTAGATCCAGCGCACGAGGCGGTTGGCGCGGTGGCGCGCCCCGAAGCGAAGCAGCTCGTAGCTGACCGCCACGATCACGGGGATGAGCGCGATCCGCCCCACCACCGAGACGAGCAGGTTCTGTCCGGCGAGCAGCGAGAAGACGAGGATCGAGAGGACCACCACCACGAGGACGAACTCGGTCCCGCACCGCTGGTGGGCGGTCGGGTAGCGACGGACAGCCTCCGGCACCAGCGGGTCGCCGTGCTCGAGCGCGTGGATCGTCATGTGTTCGGCCCCGTGGTAGGCAAAGACGCGGCGGATGTCGGCGGCCAGGCTGATCGCCAGCAGGTAGGCGACGAAGATGGCGAGCCGGATGAGGCCCTCGAGTAGATGCTCGAGCAGCGGGTTGCCGGCCGGACCGCTGATGCCCGAGACGAACCCGGCGAGAAGGCCGCGGATCGCCAGCTGCGAGAGGAGGAGCGGCAGGAGGAAGAAGAGCCCGATGCCGAGCACCAGCGCCAGGACGAGCATCAGCGCGGTGGAGCCGCGTCCCAGCTCGACCCCCTCTGCCGAGGCGGCCACGTTCGCCGACCGCGACAGCCAGCGGAAGCCGATCACCAGCGTCTCGTAGAGGACGACCAGCCCGCGGAAGAGGGGGAGCTTTGCCAGACGGTTCCGGTGGATCGGGCCGTCGAGCGACTCCGTCGCGTAGACGATCGAGCCGTCGGGGTGTCGCAGCGCCACCGCGATCGCGTCGCGGCCGCGCATCAGGACGCCCTCGATCAGGGCCTGGCCGCCGTAGGTGAACCGTGCCATCGCACCGTTGAGTCTACTCGTCGCGCCCGCGTGGGCCGCGGCGAGCTACCCGCGGGCGGCGCGCTCGAGGCGGCGCTGGAAGCGCTCGACCTGGCCGGCGGTGTCGACGATCGTCTGCTTACCGGTGAAGAACGGATGGCAGCTGGAGCAGACGTCGACCCGGATCTCGGGCCGCGTCGAGCCGACGGTGAAGCTCGCCCCGCACGAGGCGCACGTGACCGTCGCCTGGTGGTACCCGGGGTGGATCCCCTTCTTCATCGCGGTCGCGCGGCCTACGCGCCCGCCGCCGGCGCGGCCGTCTCGGCCTCGACGCGGACGCGCTTCTTGTCGCGGCGCTCGTGCTCGAAGCGGACGCGGCCAGTGACGGTGGCGAAGACCGTGTAATCGCGTCCCAGGCCGGTCCCCGCGCCGGCGATGAAGGTCATACCGCGCTGCCGCACGATGATCGAGCCGGCCCTCACCAGCTCGCCGTCGCCGGCCTTGATGCCGAGCCGCTGGCCGACGCTGTCGCGCCCGTTCCTCGAGCTGGAGCCTGCCTTCTTGTGCGCCATCGCTACTCGTCCTTCTTCGCGCGCGTCCCGCGCTTCTTCGGCTCGTCCGTCGGGGGGGCCGACTCGCCCGACTGCGCCCTGGCCTTCCCGCGCACCGGCTTCGCCTCGCTCGCCTTCGGCTTCGCCGTGCCCCGCGCCGGCTTCGCTTCGGCCATCGCCTGCGCCGCCTTCGCTTCGGCCTTCGCCTGCGCCGCATTCGCTTCGGCCTTCGCCTGCGCCGCCTTCTTCGCCAGTCGCTCGGCCAGGGCCGCGTCGCGCACCGCCTGCGCGGCCGCCGCTTCCTCGAGCCGCTGCCGCTCGGTCTTGGCGGCCTCCTCCACCCTGGTCGCCTCGGCCGCGGCGCTCCTGCCCAGGTGGACGATGTCAGCGACGCGGAGGACGGTCAGCTCCTGCCGATGCCCCTTCTTGACGCGGCGACGCGCCTTGGGCCGGTACTTGAAGACGATGATCTTGTCGCCGCGCGCCTGGCGCACGACGCTGGCGGTGACGCGAGCGTCCTCGACCAGCGGGCGGCCGACGCTGGCCTCCGCCTCATCCGCGACGAGCAGGACGCGATCGAGCACGACCTCGCTGCCGGGGTCACCGGCGAGGCGCTCGACCTCGATCTCCGAACCGACCTCGACACGGTACTGCTTCCCGCCGGTCTCGATGACTGCGTACATGGGTCCCCTAGCGGCGTTACGCCCTTGCGGCGCGCCTCTGACATGGTGACGCGCCCGGCCCTGGGCCGGGACGCGAACATTGATGGTACGACGCTCCCCGCGAGCGGTCAAACGCGCCCCGGCGGCATGTCGGAGGCCAGCGATCCTGTCACCCGGCCGGTGGGACCGCAGGAGCAGGGCCGGCTCCAGCTGCTGGCCGAGCTGCTGGCCGATCATCTGACCGCGATCGAGGCGGCCCTCGCCCTCGACGTCTCGCCCCGTCACCTCGAGCGCCGGAAGGCCGCCCACCGGTGCGACGGCATCTCCCTCGACCGCTCGACTATCCGTCGCCTCTTGCTCCGGGCGAGCCTCCCCGGCGCCGGCTCGCGCCGGGGCGTCTCCTGCTACCCTGACCGGGCCGCGAGCCGTGCCGGGGCACGTCGTCCGCTTGCGGCCGAAGCGCGGCAAGGATCGGGCGCCTTGAGACTCGGAACGGAGGGCATGAGGACCGGCAGCCGCACGGCCATCCCGGCGGGCATCCTGATCGGGCTCCTGGTGGCGACCGGCTACCTGACGCTCGCCGACGGCGCCTCCCCGGGCTCCTCGGCCAACGGCACCACGACGCCCCGCTCCTCCGCGAACGTGACCGGCCCGCCCGCCGGCGCAACGCATGCCGTCCCCAGCCCGAGCGCCCCGCCCCCCACCCCTCGGGCGACCCCGACGCCGACACCCGCCCCCACTCCGAGCCCGAGCCCGCCGCCGTACCGGATCGGCGACTTCGAGCTCGCCCGGCTGCCGGCGGACGAGGCGCCCTACGCCGGGCAACGCTTCCGCTACGAACCGGGCGAGGAGCATATCCCCATGAAGGAGGTCAACGGCAAGCTCTACTACCAGCCGGCCGGCCTGGGCTACCTCGCCATCCGCCTGATCGAGGAGTACCGCGCCACCGACGACCGGGCGCAGCTCGAGGCGGCGATCGAGATCGCCGCCAAGCTTCGCGAGATCGCCATCGAGTCGCGCGGCGCGCTCTTCATCCCGTACGACTTCGACTTCGCCATGCACGGCATCGCCGCCGAGACGCTGCGGGCGCCCTGGTACTCGGCGATGGCGCAGGGCCTCGCGCTCTCGATGTACGTGCGCCTCTACCAGGCGACGGGGGAGCGGCGGTACTTCGACTCAGCCGACCTCACGTTCCGCAGCCTCGAGCTGCTGGGCCCGGGGAGTGAGCCGTGGGTCGACTACGTCGAAGACGGTTACCTCTGGCTGGAGGAGTACCCGACCGACAAGGACCACACCCTCAACGGCTACCTCTTCGCCCTCTTCGGTCTCTACGACTACTGGAATGAGACCGGGGACGCGCGGGCGGAGCAACTCCTGCTCGGCTCGGTCACCACCATCCGTGAGTACATCGCCCAATACCGCCATCCGGGTGGCATGAGCTACTACTGCCTGCGGCACAAGCGCCAGGCGTCGAAGTACCACGCCATCCACATCTGGCAGCTCGATTCGCTCACCGCTCTGACCGGAGACCCCTATTTCTCGGAGATGGCGCGCAACTTCGAGGCCGACTACCCGTAGGCGCGTGCGCCTTCCGTCACCGGAGGACGCGCTCGGTCGGGGGCGATGAGCGCCTGCACGTCGACCGCGTCCGCCGCCGCCAGGTTCATCGGCCTGCCGAGGAGGTATCCCTGCGCGGCCGGGATGCCGAGCTGGCCGACGGCCTCAAGTTGCTCGGGCGTCTCGACCCCCTCCGCGACCACGGTGGCGCGCCAGCGAGCCGCCAGGTCGAGCAGGCTGCGCAGGACCGCCAGGGACGAGTCCCGCAGCACGCCGCCCTGCACCAGCGAGAGGTCGATCTTCACGATGTCGAAATGGATCTGGCTGAGCAGCCGGAGACCCGCGTTGCCGGCACCAACGTCGTCGGCGGCGAGGCGCATCCCGGCCGCCCGGCAGCTGGCGAGACTCTGGCGCAGCCGGTCGAGATCCTCGACGGCGTCGCGCTCGGTCAGCTCCAGGACGACCTGCCGCGTCGGGATGCCGTGCCGGGCAAAGATGTCTGTCAGTTCCGTGAGGCTGAACTGCTCGGTCTCCAGCGTCCGCGGCGAGACATTGAAACTGACATACCGGTCGGCGCCAACAGATCCGAGACCAGCGGCCACGACCTCCAGGCAGGCCATGTCCAGCTCCACCGTGCGGCGGGCGGCCTCCGCCGCGGAGAAGAGGCTCTCGGCGTTGCGGAAGCCCGAGCCCGGTTCGGGGCGCACCAGGCCCTCGAAGCCGATCGGTTGACCGGTCTCCAGCGCGAAGATCGGCTGGTAGACCGGGCGCAGGGCCCTTGAGGCCACGACCTCGGCGACGGCGGCGGCCAGCTCGGGGGTCGAGCGCAGATCGTCGGCGGCGCCATGCCGCGTCGGGTCGAAGACCTCCACCCCGGTACGGCCGTGCCGTTTGCACCAGTAGAGCGCCGCGTCGGCCTGGCGGTAGAGCTGATGGCGGTCGCTGCTCGGGGCCGGGAAAGCCGAGATGCCGGCCGAGAACGAGAACGGCGGGACGCCATCGAGCTGCGTCCCGCCCTCCAGTGCGGTCGCCAGCAGGCGCCGGGCGACGGCGAGCGCCGCTTCGCCATCGACGTGCGGCATCAGGATGGCGAATTCGTCGCCGCCGATCCGGAAGGCCCGGTCGACCCGTCGGATCGTCCCCGTGGCGAGCCGGCCCATCGCCCGCAGCATGGCGTCGCCACCCGCGTGGCCGCGGTCGTCGTTGACCCGCTTCAGGTCGTCGAGGTCGATCAGCAGCAACGCCAACGGGCCGCCGTAGCGGAGCGACTCCTGGACCTGCCGGTCGAGCTCCTCCTGGAAGGCCCGGTGGTTGCCCAGGCCCGTCAGTGCGTCGCGAAGCGCGTCGAGCCTGGCCCTGTCGTACGACTCGCGAAGCTCGGCCCTGCTCTCGTCGAGTCTCGCCACGGGCTCCAGGATCAGGCGCACCACGATCGCCATGAGCGATGGGAGGACGAGACCGACGAGGGCCGCCAGCAATGCCGGATGGAGGGCGGCCGTGCCTTCGTCCTCGACGACCGGCTGGTAGGCGACGTAGACGGCGAGGGCGACCAGGACGAGATAGGCGGCCAGGAACGCGAGCGTGACGCGGAGTCGGACCAGGGAGTAGCTCCCTGATCCACGCTGGGCGCGAGGTTCGATTGCGACCGGTGAGGTGCTCATCTGATAACCCGGGCGGGAACGCCATCGGTATACCCGAGAGCGGGCGGGACGTTCCGGGGGCAAAGGTACCGGTCGGGTATCGCGCGATAGGGCCATGGGAGGTGGAGTGAGGAAAGGCCCCATGTGACCACTCCCGCGCGTACCAACGGGTCATCGACGCTCGGGCCGGCCGCGCCATAGGCTCGGCTCGCGTTCCCAGCAAAGGGGCTTCGTCCTTGACGTCGACCGGATCTCGCTCATGTCGCGCGGCGATCGTCCTCGCCATCGCCCTGGCGCTGGTGTACGGCGCGCCGATCACCATGGCCGCCAGCTGCAGCGGAGCGTCGCACCAGATGAGCCTGCGCAACGGCTCCGTGTCGCCAGGCAGCGGAACGACGACGACGAGTTTCTCGTTCTCCGTCCTGTACACCGACAACGCCGACTGCGCGCCGAGCTCGATCACCGTCACCATCAGCGGCGTCGGGACCTTTCCCCTGACCGGCACCGGATCGTCATACACGACCGGCGTCACCTTCCGGAATAGCCGGACACTGCCGGCGGGGACACGGGGCTACAGCTTCGCGGCCACCAGCGGGAGCGGCGCGGGCGCCCGTAGCGTGGTGCTCACGGCCGTGGTGCCGAGCACGGTGTCCGTCGCTCCACCACCCACGCCGACGCCCCGGCCGACACCCACGCCGACGCCCCGGCCGACACCCACGCCGACGCCCCGGCCGACACCCACGCCGACGCCCC
>MGMJ01000118.1:69595-113513 GCA_001794945.1 Chloroflexi bacterium GWC2_73_18
CGTGGCTCCCACGGCCAGCCCGACGGCTCCTGGAGGCACCGGCGGCCCGACCCCATCGGCGACGCCCCTCGCCACGGTCGCGGCCAGCCCGTCGCCGAGCCCCGTAGCGAGCACGAGCTCCGCGATACCGACTCCCTGGGCATCGGCACCGCCCTCGGCTCCCGGTGACGCCCCGGTCACCGGCGGTGTCGCGCCTGGCGCGAACGCCACCGCGCCTCCGGCAACTGCGGTCGCGAGCACGGTGCCTACCTCGGACCGGCCGCGACTGCCGATCTTGCTGACCGCCACCGCCCTGGCGGCGCTGGCCGGCACCGCGGTCTTCCTGGCCCTGGTTGCGCGGGGGCGGCGCCGGACCGAGGAACCCGCCACGGTGCCAGCCGTGGACTCCGTCGGAAGGGGCGGCCTCACCGAAACCCCGATTGCGACCGACGCGCCGGTCGGCGAGGAGGCGATGCCGCGCTGGCGCCGTCCATCGCTCCAGGCCGCGCGTCGCGGGATCGTGCCGGCCGCGGTCATGGCCCGTCACAGGCTCGTCTTCGACCGACCGCCGGAACCGGGCGTCGAGCGACGTCAGGTGTCATACCGGTTCGTGCGCCTCGCCAACAGACCGGACGAGCTCTACGGATCCGACACCGGAGCGCTGCAGCAGGGTGACGAGGTGGAGCTGCTCCGCGAGCAGGCAGGGTACTGGCTCGTGCGGGCGCCCGACGGCGCCGAGGGCTGGGTTCATCGAACCACCCTTGCCGCGCTCGACGACATGGGCGACGACTGACGGTCCGATATCGGCGTCAGCCGACCCGCTTGAGTTTGCCGGTCCGCTTGGCGTAGCGCTCCGCACGCCCGAACGCCCACGTCCCGAGAGGGACCAGTGCCACGCCCATCACGACCAGCGGCCAGACGTCGCCCCACAGCGCGGTCACCGGCGTCCCGTCGATCAGGCCCCGGCGCACGCCGTCGAGGATGTAGGTCGCCGGCGAGAAGCGCGCCAGCACCTGCATCCAGTCGGGCAGGATCTCAATCGAGTAGTAGACGCCGCTGACGAGCAGCAGGAGCGACTGGAGGACGAAGGTCATCTGCGCCCCGCGCTCGACGTAGAGGAGCGGCAGGACCGCCGCCATCATGCCGATCCCCACGAAGGAGACGGAGCCGACCAGCATGAAGACGCCGGCCGTGGCGAAGTCCGCCCGCGACAGGTCGAGCCCGAAGAAGAGGGTGAGCGCAACCAGCACGACGCCCGTGTGGATCAGCCCGTAGAGGATGGCGTAGAGGGTCGAGCCGAGCAGCTGCGCGAAGCGCCGGACGGGCGCCATCATCGTGTACTCGAGCGTCCCCTCCCAGCGCTCCCAGGCGATCGTCTCGGCGATGAAGCTGAAGACGACCGAGAGGTAGTTCCAGAAGATGGCCCCGATCATCAACGAGAGGATGAGGCGGGCGTCGCCCTGCTCCTTGCCGATCAGGGTGATCGAGAGCGCGCCCGCCACGGCGTAGACCAGGAAGGCGACCTCCCAGCCCCAGTAGCGCCTGGTCAGGTTGAAGTTGCGCTCGACGAAGGCGTAGCTCGCCCGCAGCTCGCGCGTGAAGATGGCCATGGTGTTCTCACTCCTCGGGAAGACCCGGCCCGGCGGTCATCCGGACCGGGCCGGCTCGGGGGACGGCTCCGCCGCGATGCGGGTGCCGATCCGGACGATCGACCGTCCGATCGCGCGCCGGATGTGGCGGCGCGAAGGCCGGCGCATCAGGCGCTCGAGGCGTGCCTCCTCGCGCAGCGCGCCGACGCGCTGAGCGTGCAGCAGCTGGACAAGGTGCTTGTCGCTGAAGATGGGTCTCACCTCCTTTCGTTCACTCGTCGTTCCCGTCCTCGTCCTCGACGTCCTCGTCGAGGGAGCGGCCGGTGTAGGTCATGAAGACGCTGTGCAACGTGGGGGGCAGGTCGCGCTCCCGGGCGACGCGCGCCTTGAGCTCGGCCGGCGTCCCCTCGGCCACGATCCGTCCTTCGTTGAGCAGCGCGATCCGGTCGCACAGCCGGTCGGCCTCGTCGAGGTCGTGGGTGGTGAGCACGATCGTGGCGTCGTGGCTCGCTCGCAGCTCCTCGATGAAGGCCTGCACCTCGAGCTTCGAGCGCGGGTCGAGGCCGGTCGTCGGCTCGTCGAGGAGCAGGAGTGCCGGGCTCGTCAACAGGGCGCGCGCGATGGCCACCTTCTGCTGCATCCCGCGGCTCATCTGCTCGAGCGGTCGCCCCACGCGCGACTCGGCGATGCCGAGCCGCCCCAGGATGCGCACCGCCTCGCGGCGGGCCGACCCCGCCTCCAGCCCATAGAGCCGCGCGGCGTAGGAGAGGTTCTCGGCCGGCGAGAGCTTCTTGAAGAAGGCGGCGTCGACGCTGACCCGGTTGATCAGGCGCTTGACCGCCATCTCCTCGTGCTCGATGTCGTGGCCGAAGACCCGGACGCGCCCCTGGTCGATCGTCAGCAGGGTGCTGACCAGGCGGATCAGGGTCGACTTGCCGCTCCCGTTGGCGCCCAGGATCCC
This sequence comes from Chloroflexi bacterium GWC2_73_18, assembly GCA_001794945.1. GTDB lineage: Bacteria > Chloroflexota > Limnocylindria > Limnocylindrales > CSP1-4 > GWC2-73-18. The sequence goes on from MGMJ01000118.1 coordinate 72,125, forward strand.
GTAGATCTCGCCGCGCTCGATGCGGATCGAGGCGTCGTCCACGGCGACCACCGAGCGACGCCGGCGCCCCACCACGAAGCGCTTGGTGACATGCTCGATCTCGAGCGCCGGCGGGCCCTCGCGACCGACCGCGAACGGCGGGCCGAGCTGCGGGCCGGGCAGGACGGGGGCCTGCCGGTCGGGCGCGATGGTGATGGTCATGGTGTGCGTCCTCGCTGAGGGTGCTCGTCGGTGGAGACGATCCGATCGCCGGAGGAGGGCAGGGACGGGCCCCGGGTTGACGATCGGCGGGAGCGGCGGCTCCGACGGCACCTCGCGCGAGGGCGAGGGAAACGAAAGAGCCGGGGGGCCGATCTGGCCCGCCGGCTCCGGCTGCTCCTCAGGCGGCTCGGCCGCCCGGCGCTAGCTCGCGGTGGGCACAGATCTCCCGCCGAACGGGCGGCCGGCAGGCACGCCCGTACGCAGGCCGATGAGCGCTGCGTTGGTGCGGATGCGATCCATGCTCCTGAAGGACCTCGCTGCGGAAGTGGCTGCGCAACGTGGCGCGATGGCGCAGTCTAGAGACGCGGCGCGTCGCTGTCAAACTCCCCGTGGGTAAGAGTTCGCCCGCATCAGTCCGCGCGGCCGGGCGGCTATCATGAGCGGGCCGTGGCGGAGAGCGGTCTGCCGGTCGTCGTCGCCGCGATCGCGCTCTCCTACGTCTACGCCTTCGTCGGCGGCTTCACCGATGCCGCCAATTCGATCGCGACGGCGGTCGGGACGCGCGTGTTCCGCCCGGCGCAAGCGGTCCTGGTGGCCGCGATCTTCGAGACGCTCGGCGCGCTCACCGGGACAGCCGTGGCCCTGACGATCGGCAAGGGCATCGTGGCGCCGGAGTTCCTCTCCCAGGGTGCCGTGGTCGCCGCTCTGCTCGGAGCGACGACGTGGAGCCTGCTCACCTACCGCTTCGGGATTCCCGTGAGCGAGACGCACGGCCTGATCGGCGCGATCCTCGGAGTCGGGCTGCTGGTCGCCGGTCCGCCGGCCATCAACTGGCTCGGACTCGCGCCAGTCCTCCTCGCGATCGTCATCTCGCCTGTGCTCGGGGCGCTCGGAGGCGGGCTGGCCCTGTCGCTGACCTGGAACCTCGCCGGCTCGCTCCGCCGCGACCAGGCGACCTCGGTGCTGCGGATGCTCCAACGCCTCTCCTCGATCTACATGGCGTTCAGCCACGGGCGGAACGACGCGCAGAAGCCGATGGGCGTCCTCGCGCTCGCCCTGGCCGTCTACTTCGGCTCGAGCGCCGTCGAGGTCCCGGTCTGGGTCATCGTCAGCGTCGGCGCGGTGGCAGGCCTGGGGGTTGCCGCGGGTGGCTGGCGCATCATCCGCACGCTCGGGATGCGGGTGACCGGGCTCACGCCCGATCAAGGCTTCGCGGCCGAGGTCGCGGCGGCCACCGTGCTGCAGGTCGCATCGCAGGCGGGGATCCCGGTCAGCACGACACACACGATCACGGCGGCGATCGTGGGCGTCGGCATGCTCCGTGGCTGGCGCGCCATCCGCTGGGGTCTGGTGCGGGGAATCGCCGTGTCATGGGCGCTGACGCTGCCCGCCACGATCCTCTTCGGCTTCGTCTACGCGGCGGCGGCGCGTCTGGTCACAGGTGGCTGAGGGCGCGGGTAGCGGTCTCCCGGGGTCACGACCGCCGTCAGAGGACCACCGCCCTCCGTACCAACTCCTTCGAGCCGTCCGATTCATGCCGCCGTCGGCTGGTCTGGCACTGACCGCTGGCGGAGCCCGAGCTGGAGGGCGCGAGCGGCGGCCTGGGTTCGACTGACGACCCCGAGCTTCCCGTAGATGTTCTTGAGGTGCGTCTTGACCGTGTTTGTCGAGATGTAGAGGGCGGCGGCGATCTCCTCGTTCGACATGCCGTCGCCCATCAGCGCAAGCACCTCGAGCTCGCGATCGGTCAACGGCTCGACCAACGAGTCCGAGAAGCCAGGGGGCAGTCTCGCGCCTCTGAGGCTCGACGCTTCAGGCACTCGACTGGGTAGCTCTCTCGGATGGACCGGATCCAGTTGAGCTTGAGTGGCCAGAGGGCGTGCTCCCTCGGCCCGTCGCGCCCGGAGTGCGGCGCTGATGATCGCCACCACCCACCCGTTGAGGGCGAAGAGCGCCAAACCGACCAGGTCGGCAGCGCTGGCGACGTGGATCTCGCCGACGGGCGGCAGGTGAGCGTAGACGACCACAGCGCTTGACAGCGCCACGGCGGCGACCCCGGCGACCAGACCAGATAGCAGGGCGGCAAGGGCGATCGCAACGGAAGCCGTCGCGTACGTGCTGCTCGCGGCTTCTGCAGGCAGTGCGAGTTCGAGCAGGCCGAACGCGCTGCCGACCGCCACGGTCGCCACGCCGAGATCCCCCATCAGTCGCCGTCCCATGCGACAAGTATCGGACGAGGTCGAACTCGATCCCAAGAGGCGAAGGTCACAGACACGCCGGCTCCTCTTCCCGAGCGGCGCGGTCCGTCGCGTCCGGATCCCCGCAGCCGTCAAGAAAGCCCATTGGCGAGGACGAATCACCCGTTCGAGTGACCACAGCGCAGCTCCCTGCGTCGTAGGCTGGCGCTGCGTCGGTCCGCCGACGTGCGCATGGGCTTGGCCGGAGGCAGAGAGCGAGGGCAAGATGCGGATCGTCATCGGCATCGACGACTCGCCCCAGGCCTCCGTCGGAGCGAAGTGGGTCGCGGAGCTGCCCCTTACCGCTGCCGATGAGGTCCGCGTTGCCTCGATCGTGGAGCGCCCGGTTGTCATCGGCCCCTGGGGATACATCCAAACCGACGTCACGGCCAGGTACCTCGCCGAGGCCTGGGAGGGTGCCCAGGAGAGGGCGCGGCTGGCGGCCGAAGAGGCCGCCGCGGCCTGCGCGGCGATGCCGTGCCAAGTGCGCGTCGTCGTACGCGAGGGGCACCCCATTGACGGCCTGGTCCGCTTGGTCCAGGAGGTTGGCGCGGATCTGGTCGTCGTTGGTCCACACGGCCGCGGCAGACTCGAGTCGATCCTGCTCGGAAGCGTCTCGCAGGCGCTCCTGCACGCGATGCCGGCGTCGGTGCTCATCGCGCGCGAGCCCGTGAGCGCGCCCCTCCGCGTCCTCCTGGCGACGGACGGCTCACCCCACAGCCTCGATGCGGCGCTCTACCTGGCCCGCTTTCCGCTCACCCCGCAGGCCCGGATCGAAGTCCTGACAGCCATCTGCGCCTGGTCTGGCGGATACGCGGAGTACGGGGCGGCCGACCTCCGGGACGTCGTCGCCCATGAGAGACGCCGAGCGGTGGAGGTCATCGACGCGGCACTCGAGGCGCTCGAGGCGGGCGGGAAGACCGGCACGCCCTTGATCCGTCATGGCGATCCGAAGCGGGAGATCCTCGCCGCGGCGCGAGAGCTGGCGGCCGACCTGATCGTCACCGGGGCTCGGGGCGTGGGTGGCTTCAGGGGCCTCGTCCTCGGGAGCGTGTCGCGCGCCGTGAGCAAGGCCGCGCCATGCTCGACGCTCGTCGTCGCCCACGGGGCCGCATCGACGACGTGAGGAGGCGGCGATGCACCGGACGCGTGTGCTGTACGCGACGGATGGGTCCTCGGGAGCTGAGCAGGCGCTTGAGCTCCTCATCGGTGGCTTCGAGCCGAGCGGTGTCGAGACCGTCGAGGTGATCTCCGTCGTCGCCCGGGTCGCCCGGGGGCTTGGATCTCGTCCCGAAGAGGCCGGGGCGCCGGAGACGATCATCGACGCTGCCCACAGCGAGGCCGCCCAAAGGATCGTCCGCGACGCCTCCCAGCGACTCCAGGAGGCCGGGTTCCAGACGGTCGAGACCGTCCGGGCCGGGCACCCTGCAGAGACGATCGTGACCCACGCCAGCGTGCGGCGACCCGACCTCGTCCTCCTCGGAACTCGCGGTCTGAGCGGGCTGAGCCGGCAACTTGTCGGGAGCGTGTCGGGGAAGGTCGCCCGCTACGCGCCGGCCTCCGTCCTCGTCGCCCGAACGCCCGGCCCGATCCGTCGGGTCGTCCTCGGGTACGACGCCTCCCCAGACGCCGACCTGGCGCTCGACGGGGTCGGCTCGCTGCCCCTGCGGCAGGGCATCAGCGTGACGGTCTGCACGGCGTACGAGGTCGTGGCCCCCCTGCGCTCGGGGATCGCGCCGACGATGTTCGCGCAAGTCGACGCCGCCCGTCGCGAGGACCTCAGACTTGCGCGGAAGGCGGCCGACGCCATCGCCGCCGATGCCACGCGCCGGCTGGTCGAGCGGGGTGTCGACGCCACGCCTCGGGTGTCGCACGGGTCACCCCATGAGCAGCTGGCGATCCTGGCGAGCGAGCTGGCGGCCGACCTCCTCGTGGTCGGGTCGCGCGGGCTCTCCGGGATCCAGCGCTTCTTCCTCGGCAGCACGAGCGCGACGCTCGTCGCGCACCCGCCAACGAGCGTGCTCGTCGCACGTCGCAACCCGGATGCCTAGCGTGGGCGGTCAGACAACCACACCCATCCGTGTCCTCCTCGCGACCGACGACTCCGAGGCCGCGCGGTGCGCCGAAGCATGGGTTTCGCGTCTGCGCTGGTCGCAGCCCTGCGTGGTCGATGTCCTGTGCGTGGCCGCACATGCGATCACGCGGTTCGGCTGGGGGATGCAGACGTACCGCGCGACGGTTCGCCAGGCCGTGGAGCAGCTCCGCCAGAGCGAGCTGCTCGCCGCGGAGCGGGTCGCCAACGCCGTTGGCGAGCGGCTGCAGCGAGCCGGGTCGATGGTCCACGCGTGGGCCCGCCAGGGTGACACCGCCGAAGAGATCCTCGCTGCGATCGAGCAAGACCGCCCGGACCTTGTCGCCCTGGGACCAAGGGGGCGTTCGGGGCTCGCCCAGCTTCTGCTCGGCGGTGTCTCGCACGAGGTGATCGTGGCGACGACCAGGCCGGTGCTGGTGGCGCGGAAGCCTCCGGCCGATGCCGGCCCGCTGCCTCGCCACCTCCTGCTCGTCGTCGACGGCACGCTGGCAGCGGAGACCGCGGTCGATTGGCTTGTACGAGCCGCCTGGGCAGCCGGGGCCAGGGTGACGCTCCTCGGCCTGCTCGGCGTCTCGCCCGGCGTCGAGGACGACCAGCCCACGCTGACCTCCGGGCTGACGGGCCTCGTCCGCGGCGACGCGACGACCGCCCTGGACCGACTTGCGGAACCGCTGCGCCGGCAGGCCGATACGTTCACGATCGAGCTCGCAATCGGCCACCCGCTCGAGGGTGTACTCCGGGCTGCCGAGGACCTTGAGTGCGACCTCATCGTCGTGGCTCGTCCGCCGCGGCGACGCGGTCAGGATCCGTTTGCCGAGAAGGTCGTTCGACACGCTTCGACGTCGGTCCTCATCGTCCCGAAGACCTAGCCCCGACAGGACGAGGCGACACGTGGGCTCCGACGCGCTCTGGCAGTGGATCGCACTCTTCGCTGTGGCGGGCGCGTTCGTCGCCGCCGCAGGGACCGTCCTGGCCCGCTCCGGTGATGAGATCGCGACACGGACGGGCCTCGGCGGCCTGCTTGTCGGCATGCTCCTGCTCGCCGTCGCGACCTCGCTCCCCGAGGTCGCGACGGACGTCAGCGCTGCCCTCGAGGGTGCGCCGGACCTAGCGGTGGGGGACCTCTTCGGGAGCAGCATGGCGAACATGGCCATCCTCGCCCTCATCGACCTCGTCCATCGCGGTCGGGTCTGGCCGAGGGTCGGGCTCGGCCATGCGAAAGTCGCCGCGATCGCGGTCGCCCTGACCGCAATCGCCCTGCTGGCCATCCTGGTGCCGCCCGGGGTGGCGATCGGGTGGGTTGGCATCGAGACGCCCCTGATCGTGACCGGCTACATCGCCGCGGCCGCCTGGATGAAGCGCTCCCGGGGCGAGGGGCGACGGGGCGACGACTCGACCGGCGAGATCATCGTGCCCACGGGCTGGGCCCGGACGGAGGAGGCGCGCCACAGCCTGCGGTACGAGGCGGCGCGGATTGTTCTCGCCGCCGGCATCATCCTCGTCGCCGCTCCGGTGCTCGCCCTGTCGGGCAAAGGGATCGCCGAGAGGATCGGGATCGGGCAGATGCTCGTGGGTGCCCTGCTTCTGGCGGTGACCACGTCGCTTCCGGAGCTCGTCGCCTCGCTCGCCGCCGTCCGGATCGGCGCCTACGACCTCGCTGTCGGCAACCTGTTCGGGAGCAATGCGTTCAACATGACGGTCCTGTTCGCCGCCGATCTCTCCTGCCTTCCTGGCCCGATCCTCGCGGCGGTCGCGCCGGCCCAGGTCGTCGCCGGTGTGGGGGCGATCCTGTTGATGGCGCTCGCGCTGGCCGCCGTGGTGCACGGCACTCGAACGCGTCTCGCTCGCCTGGAACCGGACCCGCTGGCCGTCCTCCTCGCGTACATCCTCCTCATGGGAGCGCTCTGGATGGCCACCTCGTGACACCGACGGCCCCATTCGCCGGGCTCGAGCGCCCGTGGGCGCTCGACGGAGAGACCGTCGTTGCGAGCCTCGGGATGGACCCGGAGGTCGGGCTCGGCGCCTCGGAGGCCGCGGACCGGCTCTCCCGCGTCGGGCCGAACGAGCTCGTCGAGCGCGCTCGCAAGCCACCGTGGCGGCTGCTCGTCGAGCAATTCACCAACACGATGATCGTGGTGCTGGTCATCGCGGCGGTCGTTACCGCGGTCATCGGGGACCTCAAGGACACTGTCGTCATCCTCGCGATCGTGGTGCTGAACGGCGTCATCGGGTTCGTCCAGGAGTACCGGGCCGAGCAGGCGATGGCCGCCCTCAAGCGGATGACGAGCCCGACCGCCCGTGTCGTCCGCGATGGCGAGGTGGCCATCGTCCCGGCCGCCCAGCTCGTGCCCGGCGACCTCGTTCGGCTCGAGGCGGGCGACGTCGTCGCGGCCGACCTGCGCCTCCTCGAGTCGCATTCGCTCCGGATCAACGAGGCCGCCCTGACCGGGGAGTCGGAGCCTGCCGCGAAGACCGTCGCTGCCCTGCCGACGATCAGCGATGCCCTCCTGGCCGACCAGCGCAACATGGCCTTCAAGGGTACCGCGGTGACGTACGGACGCGGCGCCGGTCTTGTCGTGTCCACGGGCATGGCGACGGCGCTCGGGCGGATCGCCGAGCTGCTCCAGGAGCACATGACCGGCCTGACGCCGCTCCAACGACGCCTCTCCACGCTCGGAAAGAGAATGGCAGCTGCCGCCCTCGTCGTCTGCGCGATCGTCTTCGTCGCCGGCGTTGCGCGGGGGGAGGCGGTCGAGCTGATGTTCCTCACCGCGGTCAGCCTCGCCGTCGCGGCGATCCCGGAGGCCCTGCCCGCGGTGGTGACGGTCTCTCTGGCCCTCGGGGCTCATCGCATGGCCGGGCGACGGGCTCTGGTCCGGAAGCTGCCGGCGGTCGAGACGCTCGGCTCGGTCAACGTCGTCTGCTCGGACAAGACGGGCACCCTGACCCAGAACCGGATGCTCGTCGAGCGGGTCTGGACACCGGAGGCGGAATACCGCGTCGCGGGGACCGGGTACGAGCCGGACGGATCCATCGTCGGAGAGGCGGATCCGTCCGACGACCCGTTCCTCCAGCGAATCGGCCGTGTCGCCGCCGCCTGCAACGATGCGGTCCTCCACGGTCCGCCACGACACGGGGATCCGTGGACCATCTCGGGCGATCCGACGGAAGGGGCGTTGCTGGCTCTGGCCGGGAAGCTCGGCATCAGTCGCCGCGATCTCGAGGCGAGGCATCCGCGGCTCGCCGAGATCGCCTTCGACGCGTCCCGCCGACGCATGTCGACGCTCCACCAGGATCGGGGTCTCGTGTGGGTCGCGGTCAAGGGGGCTTTGGAGGCGCTCGCTCCACTCGGCAAACCCGAGGATCGCGAAACATGGGAGCGCGCGGAGCCGATAGCCGAGCGGTACGCCGCCGACGGATACCGGGTCCTGGCCCTCGCCGAGCGGAGTCTGGGCGAGATCCCCGACGACGTGGAGGAGGCGGAGAGCGGTCTCTCGTTGCTCGGACTCGTGGGCATGGCGGATCCTCCCCGACCGGAATCTGCCGCAGCCGTTGCCGCGGCGGGCGAAGCCGGGATCACCTCGGTCATGATCACCGGCGATCACTCCCTGACCGCCCGGGCGATCGCCCGGCGCCTCGGCATCCTGTCCGACGGCGGGCGAACCCTCACCGGAGCCGATCTCGAGGAGCTCGACGATCCCTCGTTCGACCGGATCGTGTCGGACGTGGCGGTCTACGCACGGACGAACCCGGAGCAGAAGCTGCGGATCGTCGAGGCCTGGAAGAGCCGGGGCGCGGTCGTCGCGATGACCGGCGACGGCGTGAACGACGCCCCGGCCCTGAAGCGGGCCGACATCGGCGTGGCCATGGGCGTGACGGGTACGGAGGTGAGCAAGGAAGCCGCCGACATGGTGCTCGCCGACGACAACTTCGCGACGATCGTCGCCGCGGTCCGAGAAGGCCGCCGGATCTACGACAACATCCGCCGCTTCGTGCGCTACCTGCTGACGACCAACTCGAGCGAGATCTGGGTGATGTTCCTGGCCCCGTTCGCAGGGCTCCCGATCCCGCTGCTCCCGGTCCACATCCTGTGGATCAACCTCGTCACCGACGGCCTGCCCGCCCTCGCGCTTGGCGTCGAGGCCGCGGAGCGCGACACGATGCGCCGGCCCCCGCGACCGCCGAGCGAGTCCATCTTCGCCCGGGGCCTCTGGCAGCACGCGCTCTGGGTCGGGCTCCTCATGGGTGGCGTCTCGCTCGGCATCCAGGCGGCCGCGCTCGACCTTGGCTGGCACTGGCAGACGATGGTCTTCTCCACGCTCGCGTTCCTCCAGCTCGGGCACGCCCTGGCCGTGCGCTCGGAGCGGGAGAGCTTCTTCCGACTCGGCTGGCGGACGAACGTGCCGCTGGCCGCTGCGGTCGCGGCCACTGTGGTGATCCAGCTTCTAATCATCTATCTGCCGCCGCTCCAGCCGATCTTCGAAACCGAAGCGCTCTCCCCGGTCGAACTCGCCGTGATGCTTGCCGCCTCGACGCTCGCCTTCATCGGCGTCGAGGTCGAGAAGTGGCTGGGCCGCCGACGGGCCGGTCGACTGACGGGGCGGGCGCCGGCTCACTGACCCGATCCCCCGCGCGACGTCCGCAATCCACCTCGTCGGCGATCCAGAGGCGGCGGCGCAGGAGAGCGAGAGGGCGGAGCCCGAGCTCGAGGGCGTCGATCACGTCTCCGGGGCGCCCGGCCCCGACGACCTGGTCGTGGCGGAGGCGCATCGCCAGTTCGCCCCTGCCGGCGTCCTCGTCCCATCCGGCGACGGCGAGGGTCACGATCGTCGCTCGGAGGTCGGTCACCCTGCCGTCCGCTCCGTCCCGCCCCCGCAGGTACGGGAGCTTCTCAGCCTCGAGCAGCCGCCGCACGCGCGCCTCGACGGTCGCCCGCCCGCGGCGCTCGGCGTCGGCGACGGCCGCCCACCAGTCGGCCGCCGCGAGCCGGCTCGCCAGAGAAGGGGCTCCGATCCATTCGTCATCGAGCGCCACGAGCCGGTACCCGGCCGGCAGCGCCGCCGCGATCCGCTCGCGCGCCTCGGCGGCGGTCAGCCGTTCGCCGAGGAAGACCTCGGCGAGGTCGTGCTCCACGTCCGCATCGGCGGGGATGGAGGCGGCCAGCGCGAGCAGCGGGCGGTCGCGGGCACCGGTCGTGGCGAGCGGCAGCCCGGCCGCCGACAAGCAGGCGACCCAGGCCGCCTGCGCGTCACGCAGCCCGTCGCCGCGTGCGCGCTCGTCGCGCGCGAAGCCGACCCGCCAGCGTTGTTTCGCGTCGGGCATGTCTGATACGGTACCCCCGCATGGCCGTGGCGAGGGCAAGCCGCCTCCAGCCGCCGACCCCGCGCGTCGCGCTGGCGATCGCCGCGGCGCTCATCGTCGCTGGCGTCCTCTACGTCGGACGCGAGGCGCTCACGCCGTTCGTGGTCGGATTGCTGCTCGTCTACGTCCTCGCTCCCGCCGTCGAGCGGCTGGCGCGCCTCGGCTTGCCGCGCTGGCTCGCCGTTCTCCTCCTCTACCTCGTGACCGCGGTCGTCCTGGTCGAGGCGACCTCGTTCCTGGTGCGGCCCCTCGTCGATCAGGCGCGCCAGTTCATCGAGGATCTGCCGCGCTACGGCGCCGCGGTGGGGGACCAGCTGCGCCGGTTGGGCGAGCTCTACCGCGGCCTCGACCTGCCGCCCGAGGTGCGCGCCTGGATCGACGGGACGGTCGCCGACCTGGCGCGGCGCGCGGGCGGCTTCGACCCTGGCGCGCTGCTGCCGGTCGCCACGTCGATCGCGGCCGTCGTCGGCAACGCCGTCGGCTACCTGATCGTGCCGGTCTGGGGCTTCTACATCCTGAAGGACAGGCCGAGCCTGATCGCCTCCTTCGATGCCGCCCTCCCGCCGTCGTGGCGGGCCGACGCCCGGGCGCTCGTCCACATCGTCGACGACGTTTTCGGGCGCTGGCTGCGCGGCCAGCTCCTCCTCGGCCTGGTGGTCGGCCTCCTCACCTTCGCCGGGCTGCTCCTGCTCGGCGCCGTGATCCACCCCGTCTTCGGGCAGCTTGCGCTCCTGCTCGCCGTCATCGCCGGCTTCCTCGAGCTGCTCCCCTTCATCGGACCGATCCTCTCCGCCATCCCGGCGATCCTCGTCGGTGCTTCGGTCTCGGTCGAGGCGGCGCTCGCCGCGCTCGCCCTGTACGTGGTCGTGCAGCAACTGGAGAACAACCTGCTCGTGCCCAAGATCCAGGGGGACGCGGTCGCGCTCCACCCGAGCATCGTCATCTTCGCCCTCGTCGTCGGCGCCACGATCGCCGGGCTGCTGGGGGCGATCCTGGCGCTCCCGCTGACGGCGATCGGCCGCGACATCTACCGCTACCTCTTCCGCCGCCTCTCCCCGGAGGCGCCGGCCGAGGCGCCCGCGCCGGCGCCCGGCGTGCCCGCCGACATCGCCGAGGCGATCGCGACGAGCGGGGCGACCGAAGCGACCCCGCCCGAGGCCGCGCCGGCCGACGAGCCGTGAGCGACCGGCCGCTTCCCGACCACTACGCCGTGCTGCAGGTCGTCCCCGAGGCCGACCCGGAAGTGATCCAGGCCGCCTACCGCCGCCTCGCCCAGAAATACCACCCCGACACCGCCGGGCCGGAGAGTGTCGAGCGGATGTCGGCCATCAACGCCGCCTGGGAGGTGCTCGGCGACCCCGAGCTGCGCGCCGCGTACGACCGCCAGCGGAGACGCGCCGCTCGCGCCGCGGCCACGACCCCTCCGTGGGCCCCGGCACCGGCCTCGCCGCCCGGCGCCGCCGCGACGCCGACGGACGCGCCACCGGACCAGCCGAGCCCCCACTGGACCTCGGGCCGCTCCTCCCACGGCAGCGGCTACGACCCGGCCAGCATGCGCGCGCCCGAGGGCCACGGGGCGGCCGGACCGCCGCCCGGCGACCCCGCCGGGAGCGTGCTCACCTTCGGCCGCTACGCGCGCTGGTCGCTCGGCGAGATCGCCCGCCGCGACCTCGAGTACCTCGAGTGGCTCGAGCGCATGCCGATCGGGCGGCCGTACCGCGAGGAGATCGACCAGGCCCTGCGGCGCGCGGGGCACCGGCGGAGCGCCGAGCGGGAGCCGTCCCGCCGCGGCCTCTTCCGGCGAGGCTGAGGCGCCCCGGCCAGCGCCCGGCTCATCATGCCTCCCTCATCGCACGCGGCACCACCCGGGCGAGCAGCAACGGCGCGGCGACCGTGGTGAGGACGACCGCGATCACGACGGCGCTGAAGAGGTCGCCGGTGAGGAGCCCGAGCGTGATCCCCAGGTTCGCCACCACGATCCCGACCTCGCCGCGCGGCACCATCCCGGCGCCGACGGCGAGCGCGCCCCACCGCCCCAGCCCGCGCGCCCCGAGGTAACCCCCGGCGAGTTTGGTGACGACGCCGACGACCGCGAGGCCGATCGCCAGCAAGGCCAGCGCCGGGTTCACCAGGGCCCCCAGGTCGACCTGCGCGCCGGTGACGGCGAAGAAGAAGGGCGCGAAGACGAGCCCCAGGGGCCGCATCTCCTCGGCCAGCTCCTCGCGCGCCTCGGTTTCGGCCAGGATCAGCCCCGCCACGAAGGCGCCGATGATCGCCGCCAGCCCGACCTGGGCGGCGACGAGCGCCCCGGCCAGCATCAGCAGGAAGGCCGGCACGAGCGGGGTGTCGGCAAAGAGCGGCCAGGTGAACACCTCGCGCGGCAGGCCACGGGCGCGACGCGCGACGGCCAGGCCGAGCCCCAGTAGCCCGAGCGCAGAGACGACGACGGCGAGCGCCGACTCGAGCGACAGCGCCCCCCGGGCCGCCCCGGAGACGATCCCGATGAGGAGAAGCGCCGCCACGTCGTCGACGATCGCGGCGCCCAGGATGACGCGGGAGAAGGGACGGTCGAGGACGCCCATCTCGGCCAGCACACGGCTGGTGATCCCGATCGAGGTCGCCGCCAGCGCCAGGCCGGCGAAGACCGCCGGGCCCGGCGCCTCGCCGGTCCACGAGACGAGGGCGGCGCCGAGCGCCAGTGGCAGCGCCATCGCCAGCAGCGCCACGAGGAGCGCCGCGCGCCGCACGGCCAGGAGGTCGTCGGTCCGCACCTCCAGGCCGACCGAGAAGAGGAGGATGACGACCCCCAGCTCGGCGAAGACGAAGACGACCGGGTCGAGCGACGCCAGCCCGAGCGCGTGGGGCCCGACGGCGAAGCCGCCCGCCACCTCGCCGACGACGCCGGGCTGGCCCAGCCGGCGGGCGATCTCCTCGCCCGCCTTGGCGCCGACGATCAGCAGGAGCAGGCTGCGGAGCGCCTCGATCGTCCCTTCCGCCGCCGCGGCGGCCCCGGCGAGCCCCGGGTCCAGCGCGGTGGAGACGAGCTCGCTCACCGCCGTCTCAGAGCAGGTAGCGGAGCCAGACGTAGGCGGTGGCGATCACCAGGCTGAGCAGCAGCGTCGAGACGCCGTAGCGCAGGAAGGCGACGAAGGTGATCGGATGGCCGGCGCGCTGCGCAAGGTTGGCGATCACCACGTTCGCCGAAGCGCCGATGATCGTGCCGTTGCCGCCGAGCGACGCGCCGATGGCGAGCGACCACCAGAGCGGCTCGAGGTCGAGCCCGCGCACCCCCAGCTGCTCGACGATCGGGATCAGGGTCGCCGTATAGGGGATGTTGTCGATGATGCCGGAGGCGATCCCGCTCACCCAGAGGAGGGCGATCGCGGTGATCGAGGCGTCGCCGCCGGTCGCCTGGAAGAGGCCGTCGCCGAGCGCCGCGATGATGCCGACGTGGATGACGCCCTCGACCAGCATGAAGAGGCCGGCGAAGAAGAGGAGCGTCGACCACTCGACCTCGCGGAGCACCTCGGCCGGGTCCTCACGAGCCACGATGAAGAGCGTGGCGGCGCCGAGCAACGCCACCGTCGCCGACTCCCAGCCGAGCGGCCCGGCCGCGAGGAACCCCGCGATCGTGCCGATCATGACAACGATGCTGATGCGCATCAGGCGCGGGTCGGTGATGACGCCCGACTCGTCCAGCATCGGCACGGACCGGTTGGTCCGCTGGTGCCGGATCTCGCCGCGGAAGAGGAAGCGCGCCGCCACCAGGTAGACGACCAGGATGACGACAGCGACCGGCGCCATGTTCGCCGCGAAGGTGGCGAAGTCGATCCCGGCCGCCGACCCGATCAGGATGTTGGGCGGGTCGCCGATCAGGGTCGCCGTACCCCCGATGTTGCTGGCCAGGATCTCGCTGATCAGGTAGGGGATCGGCGAGACGCGCAGAGCGGCGGCGATGTAGAGCGTGATCGGGCCGACCAGCACGACCGTGGTGACGTTGTCGAGGAAGGCGCTGGCGATCGCCGTGATCACCGAGAGGGCGACCAGGATCCGCCAGGGATCGGCGCCGGCCAGCCGCACGGCCCGGATCGCCACCCACTGGAAGACGCCGGTGCGGCGCGTCACGTTGGCGATCACCATCATGCCGAGCAGGAGGAAGATGACGTTCAGGTCGATCGCCGCGAACGCCTCTTCCTGGTCCAGGATCCCCAGCGCGACCATCAGGACGCCGCCGGCGAGCGCCGCGACGGTCTTGTGCAGCCGCTCGCTCGCGATCGCCGCGTAGGTGAGGGCGAAGAGGGCCGCGGCGATCCAGACGTCGAGGCCCACGGTCAGGCGGACGGGGTGCGTTCGAGCTCTTCGAGGTACTGGAGCGCGAGCTCGAGGAGGTCGACATAGCCGGTGACCCGCGACTCCTCGTCGACGACCGGCAGGCCGGAGAGCCGCTCCTCGCGCATCGCCGCGAAGGCGTCACCGACCGTGTCGTCGGGCCGCAGCGCGCGCGGCGGCAGCATCAGGTCGGCAGCGGTCCGGGCCGCGATCTCCCGGCCGAAACGCCCGGCCGCCTCGAGGCTGGTGATGTCGGCCATCAGCTCCTCGGGCGCCACGCGGGCGACCACCTCCTCGACGATGCGCAGCACGGGCAGGAGGCCGATGAGCCGTTGCTCCTCGTCCAGCACGCACAGGATCCGCGTCTGCGGACGGGCGAACGCACGTCGGGCGACGTCGATCAGGTCGTCGCCGACATGCACCGTGTTGGGTCCGATGTCGAGCAGGCGCTCGACCGCCTGGATCGGCGTCCGCCGGGCGAGGCCGTGGCGTTCGGACACGCGCCATCCTCCCTGGCCCGGCTGCGGAGCGTGAAGACGCCTGCGAGGGCCGGCGCGCGCTAGTCTAGCGTGCGGCCGACCGTCCTCGGTGCCGCAACGCGGGACTGCGGCGGCGCGGCTCGGCATAGGAGGTGCAGCCTCATGAGCAAGCTCCTGGTCGCCATCGTCCACGATCTCGACGTCGAACGCGTCCTCGAGGCACTGCGGCGCGACGGTCACCGCGTGACGCGGCTCCGCTCGACCGGCGGCTTCCTCGGCGCGGAGAACTCGACGCTCGTGATCGGCATCGAGGACGAGGCCGAGCCGGCGCTGCTGGCGATCCTCGAGCGCGAGTGCAGCGGCCGCCGAATCGAGGTGCCGCTCGTCCTGCTCGGCCGCATGCGGGACTGGCAGGCCTCGGCCGTCGAGCACGCCGGCGCGACGGTCTTCGTCGTCCCCATCGAGCGGATCGTGCGGCTGGCGCCGCCGGCGGAGTGAAGCGCCGGTCGACCGCCCCTCACTCGGGCGTCTCGACCGCGGCCTTCACCACTCCGCCCTGGCGCGCCGCACATTGATGCTCTGGAGGATCCCCAGGCCGATGGCGATGCTGATCAGCGAGGCGCCGCCGTGGGTGATGAAGGGGAGCGGGATGCCCGTGATCGGCATGATGCCGATCACCATGCCGATGTTGACGAGCACCTGGAAAAGGATCATCGAGGCGAGGCCGCCGGCGACGAGGAGACCGAAGCGGTCGCGCGAGCGCCAGCCGCCGAGCAGGATCCGCCAGAGGAGGAGCACGTAGAGGGCGATCACCAGGAGCGCCCCGAAGAAGCCGAACTCCTCCGACCAGATGGCAAAGACGAAGTCGGTCGACTGGACCGGCAGGAAGTCGAGCTGGTTCTGCGTCCCGTTGGTGAGCCCTTTGCCGAAGAGACCGCCCGACCCGACGGCGATCTGCGACTGGAGGATCTGCCAGCCCGAGCCGAGCGGGTCGGCCGAGGGGTCGAGGAAGGAGAGGAGCCGCTGCTTCTGGTAGTCCCGCAACAGGGAGACCCAGACGAACGGCGTCGCCGCCACGATCCCGACGCCAGCCGCGACCAGCCAGCGGAGGCCGACCCCGGAGAGGAAGAGCATCCCGCCCAGGATCGCGGCGAAGACGAGGGCGGTCCCCAGGTCGGGCTGCAGTGCGACGAGGACGAGAGGCGGCGCGATGAGCGCGGTCGCGCCGGCGATCGTGAACGGCGAGTCGAGGCGCGTCTCGCGCGTGGAGAGGAAGCGCGCGAGCGCCACGATGACGAGAATCTTGGAGAGCTCGCTGAACTGGAACTGGAGCCCGAAGAAGGTGATCCATCGCGCCACGCCGCCGACACCGGTGCCGAAGAGGAGCGAGGCAACCAGCAGGCCGACGTTCAGCGCGTAGAGCGGCCACCCGAACGTCTTCAACCATGTGTAGTCGAAGGCGGTCGCCACGGCGAAGACGACGAGGGCGAGGGCGAGCCAGAGAAGCCCGCGCGTGAAGAGCGAACCGGGCGTGAGTGGCGCGACGTCGCTGCCGTAGCTGTTCGAGTAGGCCATCACCAGGCCGACCGCGGTGAGCAGCAGCCCGTAGAGCAGGAGCTGCACGTCGAAGTGCGTCCAGGCGACCGTGGCCGGGCGGCTCGCCCAGGTCTGCACCCGCTGGGTCTCGAGTCGGACGGCGCCCATCAGGGTGACTGGTAGAAGTTCCCCGGCTCGAAGAGCTGGGGGATCCGCTTGTCCACGTCGAGCTCGTAATAGAGCTGCAGGAAGTACTTGACGATCTCCGTCGCGACGTTCCCCTTCGTGTTCGACTCGAAGGCGAGGGCGACGACGGCGAGCTCGGAGTCCGCCCTGGAGAGCTCCCTGGCGATCCTTGCCTCGACTTCGTCCGGCGTCCGCCCGTCCGGCTTCTCGACCGCCTTCGGCACGAAGGCGACGAACCAGGAGTGGAAGGGGAGCCGACCCTGCGAGTCGCGTACGCCGAACTCGGCCGTGCCGGACTTGCCGGCCACCATGATCGGCAGCTCGACGAGGTTGTAGGTGTGTCGGATGAAGACGACGCGCCGCGCCGCGACGCGCATCGTCTGGAGGACCGAAGGATCGACCGGCAGCTCTCGGATCAGGGTCGGTCGGTAGTCCTCGATCACGTTGCCGTCCGCGTCGATCACGCGACGCAGGACGCGCGGCTCGTAGAGCTTGCCGCCGTTGGCCAGCGCGGCGTACGCATTCAGGAGCTGCAGTGGCGTCACCGCGTCGTAGCCCTGCCCGATCCCCGCCTGGTAGGTTTCGCCGGGGAAGATCCCCTGTCCGAACGTCTCGAGCTTCCACTGGTTGCTGGGAACGATTCCGGCAGCCTCGGCCGGCAGGTCGATCCCGGTCGGGGCGCCGAAGCCGTACTGCTTCGCCCAGTAGGCCAGGCGGTCGATGCCGAGCATGCCGGCGACCTGGAAGAAGAAGGTGTCGCTGGAGTGCCCGAAGCCGTCGTACAGGGTGAGGGGCCCCCAGCCGCGGTGGTTCCACTCGTAGTAGCGGTAGGCGCCGATCGAGAGGTAGGGGCGCGTGTCGAGCCGCGTCGTTGACGTGATCTTCTCGTCGGCCAGCCCCCCGGTGCCCGTCACCAGCTTGTAGGTGGAGCCGGGAGGGTACTGCTCGCTGATGGCGTGGTTGAGGAGCGGCTGATCGGGATCGGCGAGGAGCGCCTGGTAGTCCTCGTTCGAGATCCCTCCCGCGAAGAGGTTGTCGTCGTAGGCGGGGAGGCTGACCATCGCCAGGATCTCGCCGGTCTGCGGGTTCATGACGATGACGACCCCGCGCTTCAACTTGGCCAAGCGCATCGCCCAGGTGAGGGCCTGCTCAGCCAGCTCCTGGGCGCGCAGGTCGATCGTCAGCTCGAGCGAGGCGCCGGTCTCCGCCTCGCGAGCGGTCGCCAGGACCTGGACCTCGCGGCCCGTGGCATCGCGTTCCACCTGCTCGAGGCCGTACCGGCCCCGCAGCTGCTGCTCGTACATCGCCTCCACGCCGGCCTTGCCGATCACATCGTCGGCGAGGTAGCCCGCCTCGCGCAGCCGCTTCAGCTCGTCGGCGTCGATCGGCCCGGTGTAGCCGAGCACCTGGGAGAGGAGTGGCCCGTAGAGGTACTGGCGGTTGGCCTCGACGTCGACCTCCACGCCAGGCAGGAGGAGGTGCTCCTCGCTGATGAGCCGGGCGACCTCCGCGGGAACGTCGCCGGCGATGCGAACGAGCTCGAATCGCGAGCCCGCGTAGGCGTCGATCGTCTTGTTGATGTCGGTGGCCGGGATGCCCAGCAGCAGGGAGAGGCGGCCGACGACGGCCGGGCGCCTCGAGGTCGGCAGATCGGTCGGCCGTATCTTGACGGCGAACGAAGGGACGTTGCTGACAAGCGGACGGCCCTGACGGTCGTGGATGAGCCCCCGGGTGGACGGGATCGGCTGGAGGACGACGCGGTTCGCGTCGGAACGACCCGCGTAGTAGCCGCCTCGCGAGATCTGCAGATAGAACAGGCGCGTTCCCAGGAGCGAGGCGACCAGGGCGACCAGCACGGCGAAGACGATGAAGCGGCGGGCCAGCCCGGAGCGTTCGGCCTGCGCCGGCCGCGTCACCATTGCAGCCGCTCCTGGGGGCCGTAGCGGCGTGCCAGGTAGCGCAGCCCGAAGGCGAGAGGGACGGCCAGCACCGCGTCGAGCAGCGCGATCGGAAGCACGTCCCGGAGCGGGTCGACCACGGGCACCGGGGCGCCCGCCACGCCGAAGAGCGCCAGGACGAGCGCCTCGTAGGCGAAGGTGAGCAGGAAGGTGAGCAGGATCGCCACCTCGGCACGCCCGCTCGGCAGGAACCGCGCGGCCCCGGCGGCCAGGCCGGCCACCACGAGCAGCGAAAACGCCGAAGTGCCGAGCGGCCGGAGGTCCGATGGGGAGAGCAGGTCGATCATCAGGCCGCCGACGAACGCCCACCCGACCGCCGCGCCGAGCCCGAAGATCGCGGCGACGACGACCACGACGACGAAGACGAGATCCGGCTTGACGCCAGCGACCATGAGGTGGGGAGCGACACTCGATTCCAGCAACGCCAGCACCACGGCGCCCACCGCCGCCAGGGGGAGGCTCATCCAGTCGATTCCTCATCGAGGTGCCCCGAGGAGGGCGGTGAGGAGGCTCGGGACCCCGCCGGGAACAGCCCACTCGCTTGGTCGGGCCCGAGTATACCCGACCGTCCCGCCCCGCCCTCCCGAGGGCCACGGGACGACGCGGCCCGCGACCGCTCGCGCCCGATCGGTGCCCCGTGTTTCACGTGGAACATCGGCTGCCCGGAGGTTCGGTGGGCAAGCCCTTCGCCCCGCGGCCGAAGCCCGCGGAGCCTCCGTGCAGTCCCCGTGCAGCCTCCGTGAAGTGCCAGCCGCTATGATCTGGCGCGGGCCTGGGACGACCGCCGGCGGGGGCTCGGGAAGGGTGCTTCTGCTAGAATCCGAGTCCGTGACGGCGCACCGGTCGGACTTCTAAGTGGGCGACACGATCGCGTGCGCCAACCAGAAGGGCGGGGTCGGGAAGACGACGACGGTCGTCAATCTGGCCGCCGAACTCGCTCTCGGCGGACGCGCCGTCCTCATCGTCGATCTCGATCCCCAGGGCAACGCCACCAGCGGCCTCGGCATCGACCGCGCCCTCGTCGAGCGCTCGATCTACGAGGCGATCCTCGACCTGGCGCCGCTGCCCGGGCTGGTGGCGGAGACGCCGATCGAGGGGCTGTGGATCGTGCCCTCGTCCCTGGCTCTGGCGGGAGCCGAGGTCGAGCTCGTCCCACTCCCCCGCCGCGAGCGGCGCCTCGCCGACGTGCTGGCCGGCGCGACCGAGGCCTACGACCATGTCTTCATCGACTGCCCGCCGTCACTGGGGCTCCTCACCGTGAATGCGCTCACCGCCGCCGACTCGGTCCTGGTCCCGATCCAGTGCGAGTACTACGCGCTCGAGGGCCTCGGCCAGCTCGTCGCCACGATCAACCTGATCCGCGACCACCTCAACCCGGACCTGGCCATCAAGGGAGTGGTACTGACGATGTACGACGCGCGCACGAACCTCTCGGCGGACGTGGACGCCGAGGTGCGCCGCCACCTCGACGGCGTCGTCTTCGAGACGGTCGTCCCGCGCAGCGTCAGCCTGTCGGAGGCCCCCAGCTACGGGCTTCCCATCGCGCGCTACCGTCCCGACTCGAAGGGCGCGGCGGCGTACCACGCCCTGGCCGCCGAGTTCCTGGCCCGCGCCGCCGGCGAACCGATCCCCGCCGCCCGGCATCCCCTCGCGGTGCATCCGTGAGCCCCGAAGCCGGGCGCGGCGGCCTCGGGCGGGGGCTCGCCTCGCTCATCCCCCAGCGCACCGCCTCGCTCGCGGCGCCGGCGGAGGTCCCCCTGTCGCGGATCCGGCGGAACCCGCACCAGCCGCGCTCCGACCACGACCAGGAGGCGCTGGCCGCCCTCGCCGCCAGCATCACCCTGCACGGTGTCCTCCAGCCGATCGTCGTGACCGAGGTGCTCGATGGCTACCAGCTGGTGGCGGGCGAGCGACGCGTTCGCGCCGCCGAACTGGCCGGGCTCGAACGGATCCCGGCGATCATCCGCCAGGTGCCGGATGAGGCGCTGCTGGAGCTTGCGCTCGTGGAGAACCTTCAGCGGGCCGACCTGGCCCCCCTCGATGAGGCACGCGCCTACCGCCAGCTGATCGGCGAGTTCGGCCTCACCCAGGATGAGGTCGCCCGGCAGGTCGGCCGGGCCCGCAGCAGCATCGCCAACACGCTCCGTCTCCTCGAGCTCGCCCCGGCGGTCCAGGAGGCGCTCGCCGCAGGGCGGATCAGCGAGGGCCACGCCCGGGCCATCGGTGGCCTGGACGGGGCGTCAGCGCAGGCGCAGGTCGTCGGCATCGTCGTCACCGACGGCCTCTCGGTCCGGCAGACCGAGGAGCTGGTGCGGCGGTTGCACGACCGCCCGCCCGAGGCGCGCCGCCGGCAGCCCCGCCAGGCCGATCCGGAACTCGACCGGATCGAAGGTGAGCTGCGGATCGCGCTCGGGACGAAGGTGACCCTGGCGCGCACTCGGCGCGGGGGCCGGATCGTCATCGAGTACTACGGCGACGAGGATCTCGGCCGCCTCTATGAGCGGCTGGTGGGAAGCGACCGTGACTGAGCGCGCCGAACGGCTCCGACCCGCCTCGGGAGGCGGTCGCTCCCGCGGACGGCAGCGTAGCGCGGCGGGCGGGGAAGCCTACACCGCCGCCAGCATCCAGGTTCTCGAGGGGCTCGAGGCAGTCCGGCGACGACCCAGCATGTACATCGGGTCGACCGATGTCCGGGGCCTCCATCACCTGATCTGGGAGGTCGTGGATAACTCGATCGACGAGGCGATGGCCGGCTACGCGACCCGGATCGAGCTGACGATCCTGCCGGACGGTTCGGTCCTCAACCGCGACGACGGGCGCGGCGTGCCCGTCGGCCGGCACTCGACCGGCAAGGACGCTCTCGAGGTCGTCCATACCGTGCTCCACGCCGGCGGGAAGTTCGGCGGCGGCGGCTACAAGGTCTCCGGCGGGCTCCACGGCGTCGGCGTCAGCGTCGTCAACGCCCTGAGCGAGTCGTTGCGCGTCGAGTCCGCCCGCGACGGGAAGATCTGGGCCCAGGAGTACCGGCGCGGCATCCCGGCCGGCCCGGTCCGCGCCATCGGGCCGGCGAACGGACGGCGCGGGACCACGACCAGCTTCATGCCCGACCGGGAGGTCTTCGAGACGATCGACTGGTCGTTCGAGGTGATCGCCCAGCGCCTGCGTGAGTCGGCCTACCTCAACAAGGGCGTCTGGATCAAGTTGGTCGACCAGCGGGGTGAGCACGAGCGGGAGCGCTCCTTCTACTTCGAGGGTGGCCTCGTCAGTTTCGTGCGTCACCTCAACCGGAACAAGGAGGCGCTCCACCCGCGCCCGATCTACATCGAGCGCCGCGAGAACGGCACCACGATCGAGGTCGCCCTCCAGTACAACGACTCCTACACCGAGAACCTCTTCGCCTTCGCCAACAACATCAACACCGTCGATGGCGGCACGCACGTCACCGGCTTCCGCGCCGCGCTGACCGCCTCGCTCAACGACTGGGCGCGGCGGGCGGGCATCCTCAAGGAGTCGGACGCCAACCTCTCCGGCGACGACGTGCGCGAGGGCCTCACCGCCGTCGTCAGCGTCAAGCTCCTCGAGCCCCAGTTCGAGGGCCAGACGAAAGGGAAGCTCGGCAACGCCGAGGTCAAGGGCCAGGTCCAGGCGGCCGTCGGCGATGGGGTCGGCCAGTACCTCGACGAGAACCCGGCCGTCGGACGGCGGATCATCGAGAAGTGTCTCACCGCAGCGCGCGCCCGGGAGGCCGCGCGCAAGGCCCGCGACCTGGTGATCAGGAAGGGCGCGCTGGAGGGCCTCTCGCTGCCGGGCAAGCTGGCGGACTGCCAGGAGCGCGACCCGGAACGGAGCGAGCTCTTCATCGTGGAGGGCGATTCGGCCGGCGGTTCCGCCAAGCAGGGCCGCGATCGACGCTTCCAGGCGATCCTGCCGCTGCGCGGCAAGCTCCTCAACGTGGAGAAGGCGCGCCTCGACAAGATCCTCAGCTCGGAGAACGTCCGACCGCTGATCATCGCCCTCGGCGCCGGGATCGGCGAGAGCTTCGACGCCGAGAAGCTGCGCTACCACCGGATCATCCTCCTCTCGGACGCCGACGTCGACGGGGCGCACATTCGCACGCTCCTGCTCACCTTCTTCTTCCGGCACATGCCGCAGGTGATCGAGCGCGAGTACCTCTATATCGCCCAGCCGCCGCTCTACCGGATCAGCACCGGCAAGCAGACCTTCTACGCGCGCGACGACCGCGAGCGGGAACAGATCGTCAGGGAGCTGAAGACGAAGTCAGTCAGCACCCAGCGCTTCAAGGGGCTCGGCGAGATGAACCCGGAGCAGCTCTGGGAGACGACGATGAACCCGGAGACGCGAACGCTCCTCAGGGTCGCCATCGACGACGCCGCCGAGGCCGACAGCATCTTCACCACGTTGATGGGCGAACGCGTCGGCCCGCGCAAGGACTTCATCAAGGCCGAGGCCCGCAAGGTGCGCAACCTCGATGTCTGAGGCCCGCCGCATGTCGGTGGGCGGCACCACCTTCGAACTGACCCCCCACAACTGCTTCGCCTGCGGCGACCTGAACGAGCGCGGCCTGCACCTGCGGCTCCATCTCGACGAGGGCCGTTGCTGGACGAAGCTGACGCTCGGGCGCGACCTCGAGGGGTGGGACGGGATCGCCCACGGGGGAATCCTCGCCGCCATCCTCGACGAGGTGATGGCCTGGGCACTCGTGGCGACCGACGCCTGGGGCGTGACGGCGAGGCTGACGGTCGAGTTCAAGCGACCGGTACCGGTCGACCGGCCGATCCGCGCCGAGGGCTGGCTGACCGAGGCGCGCCGGCGGCTTCTCCGCACCGAAGGCCGCATCCTCGACGCCGAGACCGCTGAGCTGCTGACCCGTGGCCGTGCCGTCTACGTCACCGCCGATGCGGCACGCAAGGCGGAGCTCAAGCGCCGCTACCGCTTCCGCCTCGTGCCCGACCGGGAGGTCGGGTCGTGAGCGCACGAGCGGCGAGCGCCGCCACGGCGCGCGCCACCGCCTTCGTTGCCGAACGGCGCCCGGCCGCACTGGCGCTGGGGCGCGAGCTGGCCGGCCAGCTCGACCAACCGGAGGCCTTCGCCGCAGCGCTCGAGGCCGGACTGCGCGGCCTGGCCGATCCGGTCTACCGGGACGCGCAGGCTCGGGTGGCGCCGGGCATCGGCCCCGTCCTCGGCGTGCGAGCGCCGCTCCTGGGGGCGGTGGCTGCGGGCTTCCGGCCCGCCCTCCGGCGCGCGCGCCCGGCCGAGGCGCTCTGGATCGCCGAGCGCCTCTCGCACGAGGCGGCCGCCGAGGTGCGCCTCTTCGCCGTCGCCTTCCTGCGTCGCAGCCTCCCTCAAGACCCGGAGCGGACCTGGCAGCTGATCCGCCGGATGGGCCGCGCGGCCCGTGACTGGGTCAGCGTGGACACGATCGCCGACCTCGCCGCCGAGGGGGTCCTGCGCGAGCCGTACCGCTGGTCCGAGCTGGAGCAGCTCGCCTACGCGCCGAACCCCTGGGAGCGGCGGCTCGTCGGATCGACGCTGGCGCGGATGCGTCACGTCCGACCGGCGGCACTCCGCCTGGCGCTCGATGCCGGCCGCGCGCTCTCCCTCGTCGGGGAGCTCCTCGGCGATGCCGATCCGAACGTTCGAAGGGCGCTCGCCCGGGCCCTCCGCGAGCTCGCCTCGATCGACGGCCCGGCGACCTCGGCCTTCCTGGCCGCGGCCGCCGACCGGGCCGCCCGCGAGAACGACGCGCACCGTGCCTGGGTCGTCCGCGAGGCACTCCCCGCGCTCGACCCGGCCATGGCCGCCCGGCTGCACGCCCGCCTGTCCAGCCCCCACCAGCCGTCGCCGGTGAGCGACGGCCTGCTCGTCGCCGGGAGGCGCTGAGATGACCGACGAGATCGGCCACGTCCGTACGATCCGCATCGAGGACGAGATGCGGGGGAGCTACCTCGACTACGCGATGAGCGTCATCGTCAGCCGGGCGCTCCCCGATGTGCGCGACGGGCTCAAGCCCGTCCACCGGCGGATCCTCCACACCATGAACGAGATGGGCCTCACCGCCGGCGCCGGCTACCGCAAGTGCGCGGCGATCGTCGGCGAGGTGATGGGCAAGTACCACCCACACGGTGACGTGGCGCTCTACGACGCCCTGGTCCGGCTCGCCCAGGACTTCTCCATGCGCTACCCGCTGGTGGATGGCCAGGGCAACTTCGGTTCGGTCGACGGCGACCCGCCCGCCGCCATGCGCTACACCGAGGCGCGCATGACCGCCATCGCCGCGGAGCTGCTGGCCGACATCGACAAGGAGACGGTCGACTTCGCCGATAACTACGACGGCACCAAGCGTGAGCCGTCGGTCCTGCCGGCCAAGCTTCCCAACCTGCTCATCAACGGCTCGTCGGGGATCGCCGTGGGGATGGCGACCAACATCCCTCCGCATCACCTCGGCGAGGTCTGCGCCGCGACCATCGCGCTGATCGACGACCCGGAGCTGACCAGCGACGACCTGTGCGAGCAGATCCTGGGACCGGACTTCCCGACAGGGGGGACGATCTTCCGCTACGAGCGACAGAAGAACCCGCTGACCGGCCAGTGGGAGCAGGTCGACGCGATCCGCCAGATGTACGCCCACGGCCATGGACGCGTGGTCATGCGCGCACAGGTCGCCTTCGAGGAGACGCGCGCCAACCGGATGGCCGTCGTCGTCAGCGAGCTCCCCTACCAGGTCAACAAGGCGACCCTCGTCGAGAAGATCGCCGACCTCGTCAGCGGGCGCCGCATCGAGGGGATCGCCGACCTGCGCGACGAGTCCGACCGCGACGGGATGCGGATCGTCGTCGAGCTGAAGCGCGACGCCAACCCCCACAAGGTGCTGAACAACCTGTTCAAGCACACCCCGATGCAGCTCGCCTTCAACCTCAACATGCTCGCCCTGGTCGACGGCCAGCCGCAGACCCTGCCGCTGCGGAGCGTCCTTTGGCACCACGTCGTCTGGCGACGCGAAATCGTGCGGCGGCGCACCGAGTTCGACCTGGGCAAGGCCCGCGACCGCGCCCACATCCTGGAGGGTCTCAAGGTCGCCCTCGACCATCTCGACGCGGTGATCAGGACGATCCGCGAGTCGCGCGACGTCGAGGCGGCGCGCGCCAACCTGATGGAGCGCTTCGACCTTTCGGAGGCGCAGGCGCAGGCGATCCTCGACATGCGCCTGGCGCGCCTGGCCGCGCTCGAGCGCAAGAAGATCGAGGACGAGTATCTCGCCACGATCCAGCTGATCGCCGAGCTGGAGGAGATCCTCGCCAACCCGCACCGGATCGACGGGATCGTCAAGGACGAGTTGCGCGCGCTGAGGACGACCTACGCCGGGTCGCGACGGACGCGCATCGCCGACGATGCGTCGCGCGAGATGACCGACGAGGACCTGATCGCCGACGAGGACGTCGTGATCACCGTCTCCGGGCGTGGCTACATCAAGCGCCAGCCGCTGGCCACCTACCGGCGACAGCATCGCGGCGGCAAGGGGATCATCGGCGCACGCACCGTCGAAGAGGATGCGCTGGCACATCTGCTCGTGGCCAACACGCACGACTGGGCGCTCTTCTTCACCAACCGCGGGCGCGTCTTCAGCTCCAAGGTCCACCAGGTGCCCGACGCCGCCCGGACGGCCAAGGGGATCCCCATCGTCAACCTCGAGGGCGTGCAGGTCGAGTCGGGCGAGGTGGTCCTCGCGACGATCACCATCCCGAACTTCGAGAAGGGCCACTACCTGGTGATGGCGACGCGGCGCGGCATCATCAAGAAGACGCCCCTGGAGCAGTTCGAGCGCGTGCGCTCCTCGGGCATCCGTGCCATCACGGTCAACGAGGGCGACGAGCTGGCATACGTGGAGGTGACCGCCGGTCGCGATGACCTGGTCCTGACCACCGCGCTCGGGCGGATCGCGCGGTTCGGCCAGGTGGAGGTGCGGCCCATGGGCCGGGACGCCGCCGGCGTCATCGGGATCCGCCTCGCGCGCCAGGGCGACGAAGTGGTCGGCATGCACGTCGTCCGGCCGGGCACGGATCTCCTCGTCCTGACCGAGACCGGCTACGGCAAGCGGGTCGCCCTCGGCGACTTCCGGCGCAAGCACCGGGGCAGCCAGGGCGTTCGGCTGATCGGTCTCGAGGGCGCCAAGACCGGCCGTGTCGCAGCGACCCAGCTCGTGACCGAGTCCGACGAGGAGCTGCTCCTCATCAGCGCCGCCGGCCAGGTGGTGCGCACCGACGTGACCACGGTCAACCGCTACAGCAGCGACGCGCGTGGCGTCATCGTCATGCGCCTCCACCCGGGCGACCAGGTCGCCGGCATCGCCGTCTTTCGGGCGGGGCTGGCGGAGCAGCGGGCCATCGGCGACAATGACGGCCCGGCCGGCCCGACGACGTCCGCCTAGGCCGGGACGAGACGAGGACCGCCTGTCGCGTGGATCAGCTCGGCATCTACACCGGCAACGCCAACCCCGACCTGGCGCGCAAGGTCTGCCGTTACCTCGGGATCGAGCTCGGGCGCGCCGAGGTCTTCGAGTTCGCCAACGAGAACGTCTTCGTCAAGATCCTCGACAACGTCCGCGCCCACGACGTCTTCGTCATCCAGCCAACCTGCTCCCCGGTCAACAAGTCGATCATGGAGCTGCTGATCATGATCGACGCCTTCAAGCGCGCCAGCGCCGGGCGCATCACGGCGGTGGTGCCCTACTACGGCTACGGCCGCTCCGACAAGAAGGACCAGCCGCGCGTGCCGATCACGGCGCGCCTCATCGCCGACATGCTGACGGTGGCCGGGGCCCACCGCGTCCTCACCATGGACCTCCACCAGGGCCAGATCCAGGGGTTCTTCAACATCCCTGTCGACGAGCTGACGGCGATCCACCTGCTCAGCAACTACTTCCGCCACAAGGAGCTGGTCGACCCGGTGGTGGTGACCGACCTCGGCTTCGCCAAGCGCGGGCGCGCCTTCGCCGAGCTGCTCGACGCGCCGCTGGCGGTGATCGAGAAGCGGCGCGTCGGCAACCTCGATCGGGCCGAGCTGCTCAACGTGATCGGCGAGGTGCGCGGGCGCCGGGCGGTCATCGTCGACGACGAGATCGACACGGCCGGGACGCTGCTCGAGATCGTGCGAGCGCTCCAGCGCGAGGGGGTGACCGAGATCTACGCCTGCGCCACGCACGGCATCCTCTCCGGGCCGGCGGTCGAGCGGTTGCAGGACGCCGGGATCGAGCAGATCGTGCTGACCGACACGGTCCCACTGCCGCCGCACAAGCGACTCCCCAGGATCACCACCATCTCCGTCGCGCCGCTCTTCGCCGAGGCGATCAAGCGGATCCACCGCGGCGAGTCGGTCGGCGCGCTCTTCAGCAGCGAGCTCCAGCTCGTCCAGGAGATGAGCCTCTGGGAGGACGGTATGCCACGCGTCCTGGACACGGCACGGGAGGCGACGCCCGCATGACCCTGCGCCTCCACCGCCGCGACGAGGGCGGTCTCGTTCGCGTCGTGCCCGACCGGCGCGAGGACTGGCGGACGGCCCTGCGCAGCGGTCCGTGGGCAGACCGCCGGGGCCGGCCGCGGCGCATCGCCAACCCCGACCAGTCGCCGACCCCCCCGCTGGTCGCCGCGCTCCTCCTCGGCGGGCTGGGCCTCCTCACCTTCGCGCTGCTCGTCGTCCTCCGCGGGACCGGCGTCTGGGCCTGAGCTCCCGCGACGGTCGGCGCACCCGGCGCCGGCAGGGCCGGCCCGTATACTGACCCTCCCATGCTCCGATTCCTCGGGCGGTTCGTCGACTCCAACGAGCGCGAGGTCCGCCGCTTCCAGCCGATCGTCGACGAAGCCAACGCCCTTGAGCCCGAGTTCGTCGAGCTCTCCGACTCCGCGATCCGCGAGCAGATCCTGGCACTGCGCGACGAGGTGCGCGCGGCGGCGACCCCGGAAGAGCCGGACGAGGAGGAGCTGGAGCACGCCGACCGCGAGCGCCGCGCCGAGCTCGCCCGGGCGCGCCGAAAGCGTGAGATGGAGCGCCTGCAGACCGCCCTCGACGAGGTCCTGCCGGAGGTCTTCGCCGCCGCCCGCGAGGTGAGCCGACGCAAGCTGGAGATGCGCCATTTCGACGTCCAGCTGATGGGCGGCGTCGTCCTCCACGAGGGGAAGATCGCGGAGATGAAGACGGGCGAGGGCAAGACGCTCGTCGCGCCGCTCGCCGCCGCCCTGAACGCGCTCTCGGGCCGCGGTGTCCACGTGGTGACGGTCAACGACTACCTGGCCAAGCGCGACACGCAATGGATGGGACCCATCTACCACGGCCTGGGGCTCACCGTCGGGGCCATACAGCACGACGCTGCCTTCCTCTTCGACCCCGACTTTCGGGCGACCGACGAGCGCCTCATGCACCTGCGCCCGGTCAGCCGCCGCGAGGCCTACGCCGCCGACGTCACCTATGGCACCAACAACGAGTTCGGCTTCGACTACCTGCGCGACAACATGGTCATGGACCTCGCCGAGCGGGTCCAGCGGGAGCGCTACTTCGGCATCGTCGACGAGGTCGACAACATCCTGATCGACGAGGCGCGCACGCCGCTCATCATCAGCGGCCAGGCCGAGGAGTCGGCCGACAAGTACTACCTCTTCGCCCGCCTCGTGCCGCGGCTCCAGGCGCGCTCCGAGGGCACCGAGGAGGGCGGCGACTACTTCGTCGACCTCAAGGACCGCGCCGTCTCGCCGACCGAGGAGGGGATCGGCAAGCTCGAACGGATGATGGGCGTGGCCAACCTCTACGACGACCCCGTGATGGCGCGCCATTTCGAGCAGGCGCTGCGGGCACACGCCCTCTACCGGCGCGACCGCGACTACATCGTCAAGGACGGCGAGATCGTCATCGTCGACGAGTTCACCGGCCGCCAGATGCCCGGCCGGCGCTGGAGCGAGGGCCTCCACCAGGCGATCGAGGCGAAGGAGGGACTGCGCGTCAAGCGCGAGTCGGTGACGCTCGCCACCATCACCTTCCAGAACTACTTCCGCCTCTACGACAAGCTGGCCGGCATGACCGGCACGGCGATGACCGAGGCGGAGGAGTTCTACAAGATCTACAAGCTCGACGTGGTGGCCATCCCGACCCACCAGCCGATGATCCGCGAGGACCTCCCGGACCTCGTCTTCCGGACCGAGCGAGGCAAGTTCGAGTCGCTCATCGACGAGGTCGAGGAGATGCGCGAGGCGGGCCGCCCGGTCCTCGTCGGTACCGTCAGCGTCGAGAAGAGCGAGCACCTGGGCGAGATACTCCGGCGGCGCGGCACCGCTCACCAGGTGCTCAACGCCAAGTTTCACGAGAAGGAGGCGTCGATCGTGGCGCAGGCCGGGCGGAGCGGCGCTATCACCATCGCCACCAACATGGCCGGCCGCGGCACCGACATCCTGCTCGGCGGCAACCCGGCCGGTCTCGCCTCCGAGATCCTGCACCGCCGGGGCCTCAACCCGGCCGAGGTCGAGCCGGCCGTCTACGCCGAGGCGCTCGAAGAGGCGAGGCGGGTCTGCGCCGAAGACCACGAGCGGGTCGTCGCGGCGGGGGGCCTCCACATCATCGGCACCGAGCGCCACGAAGCGCGACGGATCGACAACCAGCTGCGCGGCCGCGCGGGCCGCCAGGGCGACCCCGGTTCGTCGCGCTTCTACCTCTCGCTCGAGGACGACCTGATGAAGCGCTTCGCGCCCGAGCGCGTCAGTGGCCTGATGGAGCGGCTCGGGATCGAGGAGGAGGTGCCGATCGAGTCGCGCCTGGTCTCGAAGACGATCGAGGGCGCCCAATCACGCGTCGAAGGCTACAACTTCGACATGCGCAAGCGCGTCGTCGAGCTCGACGACGTGATCAACAAGCAGCGCGAGACGATCTACGCGGAGCGCGAGAAGATCCTGCGTAACGAGGACCTGACCGAGACCGTCCGCGCCTTCCTCGACGATGAGGTCGAGGAGCTCGTCGCCCAACACGCGGGCTCGGAGAACCTCGACGACTGGACGCTCGACGAGCTCTCGCGGGCGCTCGTGGCGATGGGTCTCCCCGCCGGCGAGGTGAAGCCCGACGTCTTCTGGGAGCTGCACGGCCGCGAGGCGATCGGGGCGCGACTGCGCGAGGCCGTCGACGCCGCGCTGGAAGCACGCGAGCGAGAGACCGGCGAGGCCGACTGGGCGCTGGTCGAGCGACTCGTCCTGCTGCGCACCGTGGACGCGCTCTGGGTCGAGCACCTGACCGAGCTCGATGACCTGCGGCGCGGCATCTTCCTGCGCGGTTACGCGCAGCAGGACCCGATCAACGCCTTCAAGATCGAGGCCTTCCGCCTCTACGAGGAGCTGCGCGGGTTCATCCGCCACCAGGTCGCGGTCGCGATCCTGCGCGTCTCGATCGTCCGCCAGCCGGCGACTCCCGCCCCGCTGCCCGTCGCCGCCGGGGCACCGGCGTCGGGAGGCGGAGCGACGCCGTCGCGGGTCATGGGCGCCCCGGGGCCGGGGCCGCGCGGCGCCCCCGCGCGCGCCCCGCTGGCAGGCGCGGCGGCGCTCCCCGGCGGCCGGCGACCGGGTCGCAACGATCCCTGCTTCTGCGGCAGCGGCAAGAAATACAAGCGCTGCCACGGCGCCTGACCGCGCCGGCCACGGGACGTCGCCGGGGCCTGCCGTGCGCGGCGCGCTGAGCCTGATCGCCCTCGTCGCCCTCGTCCTTCTTGCGCTTGCCGGCCTCACGGTCGCTCGCATCCGCCGGGTCGGGGTCCGCGACGAGCGCGGCCCGGCCGACGCGATCGTCGTCCTCGGCGCGACCGTGCGTGACGGCCGGCCGTCGGCCACCTTCGCCGCGAGGATCGAGCACGCGGTCGGGCTCTTCCATGCCGGTCTGGCGCCTCGCCTCGTGGTCACCGGCGGGCGTCACGGGCGCGCGCTCGCCGAGGCGCATGTGGCGCGCCGCTACGCGCTCGAACGAGGCGTCCCCGAAGCCGCCATCCTGATCGAGGACGAGAGCACCGACACCGTCGACTCGCTGCGCCGCGTCGCCGCGCTCCTGAGCGCGAACCGCCTGCGGAGCGCCCTCTTCGTCAGTGACCGGACCCACATGCTGCGAGCGCTGCGGATCGCCGCCGATCTCGGGATCGCGGCGCGTGGCTCGCCGGCGCCCGGCAGCCCGAGCGACCTTCTGCCGCGGGCGCGGGCGCGGGCGACGTTGCACGAGCTGGCCGCCCTGGCGCGCTACCGCCTCGCCCGTCGCTGACGGGCAGCGCGCTGGCGCGAAACGGCCCAACTACCCTCTTGGAATGAGATGGTCGAGTCCGTATACTTGGCCCGACCCGCCGGAGGCGTCCCCCCCTCTGGCGCTTCGTATGTCAGGCCGCAGGGCAGGAGCGCGGCCCGAGACCGAAGAGAGAGGGTGCCGTGAAGGTGGGCATCGCCGAGGAGTCGTTCGTCGATCTCATCGCCTGCGAGCGGGATTGCCGCAGCTGCAGCTACGCTACCGCCCTGGACTGCGACGGCAACTGCGGCGTCTGCCCCCACAATGGCTACTGTCCCTGCGTGAACCCCGTCGTCGCCCGGAGCAAGTCCGCCATGCGGATGATCGAGCTCCGGCCGATCCTGCTGCAGGACCTCCGTGGACGCAACTAGCCTCCGCGAGCTGGCCGCCCGGATCGACGCGACGGCGGGGCGTCTTTGACCTCGCTCCGAAAGAGGCGACGCTCCGCGAGCTCGACGCCCAGGCCGCCACGCCCGGCTTCTGGGACGATTCCCGGGTCGCGCAACGGACCCAGAGGCGAGCCGAGGCGCTCCGTGACGAGCTGACGACCTGGCGCGGGCTGGAGCGGCGCGCCCGGGACCTCGTCGAGCTGGCCGAGCTGGCCGAGGGCTCCGACGACGCCGAGCTGCGATCCGGACTCGAGACCGAGTACGCCGGCCTGGCCGCCGCCTACGAGCGCGAGCGGACGGCACTCCTCTTCAGCGGGGAGTACGACGCCCGCAACGCGATCCTCTCGATCTCGGCCGGCGCCGGTGGCACCGAGGCGACCGACTGGGCCGAGATGTTGCTGCGCATGTACCTCCGGTGGGCGGAACGGCGGCGCCACGCGACGGAGATCCTCGACGAGACGCCGGGCGAAGAGACCGGCATCAAGAGCGTCACCGTGGCGGTCGACGGCCCGGCGGCCTACGGCTACCTGCGCGCCGAGCGCGGCGTCCATCGCCTGGTGCGGATCAGCCCGTTCGACTCCCAGAAGCGGCGCCACACCACCTTCGCCCTGGTCGAGGTGCTCCCCGAGGTCGAGGACGACGTCGAGGTCGAGATAGAAGCGGACGAGCTGCGCATCGAGACCTTCCGCTCGACCGGCGCCGGCGGGCAGCACGTCAACAAGACCGACTCGGCCGTGCGCGTCACCCACCTGCCGACCGGCATCGTCGCCCAGAGCCAGAACGAGCGTTCCCAGATGCAGAACCGCGAGACGGCGATGAAGGTGCTGCGCGCCCGGCTGCTCGAGCGGCGCCTGGAGGAACGCGAGGCGGAACTCGCCCGCCTCAAGGGCGAGCACATCGAGGCCGGCTGGGGGAACCAGATCCGTTCCTACGTGCTGCACCCCTACCAGATGGTGAAGGATCATCGGACCGGCCACGAGACGTCGAACACGACGGCCGTGCTCGACGGCGAGCTCGACGCCTTCATGCAGGCGGAGCTGGAACGTGTCGCCACCTCGGCGCGCGAACCGGCCGGGCAACCCGGATAGGCGCGCCCGGGAACCGCGGGCGCCTACGGCAGCTCGCTCACCTCGAAGAGTTCGCCGAGCACGTAGGCGCCGTCGGTCTCCGGGTCGATCAGGTTGGGCTGGGCCTGGTCCATGACGACGTAGGGGTGGAGCCGCACCTGGACGAGCCGCCTCCCCAGGAAGGTCATCTCGACGATGACGCCCTCCATCGTCTGGCGGCTCCAGTCCTGCCCGAAGAGGAAGTTGCCGTGGCTCGTCACCGCCAGTTGGGGGCCCCGCTCGCCCTCGGTGATGGAGATCGCCCCGGCCCAGTGGGTCCCGCTCCCGAGGATGTGGTCGGCGCCGGCGGCGTAGATCTGGGCGCGTTGCTTGAGCGCCGTCGCGGTGAAGCCGGCATGGTACTCGGGCCAGTTCCACTGCGGCATGGCGATCACCACGTCGCCGGCCTCGCGGGCGGCGGCGAGCGACGCCTTCACGTTGGCGCTCGTCATCGCAGCGGCGCCAGCGGTCGAGGGGCCGGCCCACCGCGAGCCGCCCGTCGAGTCCCAGCCGACGAAGGCGAAACGGAGCCCGCGCACCTCGACGACGGCCGGGGCGAGCGCCTCGTCGAGGTCCATGCCCGCGCCGGCATGGGCGATGCCGGAGCCCTCGAGGTAGGCGAGTGTCTGGGCGACCCCGTCGGCGCCACGGTCGGTGACGTGGTTCGAGCCCAGCGTCACCGCGTCGACCCCGGCACTCGCCAGCAGGGGCGCCACCCTGGGGTCGATGCTGAAGATCGTCCCGCGGTTCTGCGTGAAGCGCTTGACCATCGGGCACTCGAAGTCGTTGACCGTGACGTCGGCGTCCGCGAGGAGCGCTCGGACCGCGCCGCGGTCGCCCTGCCGCACCGCGTCGGGGACCGGCCAGCCGTTCCCCGTGGGTCCGCTGAAGCGGCGGTCCATGTGGACGCCCGTGTAGTGGGCGGTCCCGCCGTCGAGCACCCAATCCCAGCCCTTGCCGAGGACGTTCGCCTGGTAGCTGACGCCACGGTCCGGGCAGGTGTCGCCGGTGGAGACAAGAGTGCGCACCTCGTCGACGTCGTGGGCGAGCCAGGCCTTCGGTGGGTCGGGCGCCCGACCCACCAGCGGGTAGACCTTCGCCCTCCGGCTCGGCGAGCCGAAGGGGTCGGCGCCTCCGAGGCGCAGCACCTTGGTCGCGGGCGTCACGAGGCCGGCGGGCAGGAGCCCGAGTGTCCCCGGCTCGACCGCGAGATCGGCGGGGAGCTCCTTCGACGCGACGCAGGCCTCCGGATCGCCGAGCGGCAGACGCGTCCCGTCAAGCTCGAGCCGAGTCAGGCCGCAAGTGACAAGCAGATCGCCGCGCTTGACCGCCGCGGAAAGCTCCTTCGTGGCGATGTCGGTCCGCGGGTCGGTGAAGGCGGCGACGACGGCGACCGGGAAGCTCGGCTCTGGACGCGGCGTCGGGGTCGGCGTCGGGGTGGCGGTCGGTCGATCGGAGGGGGTGGCAGTGGCGTCCGGGGTGCCCTGTCCGTCCGGACCCGGGGTGACCGTCGCCCCGCAGCCGGCGACGACGAGGATCGCGGCAAGGGCGAGGCCCGGGAGGCGACGGGAGACGGTCACGGCGCCGATGGTATCCGGAGGCGAGCCGGCGCATCGGCTGTGCTAGCCTTGGCGGGTCGTGGCTCCCCCCGCCGTACCCGCGCGCGGAGTCGATCGAGACCGGCCCCCCACGCGGAGTCGACCGTGATCCTCGCACCGCAGCGCTCACCGGAGGGGGCAGGCGGAGCGGCCCCGGGCCGTCGCGCCGAGGCGGTGCCGCTCATCGCCCTCCATGACGTGGCCAAGGTCTACCCCAATGGGCGGCAGGCGCTGATCGACGTCGACCTGCTGATCCCGGAAGGCGACTTCGTCTTCCTGGTGGGGCCCTCGGGTGCCGGCAAGAGCACGCTCATCAAGCTCCTGATCCGCGACGAGCTGCCGACCCGCGGCGCCGTCTTCTTCGACGGCCGGGACGTCGTGCGCCTCCGCCGCGGCGAAGTGCCCAGGATGCGTCGCCGCATCGGCATCGTCTTCCAGGACTACAAGCTCCTGCCGCGCAAGAGCGTCGCCGAGAACGTCGCCTTCGCCCTCGAGGTGACCGGCGCGCTCGGCCGCGTCGTCCGCCCGGCGGTCGAGCGCGCCCTGGCGATCGTCGGCCTCACCGCGCAGCGTGACCAGCTCCCGACGCAGCTTTCGGGCGGCGAGCTGCAGCGGACGGCGATCGCCCGCGCTCTCGTCCACGAACCGAAGGTGATCATCGCCGACGAGCCGACCGGGAACCTCGACCCGCTGACGAGCTGGGAGATCATCCAGCTCCTGCTGCGGATCAACGATCTTGGCACGACGGTGCTGATGGCGACGCACAATGCCGAGGTGGTGACCGCCCTGCGGAGACGGGTGGTCGCGCTCGAGGAGGGGCGAGTCGTGCGCGACGAGCTCGGCGGCGCCTACCACCGCGAGTACTGACGATGCTGCGCTTCCTCGTCTTCTCCCTGCGACGCGCCTGGCAGGGCTTCTGGCGCAACGTGGTGATGAGCCTCGCCGCCACCGCCACGATGGTCCTGATGCTGCTGCTGATGGCGGGGCTGGTGATCGTCCTGACCGGGCTGAACGCCGGCCTCGAGTACTTCGAGCGAAAGGTCGAGGTGGAGGCCTTCCTCGTCAACGAGGCGAGCCCACCCGAGATCGAGGCCGCCATGGCGGAGGTCCGCGCCCTGCCCGAGGTCTCGGCGGTCCGCTACGTCTCCAAGGAGGAGGCGCTCCAGCGCTTCCGGGAGTTCACGGCCGCCCAGGGCCAGCCCGACCTGACCGACGTCCTCCCGTCCAACCCGATGCCGGCCTCGATCGAGGTGGACCTGGTCGATCCGCTCGTCTACGGCGAGGTCGTCAAAACGCTCGAGGCGCAAGAAGAGGTCGTCGATGCCGTGCTCCAGACGCGCGACGTGGTGGAGGCGCTGCTGACCGTGACCGGCACGCTCCGCATCGGCGGCCTCGTCGTGCTCGGGCTGGTCGGCCTCACCGTCTTCTTCATCGTCATCAACTCCGTCCGCCTGGCGGTCGTGGCGCGCGCCGACGAGATCGAGATCATGCGCCTCGTCGGCGCCTCCGACGCCTTCGTCCGCTGGCCGTTCGTCTTCGAAGGGATGCTCGTCGGCCTCCTCGGGGCGATCGTCACGCTCGGCGTGCTCGCGCTCGCCTACCAGCCGCTCAGCCGCCTCATGTTCGACTTCTTCCAGGTCCTGCCACTCGATTTCGGCCGCTTCGTCATGCGCGACGTGGCGCTCCTCGTCGTCGGGTCGGGCGTCGGCCTGGGCGCGCTCGGCTCGTACGTCTCGGTGCGCAGCTACCTGGCCCGCTGAGGGTCATCCGCGCCCTCGGCGTACCATAGCCGTCCCTCCCCCGCAGCCAGGGACCCGATCGAGCATGCATGCAACGCCGCCCATCGACCCGCCCGACCCGGAGCCCGTCGTGCCCGGGCCGGATGCCACGACGCCCGCCGGGCTCGAACCCGCTTCGGCTGGCCCACCGGGGCCCGTCCCGTTCCCACCCGTCCGTCCCGTCTTCGAGGCGCGGCGCCGCCCGCGGGCCGCCTACGCCGCGCTCTTCGTGGTCGCTGTGCTGGCGGGCAGCGCTCTCTTCGTCGGCGGCTTCGCCCTCGGCTCCCAGCGCGCGGCGACCGCCGGGACGCCGGTCGAGCTGCAGGAGGCGTTCACCCCCTTCTGGGAAGCCTACGACGCGATCATCAGCCAATACGTCGGCCAGGTCGACCGCAAGCGCCTGGTCGAGGGCGCGATCAAGGGCATGTTCGACGCGATCGGCGACCCCTACTCCGGCTACATGACGAGCGAGGAATACAAGCAGTCGCTGCAGGGGATATCCGGCCAGTTCGAGGGGATCGGGGCGGAGATCGGCACCGAGGCGGACGACGGGAGCGCGTGCGATCCGATCGGGCCGACCTGCCGGGTCGTCATCGTGGCACCCCTCGAGGGTTCACCGGCCGAGAAGGCCGGCCTCCGCGCCGGCGACGTCGTGCTCGCCATCGACGGGGCGACGGTCGAGGGGCTCCGGCTCGACGACACCGTCAAGAAGGTGCGGGGCAAGAAGGGGACGTCGGTCACCCTGACCGTCCGGCGCGAGGGGGTCGCCGAGCCCTTCGACATCTCGATCACCAGGGACGTCATCACCGTGAAGGACGTCTCGGCCCGCCTGCTCGCCGGCGACACGGTCGGCTACCTGCGCGTCGCCAGCTTCTCGTCGAACGTCGGCGCCGACTTCAAGGCGGCGCTGCAGAAGCAGCTGGACGGGGGCATCCGTTCCTTCGTCCTCGACCTGCGCGGCGACCCGGGCGGCTTCGTCGACGCGGCCCGCACCGTCGCCAGCCAGTTCATCGGCTCGGGCCCGATCTTCTGGCAAGAGTACGCCGGGGGACGCCAGGTGGAGAACGGCGCCGAGAGCGGAGGCCTCGCCACCGATCGGTCGATCCGCGTCGTCGTGCTGATCGACCGCGGCTCCGCCTCCGCCTCCGAGATCGTGACGGGGGCGCTGCAGGACCATGCGCGGGCCACGGTCGTCGGCGAGACGAGCTTCGGCAAGGGGACCGTCCAGGAGTGGCAGCTCCTCTCCAACGACACCGGCGGATACCGGCTCACCATCGCCAAGTGGCTGACGCCCGACAAGCGCTGGATCCACGGTTCCGGGATCGTGCCGGACGTCCCGGTGACGGTCGACCCGAACGCGCCGACCGGTACGGACGCCACCCTCGAGAAGGCGCTCGACCTGTTGCGTGTCACCCCCTCGGCGTCCCGGCTGTTGCGCGCCGCCTGAGCGAGGCCGACGCCCGCGGCGGGAGCCAGCGGTCGCCGGAACCCTGCCATTTCGACATCCGGGGACGCCCAGGCCGATGACCCGCGAAACCCTGCCACGCCGCGGCGCCCGATCGGGGCCGTTGACCGGGCCCGGGGCGGTCGGCGAGCGCGCGCTGCGGGCGGGGCGAGGAGCCGCCCATCGGACGCGGCGGAGCGTCCCGGGACGCTCGGGCCCCGGCCCAAGCGTCCCCGTTGTCGATCTGGCCACGAATCCGCCGGGACGGTCGGATAGTCGTCTCCCGATGTCGAGCTGTCAGCCTATCGGGCAGCGGGCAGGGTCCCCCACCGCCCGATCCGGAGCCGACGTTACAGGACGAGCACGCGGCGCTTGCGCACGTGGCGCGGCTCCTGTATCGTCGCGCCCAACGAAAGGAGGTGATGTGCAGTGATCGATGACAACCCTCGCTGCGCCACCCCGCGGGAGGCGGCCGCCTGACCGAACCCCGCGACGTGGGAACGCGAACCCGAACGCCGGCCCCGCACGGGCCGGCGTTCGTGCTTCCGCCGCACGTGACCCGATGAGCGAGCAGACCGTCACCGTCAACCGCCGCGCGCGCCACGAGTACGCCATCGAGGAGACCTTCGAGGCGGGCATCGCGCTGACCGGGACCGAGATCAAGAGCCTCCGCGCCGGCCGCGCCAACCTCGCCGACGCCTACGCTCGCGTGGAGAAGGGCGAGGCCTGGCTGGTCGGCGCCCACATCGCCCCCTACGAGGCAGGCAACCGCTACAACCACGAGCCGAAGCGGACGCGCAAGCTCCTCCTCCACCGCCGCCAGATCGACCAGTTGCTGGGGCGCGCCGCGGCCAAGGGCCTCACCGTCATCCCGCTGCGCATCTACATCACCGAGCGCGGAGTGGCCAAGGTGGAGCTCGGCCTGGCCCGCGGCAAGAAGCAGTACGACCGCCGCCGCGAGATCGCCGAGCGCGACGCCCGCCGGCAGCTCGAGCGCGACCTCGCCGAGGCGCACCGCCGGCGCTGAGGCTCGGGCGGTGGGCGGCGTCCAACCCCCGCGGTGGGTGATGCCGGTGTGGATCGCGGCGACGGGTGACAGCGCGATGCCTACCCGGGTGGGAGGCTCTTGGCGTCCCGGTGGGTCTCGACTACAATCGAGGATGGACGCGAGAGCGTCCGGTGCGTCGGGGATGAGTGGTTTCGACAGGGCCCGACCACCAGGGAACGCGAGCCGAGGTGCCGTCAGGCCTCGTTAAACAGGCGGCAAACCGAAGTAACTGGCAACCGCCAGTCTGCTCTCGCCCTCGCCGCGTAACGCGGTAAGGTGAGCGTGGAAGCGGCCTCGTCCCCGCGGGCCGTGGAAGCGTCATACAGCGGGGATGCGTCGCCGGGTAGTGCTGCGTAGCCGGCGGCAAAGCCCGCAAGGGGACGTGGCTGGACCGGACGGCCTCCTGCCGATGGGGTGTCACCGGTCGAGATCGAAGCATCGGACACGCTCGTAGTGGTCCCTGGTCGAAGGTTCTGGACGGGGAGTTCGACCCTCCCCCATCTCCACCAGGACTCATGGAGGCGGCGGCCCCGCAGAGTGTCGGGGCCGCCGCTTCGCCGTTTGCGCCGACCGTGGCTACGGTGCGGGCGTGGGGCTGGGCCTCGGCGCGGGCAGAGCCCTTGTCCCCACATTCCGATCGAGCGGCCGGCGCGGACAGGCCGCGCTCGCGCCGTCATTCGGCCGGCGAGATCCAGCCGGTCACGGTCCAGGTGTCGCCTTGGCCGACCTGCACGTCCTGGTAGACGAGGCCCCGGTACCGGCCGGCTCCGGTCAGGAACGTCCGCACCGTCGTCGTGCCGTCCGCAGCACGCACGAGAGCGTAGGGACCCACGCCGAACCGTGTAGTGACGGACCCCCAGCCCACCACCGAGCCGTCGTCCCGGACGTCGGCGTTGATGATGGTGAAGTCGGGTCCGGCGAATCGTGGATCCGGGACGTCCCAGGTGCACGCGTCGACCTCGCCTCGGCGCCGGGTGACGTCACCGGCTCGCGTCTCGCTCGGTGCGACGATCACGGTCCCGCACGAACGCGTGCCGCCGATCTGCGGATCACCCTGCCCTTGGATCTCGGGCGGCGTCGAGATGGGATCGGGGTTGGGGCCCGGTCCGATCGTGTTGCTGATGTCCCACACGCTGTCGTCCGACCCTGCGAACTCGTGCGACGCGAGCCTCAACCCCGCGTAGTCGCCTGAACCGGCGGACGTGATGTCCACGACGTGATCAGCCGTGGCGTCCTCCCTGGTCCCGATGAACTGACCATTCCCAGGTCCCGCCATCGTTCCAGATGAGGTGCCTGCCCCAGAAGTCCCAGAAGCCGTTCGCGGCGACCTCATCGTTCTCTTCGAGGCAGACGAGGTTGACGTACTGGCCGGCCACACGGCTGTCGCCGACCTGGACGACGCCTCTTCCCGGTGAACAGCGGGTCTTCCACTTGTTCTCGTCGTAAACCACGAACGCAAAGGTCGCCTTCCCGTCGAGGGCGGACAGGCTTGGGGCAGCGGACGGTGATGGCGACGGAGTCGCGGTGGGTCTCGCCGTCGCCGTCGCGCTCGGGGCGGACGTCGCCGGCGGCGGTGCCGGTGATGCGGTGCCACCGGTGGTGCAGCCGGCGAGGGTGATGGCGACGGCGATGATCCCCCACGCTCGGGCGACGAATGAAGTACCCATCGAGCACCTCCTGGGACGCCTGCCGGGGCAACGACTCGCGAGGCCTGAGTCGCCGCGGCCCGTGGAGCCGACGTGGCCGCGATGGCGGCTGTCGGCGACACGTCTGGCTGGCGCCCGGATGACCGCGGGCACCGGCCATCGAGTCCTTCCGCACGCTTCTTCCCCGCGTTCGCCGCGAGCCCCACGCGGTTCCCGCTACGGCCGCTCGCTACTCGCCGGGCCTGAAGTAGTACCCCGCGAACGCGTCGCATCCGTCGGCCGTGACGCCTGGGGCGCACCCGGTCGCCCAGACGGCGACCCGGCCCTGCCAGGCATGGAGCTCGCCGAAGCCCTGGTAGACGCCCCTTCCGGACCAGGCGAAACCCTCGAACGTCGCCGTCCAGCTGCCGGCGAAGCCGCCGTCGAAGGCGTCGAGCACGTAGCTGGCGGTCCCCCACATCGTGCCGTCACCGGTCGCGAGGTCGAGGTTCCAGCTCGCGGTGAGGAGCCCGTCGCCCGTGACGTAGTTGCCGCCCTCGGCCTCGCTGACGGCTGTCCAGCCGCGCACGTGCATGATCCTTCCCTCGTTGCTGAACCAGGTCCGGCCGCCGTCGATCACCCGGTACGTCTCGGTCGCCGAGACCGGGATCCGGGTCGTCGTCGCGCTTGCCGGCGCCGCCAGGGCGAAGAAGA
>MGMJ01000119.1 GCA_001794945.1 Chloroflexi bacterium GWC2_73_18
CGCGTGAACAGCTTCGCCCCGCCGCCCGGTGGCATCGATGCCATAAGCCTCCTCCTGCCTCCCCCCATCCCTTCGGCGTGCACTTTAGCGAACGGTCGCGCTCGCGGAAAGGGGGTTCTGCAGGATCCGGGCGACGCCGGATCGGGCCTGATGCTACAGTACCGCGCCACCATGCTTCCCCGAGCCGGTGATCCGGCCGACCCGCCCCCCATGGAGACAGCCGACGTCACGCGGCGCTTGGGCGAGCCGATCGGCCTCGGCGAA
This sequence comes from Chloroflexi bacterium GWC2_73_18, assembly GCA_001794945.1. GTDB lineage: Bacteria > Chloroflexota > Limnocylindria > Limnocylindrales > CSP1-4 > GWC2-73-18. The sequence goes on from MGMJ01000119.1 coordinate 265, forward strand.
GCCCGCCCTCCCGGCACCGAGGAGGACCCCCTCGCCGAGGCGCTCCGCCTCATCGCCCTGGCCAACGAGCGCGGGCTCGTGATGCGCCTGATGGGTGGTCTTTCCATCCACGTCCGCTGCCCGGAGTGGACCGCGCGCGTCGGTCGCGCCCGCCGCGACATCGACCTGGCGGCCCGTTCCCAGGACCGCCGGGAGCTGGTCGCCCTGCTGGCCGGCGAGGGCTACCGGCCCGACAGGCACTACAACGCGCTCTACGGGCACAAGCAGCTCTACTTCTACGATGACGGCCGTGAGCGGGCGGTCGACATCCTGATCGACCGCCTGGAGATGTGCCACGTCCTGCCGTTCGGCGAGCGGCTCCTGGTCGACGAACGGACGCTTCCGCTCGCCGAGATGGTCCTCTCCAAGCTCCAGATCGTGGAGATCAACCGCAAGGACCTGGTCGACCTGCTCGCCCTCTTCAGCGAGTACGCGGTGGCTGACTCGGACGTCGACGGCATCAACGCCCGCCGGATCGTCGAGCTGACCGGCAACGACTGGGGCTGGTGGCGCACCGTGACCGGCAACATCGCCAAGCTCGAGCACTTCCTGGAGCGCGAGCTGCGGCCCGGGGAGCTCGACTTCGGGCGGCCGGCGCGCCACGACCCGCGCGCCCAGCTGCGCGAGCTGCTCGGCCGCATCGAGGCGGCCCCGAAGTCGCGGGGCTGGAAGCTGCGCGCCATCGTCGGGGAGAAGAAGCGCTGGTACGAAGTGCCCGAGGAGACCGAGCACTGATGGCGCGGTGCGGCCCGTCCGCCGCGTGAAACGCGCCGAGCGCCTCGACGGCCTGCGCGTCGGCGTGGCCCAGGTCCGCCCCGCCATCGGCGACGTGGCCGCCAACCTGCGCCTCGCTGCGCGTCACCTGCGCAACGCGGCGCGCCGGGGCGCCGTTCTCGTCGTCTTCCCGGAGTGTTTCCTGCAGGGCTACCGGCTGGGAAGTCACCCCGGCCGGGTCGCCGAGCCGGCGAGCGGACCGAACGCTCGCGCGGCTGCCGGCCTGGCGCGCCTCGCCGCGCGCCATCGCGTGGCGATCGTCGCCGGCTTCATCGAGGCCGAGCCGGCGCGCCCGCCGGGCGGAGCGGCGGCCCGGCCGTTCAACAGCGCGCTCGTCGTCGACCGCGACGGCCGCCTCGCCGGTGTCTACCGCAAGACCCATCTCTTCGGCCGCGAGCGCGACGCCTTCACGGCAGGCGCCGACTACCCGGTGCACGAGCTGTATCTCCTCGACGGCGAGCCGGCGGTCCGCCTCGGCGTCTGCATCTGCTACGACATCGAGTTCCCCGAGGTGCCCCGCATCCTGGCCCTCCGCGGCGCCGAGCTGCTGGCGGTCCCCTCGGCCGACATGGACCCCTACCGCGCCCAGCAGGCGAGCCAGCTGGTGGCGCGGGCGATCGAGAACGGCTTCCACGTGGCGCTCGCCAACACGGTCGATCGGCGCCCCGGTGCCCACTTCTTCGGCGGCAGCGGCATCGCCGATCCGCTCGGGAAGCTCGTCTCGGCCGGCTACGACCGGCCGCGGCTCGCCGTCGCGGCGCTCTCGGCCGCGGCGATCCGCGCCTCCGGTGGCCCCGAGGGTTACCTGTCCGCCCGCCGCCCGGAGACATACGGCGACCTGCTCCGCAGCGCGCGGCCCTGAACGCCGGGAGTACCATCGCGCCGATGCGCAGCGAGGACCCCCTCCGGTGACGACGACCCTGCCCGACCACGTGCGGGCGATCGTGACCGAGATCGAGAGCGAATCGGGCGGGCCGGCCGGCTCGCCCGAGGCCGGCCTGGTCGATGACGAGGACGCGCCGCTCGCCGGCGGGCCCGGCGGTGGCGGGCGTGTCGAGCGCGCCGTTCGCCAGATCCTCAGCGAGATCGGCGAGGATCCGGGCCGGCAGGGGCTGGCGCAGACGCCCGAGCGCGTCCACCGCATGTACCGGGAGCTGACGGCGGGCTACCACGTCGACCCCGACCGGCTCATCAACGGGGCGATCTTCGAGGTGCCGTACTCCGAGATGGTGGTGGTCAAGGGGATCGAGTTCTACTCGCTCTGCGAGCACCACCTGCTCCCCTTCTTCGGGACGGCCGCCGTCGCCTACATCCCGCGGGGCCGGGTGGTCGGGCTCTCCAAGATCCCGCGCATCGTCGAGATGTACGCCCGGCGGCTGCAGGTGCAGGAGCGGATGACCCAGCAGATCGCCGACTTCCTGCAGGAGCGCCTGGCGCCGCACGGCGTCGGCGTGGTGCTCGAGGCGACCCATCTCTGCCTGGTGATGCGCGGGGTGCGCAAGGGCCCGACCATGACGACCGCCGCCGTGCTCGGGCTTTTCCGCACGCGCGATCGGACCCGGGCCGAGTTCCTCGCCCACCTCGAGCGGGGCGAGCCGGCGCGGTAGCCGGAAGCTCCGGGATTCCCGCCCCGCGAACAGCGCGAGGCGTTCAGCGGGCTGACGGCCGCCGGAGCGCCGTCGCAGCGCCGTCGGAGGCTGCCCGGTGAGGCGCCCGAGCGTGGTGAAGGGGGCAGCGCGGGCCGGGAAACCTCGCGCGGGCGGTCGGTCGTCGCGCGGTGTTCACCCCATGGGAATCCAGAACTTCGACGGGGGACCGGGCCCGGGTTGGCGCGGGGTGCCCTCCCGGAGCAGCCCCCGTGGGCCGGGCGCTGCCCAGAGTCAGCCTCTCGGGGCGGCGTCAGCTCCGCCGCCCGGCCGCGGCCGCGGCGAGGGCGTCGCGGCGGGCCGGGCCGTGCTCGCTGGCGGCGAGCGCCAGGAACGCCGCGCGGCGGACGTCGGCGGCCCGCCAGATGAAGCGGAGCGAGACCCAGAAGTCGCCGAGCCGGTGGCTCCAGCGAGGCTCCGTCCCGGTCGCCAGTTCGGCCGCCTCGCGGTAGGCGGCGCGTGCTTGCTCGAGCTCCCCGCGGGCCTGGGCCAGGCGGCCCTCCAGCAGCCGCCGCGCGGCGAGCAGGGCGGGGTCGTGCAGCGGGCCGAAGTCGGCGAGCAGTCGCCCGGTCGCTTCCAGTTCCCCGGCCCCCAGCCTGGCCTCTGCCAGGCCGAGGCGCGCCACGTCGCACCCGACCGAGGCGGCCAGCGCGGCCGGCGCGGCGAGCGCGCGCTCGAAGCAGGCGATCGCCCCGACATGGGCGCCACGCTGCAGGGCGAGCCGGCCGCGGACCAGCTCCGCGGCGCTGGGGATGAGCGGGTCGTCGATGGCCGCCGCGACGGCGACCGCGTGATCGAGGAGGGCGGTCGCCTCGTCGTCGCGGCCGCGCCGGTCGGCCAGGGCGGCGCGCACCAGCGAGATCCACGCCTCGGCGAGCCGCCAGGTGGCGTGCGTGGCGCTGCCGCAGGCCCGGGCGAGGAACCTCGCGGCGATCTCGTCCTCGCCGGCGGCCGCCGCGGCGCAGCCGGCCTCGAGCAGCGGGATCGCGCCGAGATCGGTCCAGTCGGTCGCGACGAGCAGCGTCGCCGTCTCCTCGAATCGCTCGCGCGCCTCGTCCCAGCCGCCGTCGGAGAGCGCCACCAGGCCGAGCGTCATGGCCCGGGCGGCGCGGACGATATCGTGGCCCTCGACCGGCATCTCCGGTTCCGCCTCGGCCACGAGGCGCCGCGCCTCGTCGTGGTTGGCCGGGTCGTGGACGATGCTGAGCGCGATGGCGAGCTTCGCCGTGGAGTGCAGCCGCGGCTCGGCGCCGATCCGCTCGGCGTACGCGAGTCCGGCGCGGGCGATCGCCGCGGCCGCCTCCTCGTCGCGGGCGGCGACGTTGGCGACGGTGAGGCGGAACGTCGTCTCCAGGTAGCCGGTGTCGTCGCCCATCTGGCGGAAGAGGGCGAGACCGTGCTCGACGGCGCGCCGCCCATCGTCGAAGCGCGAAAGGAGGCGGTAGACGTCGCCGAGGGCGCACCAGGCAAGGGCGATCTCGGCCGTCGGCGGCTCGGCGGCGAGGACCTCGAGGGCGAACTCGTAGTGGCGGGCCGCCTCCTCGTTCGAGGCGAGGCGACGCGCGAGTTCCGCCGCGATCAGGGCCACGCGGGCGGCGCGCCGCGCCTCCCCGGCCGCCCGCAGGTGGCGCGCCAGCGGGCCGGCGACCCGTTCGGGTTCGGTCGCCAGGCTCGCCCCCAGGACCTCGGCGATGCGAGCGTGGACCCGCCGGCGCTCGGCGGCGTGGAGGCCCGCCTCGAGCGTCTCGCGGTAGGTCTCGTGGGAGAAGTCGTAGCGATCCTCGATCCCCGACTCGACCGCGATACCGGCGGCCAGCAGCTGGCCGAGCGCCTCGAGGACGCGCCGCTCGTCGAGGTCGGTCCCGCGCTCGAGCGTGGCGAGGTCGAAGGTGCGGCCCATCACGGCGGCGAGCTCGGCGACGCGGCGAACGTCCGGGCCGAGCCCGGCGAGACGGTCGGTGACGAGGCGGCGGAGCGCCGGCGTCACGGCCAGGGGCTCGCCGGGGTGGACGCCGGCCGGCGCCGCCCGCGAGAGCTCGGTCACGAAGAAGGGATTGCCGCCCGATTCGGCGGCGATGCGCGTGAGCAGGGCCGGATCGGTGACGCCAAGCGAGCGGGCGAGGACGGCGGTCTCGTCGGCCGGCAGCGGCCCGAGCGCGACCGTGGTGAGTGGCACGCCGCCCGCCGCCAGCGGCTCGAGCGCGTCGCGACCGACGGTCGCCGGACGGATGCCGAGGACGACGGCGAGTCGCGCCCCCGGGGAGCGGCGCAGCACGTAGTGGAGGAGGGCCAGCGAACCGTCGTCGGCCCACTGGAGGTCGTCGAGGGCGAGGACGAGCGGCCTCGCGGCGCACAGGTCGCCGACCAGCCAGGCGGTCGCCTCGAAGAGCCGCGAGCGCTCCAGCTCGGGCGTCCCGGTCGCCGGTGCCGGAGTGCCAAGCTCCGGCAGCAGGTGCGCGAGCGTCCCCGCGCGCCACGGCGGCGCGGCGGCCAGGACCGAGTCGACGACCGGACCGGCGGTGGCGAAGAGGGCTCGCAACAGGTCGGCCCACGGTTGGAAGGGAACGTCGTCCTCGATCTGGTAGCAGCGCGCCTCGGCGGTCAGCAGCCCCGCCTCGGCCGCCGCGTCCAGCAGTTCGTCGGCCAGGCGCGTCTTGCCGATCCCCGGTTCACCGACGAAGGCGACCGCGCGCAACCCCGCGCCGCGGGCGGCGGCCAGGATCGCCTCCGAAGCGGCCTGCCACGCCTCGGCGCGATCGACGAGCCCGGGCTTCGGCTCGAGACGCTCCGGCGGCGGTCGGGTCGGGACGGCCGGTCGCACCGGCGCCTCGAAGACAGCGCCCGGCGCGCCTGGCCGGGTGACCGGCGCCCCCCCGGGAGGGGCCGCCGGCGGGCTGGCGGGCGCACCGCCGGGGAGCCGTCCGTCGCGGATGGCCGCGGCGAGACGCTGCGTCGAGGGGTCGGGCTCCACGCCGAGCTCCCGACCGAGCAGCTCGGTGAGCCCCTGGTACTGTCGGAGGGCGGCGCCGCGCTCGTTGTTGGCGGCGAGGAGGCCGATCAGGCGCGCATGGACGTCCTCGCGCAGCGGATCGACCCGGATCAGGTGGCGTGCCGCCGCGATCGCCCCGGCCAGGTCTCTGGCCGCCTCACGCCGGGCGACGAGATCGCCCAGGGCGCGCAGCTGCAGCTCGCGAAGGCGCTCGCGGTCCTCGGCGCACCAGTCCTCGTAGCAGCCCTCCAGGAGGTCGCCCTCGTAGAGCTCGACGGCGCCCTCGAGATCTGGCGGCGCGGCGGCCAGGCGGGCCTCGAACTCGGCGACGTCGATCCAGATCCCGCCCTCGCGTGCCAGGCCGATCTCGCGCTCGCGGGCCGCGATCCAGGGCGCCGTCTCCGGCGTCATTCCGGCGGCGGCGGCGAGCGTCTTGCGCAGCAGCCAGAGCGCCTGGCGGAGGCTGGCGTAGGCGGCGCCCTCGTCGGCCTCGGGCCAGAAGAGGCCGGCCAGCTTCTCGCGGGAGTGGGGTCGCCTCCGCTCGAGGCAGAGGTAGGCGAGGAGGTCACGCGCCCGCCGGCTGCCGAGGTCGGTGACGGGACGGCCGTCGACGGTGACCCGGAGCGTGCCGAAGAGCCGCACCTCCAGGCGTGGCATCACCGCGCCTCCACGCTCGCCCGGGCCGCTGTCCATGATCACGTTCCCCCTGGCCTTCGGGGCAGTATACGACCGGTCGACCCGTCGCTCGAAGGGGTCGAACGTCCTATGATGCCCGGCGATGGCCGATCGACCCCTCAAGGTGCTCATCGCCAAGCCCGGCCTCGACGGGCACGACCGCGGCGCCAAGGTGCTCGCCCGGGGGCTGCGCGACGAGGGTTTCGAGGTCGTCTACACCGGCCTCCGCCAGACACCCGAGATGGTCGTCGCGGCGGCGCTGCAGGAGGACGTCGACGTCATCGGTCTCTCCATCCTCTCCGGGGCGCACATGACGCTCCTGCCGCGCGTCTGCGCGCTCCTCCGCGAGCAGGGCCTCGACGACGTCCTGGTCGTCGCCGGCGGGATCATCCCGGACGACGACGTGATGGCGCTCGGGGCGACCGGCATCGCGCGCGTCTTCGGACCGGGCACCACCATCGCCGAGGTCGCCGACTTCCTGCGGGCGAACGCGCGCCGCGCCGACCGGGCGTGAGCGACCCGGCGACCGCGGCCCGCGCCGGCGATCGGCGCGCCCTGGCCCGGCTCCTCACCGCCGTCGAGAACCGGACACCGGCCGCCGAGGCCGCCCTCCGGGTCCTCTACCCGTACGCCGGGCGGGCGCACCTCGTCGGCATCACGGGGGCGCCCGGTACCGGCAAGAGCACGCTCGTGGCCGCCCTCATCGAGGAGGTACGCCGGGGCGGACGGAGCGTTGCCGTCGTGGCCGTCGACCCGACCAGCCCGATCACCGGCGGGGCGATCCTGGGCGACCGCGTTCGCATGCAGGCGCGCGCCACCGACCCCGACGTCTTCATCCGCTCGATGGCGTCGCGGGGACACGCCGGCGGCCTGGCGGCGGCGAGCGTCACCGCCGCCGCGGTCCTCGACGCGGTCGGCTTCGAGGTGGTCTTCCTGGAGACGGTCGGGACGGGCCAGAGCGAGGTCGAGGTGGCGGCCGCCGCCGACACGACCGTCGTCGTCGAGGCGCCCGAGATGGGCGACGAGATCCAGGCGATCAAGGCGGGGCTGCTGGAGGTGGCCGACCTCGTCGTCGTCAACAAGGGCGACCGGCCGGGCGCCCAGCGGGCGGCCGCCCAGCTGCGTGCCATGCTCTCGGCCGGGGTGGCGCCGGCACGACCCGGGCGTCCCGCCCCCAAGCGCCCGGAGGTCCTGATCACGACGGCCACGACCGGCGAGGGGGTCGCGGAGCTCCTCGCCGCCACCGAGCGGCACCGCGCGCGCCAGCTCGCCGATGGGGACGACCGGACGCGCCTGGCTCGCGCCGAGGCCGAGCTGATGGCCGCCCTGGAGCACCGTCTGCGGGCGCGGCTCCGGGATCCCCGCCGGCTCGCCGCCGGCGAGGCCGCACTGCGCGCCATCGCCGACCACGTCCTCGACCCCTACACCGCGGCGGACCGCCTGCTGGCGACCCTCGCGCCGGAGTAGGCTAGGCGGCCATGGAAGCCGACCCGACCGCCATCTCCACCGTCCTGGTCTGCGGCGCCGGGCTGATGGGCCACGGCATCGCCCAGGTCTGCGCCGTCGCCGGGCGGCGTGTCTTCCTCTACGAGCCGGATCGCGCCCGGGCCGAGGCCGGGCTCGCGCGCGTCGCCGACAACCTCGAGCGCGCGGTGGCGAAGGGACGCATGGCGGCCGAGGAACGCGCCGCGGCGCTGGCCCGCATCACCGTCGCCGATTCGCTCGGTGCCGCCGCCGCGCAGTCCGAGCTCGTCGTCGAGGCGGTCTGGGAGGACGAGGGGGTCAAGCGCGCCCTCTTCAGCGAGCTCGACGGTCGCGCCGCGGAGCACACCATCTTCGCCTCGAACACGTCCTCGATCCCGATCACGCGGCTGGCGACCGCCTGCCGGCCGGCGCGCCGTGCCCGGTTCGCCGGGATGCACTTCTTCAGTCCGGTGCCGGTCATGCCCCTGGTCGAGCTGATTCGCGGGGTCGAGACGAGCGACGAGACGGCCGAGACGATCCGCGCCCTGTCCGGGACGCTCGGCAAGCAGGTGATCGTCTCCCGGGACCGGCCCGGCTTCATCGTCAACCGGATGCTGATGCCGTTCCTGGCCGAGGCGATGCGCAGCTACGAGGAGGGCGTCGGCAGCGCCGAGGACATCGACGCCGGGGCGCGCGTCGGCCTCGGTCACCCGATGGGCCCGCTCGAGCTGGCCGACTTCGTCGGGCTCGACGTCTGCCTCCACGTCATGGGGGTGCTCCACGAGGGCTTCGGGGCGCAGCACTTCGTCCCGCCGCCGATCCTCCGCCAGCTCGTCGACGCCGGCCACCTCGGCCAGAAGACGGGCCGCGGCTTCTACACCTACCCGCGGGAGTAGGCGTCGGGTCCGTCAGCCGGACCGGGGCGTGTCCAGCGCCTCGCGCACCCGGCTGGCCAGCAGTGCGGCCCCGATCGGCTTCGGCAGATGCGCGGCGCCTGCATCGAGGACGCCCCGCTCCGCGATCGCGTCGGCCGCGTAGCCTGACATGAAGAGGACACGGAGCCCGGGTCTGGTCACCGCGAGACGTTCGGCGAGTTCCGGCCCGCTCATGCCCGGCATGACGACGTCGCTGAGGAGGAGGTCGATCGTCCCCTCGTGGCCGCCGGCGACCTCGAGCGCGTCCTCGCCGCTGGCCGCGCTCAGCACCCGGTACCCGCGCCGCTCCAGTTGGCTCCCGACGGCGGACCGCACCGCGTCGCTATCGTCCACGACGAGAACGGTTTCCGAGCCGCCCGCCGATGACGCCGGGCTCGCCTCGAGCACGTACGGCTCGGCGGACTCATCCACCCGGGGCAGGTAGATCCGGAGGGTCGAGCCCCTGCCCGGTTCGCTGTCGACCGAGATGTAGCCGCCGCTCTGCTTGACGATGCCGTAGACCGTGGAGAGGCCGAGCCCGGTGCCCTTTCCCTCGCTCTTGGTGGTGAAGAATGGTTCGAAGATCCGCGCCTGGGTCGCGTTGTCCATGCCGACGCCGGTGTCGGCCACCGTGAGCACGACGTGCGGGCCGGCGGTCGCCCCGGCGTGGCGCCTGACGTAGACCTCGTCGAGCAGGACCTCGGCGGTCTCGACCGTCAGCCTCCCGCCGCCGGGCATCGCGTCCAGGGCGTTGATGGCCAGGTTGAGGATCACCTGCTCCAGCTGCCCGGCGTCGGCCCTGACGCTGGCGAGTCCCGGCTCGGCGGCGATCACCAGCTCGACGTCCTCGCCGATCGTGCGGCGGAGCATGGGCTCGACCTCCCGAACGAGGGTGTTCAGGTCGAGCACCTGCGGCCGCAGGAGCTGGCGGCGGCCGAAGGCGAGCAGCTGGCGCGTCAGGTCCGCCGCCCGTTGCGCGGCCCGCACGACCTCGGCCAGGTCGTCTCGGCGCCGATCGCCGAGGGGCAGGTCGGCCATGACGAGCTCGCTGAACCCGATGACGGCGGAGAGCAGATTGTTGAAGTCATGGGCGATCCCGCCGGCGAGACGCCCGACCGCCTCCATCTTCTGCGCCTGGCGCAGCTGCGCCTCGAGCTCTCGCTCGCGTGTCACGTCCCGCCGGATCGAGACGAAGTCGGTCACCCGGCCGCCGTCGGCGCGGATCGGGGTGATCGCCATCTCCGCCGTGTACGGCGTTCCGTCGCGACGGGTATTGACGACCTCGCCCGACCAGGCCTCGCCGCGGGCGAGCGCGGCGCGCATCGCCTCGTGGAGCTCCGGCGGGCCAGTCGCGCCGTCGATCTCACCGACCTGCCGACCGACGGCCTCGGCACCGCTGTAGCCCGACAGGCGCTCGAACGCGGGATTGACGTAGACGATCCTGCCGTCCGGGTCGGTGATGACGATCGCTTCGACCCCCTGCTCGATCGCCGCGGCCAGGCGTCCGCGCTCCTCCTCGGTCCGTCGCAGCGCCGTGACGTCGAAGACGACCCCCTGGAGTCGCGGCACCCCACCGGGTCCGGTGGTGGTGCCGAGGTCGCTGTCGTGCACCCAGACGACCCGACCATCGCGAGCGATCATGCGGTACTCGGCGACGAACGGCTCCCCGGCCGCGTGCCTGCGGTCGAGCTCGGCGACCACGCGATCGCGGTCCTCGGGGTGGATGAGCCGCCGCGTCAAGGCGGGGTCGGCCAGCCAGTCCGCCTGCGGGTAGCCCAGGGTCGCCTCGACCTGGGGGCTCACGTAGATCGGCCGGATCGACCCGTCGGGGGCGATCTCGTCGATGAAGACGATGGCGGGGATCTGCTCGACCAGGACGCGATATCGCTCCTCCGCCTCGCGGAGCTCGAGCTCGGCGCGGTTCCGCTCCGAGACTTCGTGGCCGGTGACGACATAGCCGTCTCCCAGCCGCACGGCGTGGAGATCGATCACCAGGTCCAGTCCGCCTCCGCGTGCCTGGGGATCCCGGTAGACCAGGCCGTTCAGCGTCAAGGGCTCGCCGGTCTCGACGACCCTGCAGAACGCGTCGAAGAGCCCTGATGGGCGGTGGGCCGGGAAGAGGTCGAGGAGGGTCTGGCCGACCTGCCGTTCCCGCGGGACGCTGTTCAGCCGGCACATCGCTCCGTTGACGTAATCGATCCGGAAGTCGACGATCCGGCCGGTGTCGTCGCGGAGAGCCGTGTAGAGCCCGAAGGGGTCGAGCAGCGCCTCGACCGACGTGCGGAAGCGTTCCTCCGTCGCGCGCCGCGCCCCGGCCGATGCGACGGGTATCCTCTCGCGCACGCCCGGATCGTCGCCCGCCCCGCCGTGCGGGCCAGCAGCCGGTCGCGACCTCGGGCCCATCCGATGCTTCGGCCCCGCGCCCCCCTCGTCGGTCATCCACATACCTCCATCGCCGGTCCTCTCCAACGCGACGATCGGCAGGAGGGCAGTCTGGGGGCGCGGCTCCCTGGGTTCAAGGTGCCGAAGATCCCCTTGTGTCCAGTGCCGGCCCGGGACCGCCGCGCGGATCGGGTCCGGCGCCGCGCGCCGGCCGCTCCGGCTGCGAACCCCGACCGCAGGCGACGCCGCGGCCCCCGCGTACAATCGGGCCGATGGCAGGCGACGGTCCCACAGCTCTCGGCGGCCCGAACGGGCAGGTCTTCCTTGTCTCGGCGGCGCGCACCCCCATCGGCAAGTTCGGCGGCGCC
>MGMJ01000120.1:41-11502 GCA_001794945.1 Chloroflexi bacterium GWC2_73_18
GGCGGCGATGCTCGACACGATCCGCGCCATGCCGCGCGGCGTCCGCCTGTTCCTCCTCTATGCGCTCGCGATCCTCGCCTTCATCGGCGTCACGCTGCCGCGCGTCGTGGAGCAGGCGGTGGCCATGCCGATCTCGCCGATCGGCCTCGTCTGGATGCTCCTCCTCGCCTACACGATCTTCACCGTCACGCTCGTGCTGGAGCGCCGGCAGGCCGCCTACGGCCTCGCCCTGGGGCTGTGCAGCCTGACGCTGCCGGGGATCCTCGTGCTCGGCATCGGGGCGGGGCTGATCGGGGCGGTGCTCGGCGTCGCCTTCGCCGTCCTTCTCCTCCACCAGATGACGCGCCCGACCGTGCGGCGCTTCCTCGACCGGCCCTGAGCTGAGCGCCTGCGATCTCTCGGCAGAGGGATCCCACGACGGGCTGCGGCGCGCCGCGGCAGGGGGCGCGTACCACCACCAGTGGCAACGGCGGCTCCTGCCCCTCGTGGCCGGTCCGCCGAAGTGCGCTCTGCGCCGCGGTCCACGCTTGCCGGGCCTTGGTTCTACCACTCAGAGTGGCAACGGGTCGCGGGGGATCGACACGGGGATGCACGATCCGGCCGTGCTCCTCGACGCTGGCCTGAGGCACGACCCGGCCGGCGCCGGCACGCTACGCTGTGCAGGTCGGCGGGCCGAGTCCGCCGTCTCCCCCGACCCCCGGACCGAGGAGTGCCCGTGAGCAAGAAGGCTCGCAGCCATCGATCGTCGCGGCCGGCCCCGCCGGACCGTCGCCCGCCGGACCCGGCCCGCGGGCCGGCCGCCGGCGAGCGGACCGGGCGCCGGGTCCACCCGGTCGCTCGAGACAGCCGGCCCTTCTGGAAGCGGAACGCCTCCGCGCTGATCAGCGCGCTGGTGCTGGTCGGCGTTGTGGGGTTCGGTGCCTGGGTCTTCCTCCAGGCGACGCGCCCGGCCTACGCCTGCCAGTCGCTGCTCACCGCGCCACCCGCCACGCCGACGCCGGCCGCGTCGTCGTCGCCCGCCGCCACGCCCACCCCCGCCGCCCCGACGCCGCAGCTCGGCTTCCCCGTCGCGGACCGCGGCAACAAGCACGGCTCGGGCAGCGACACGCTCACGTTCGGGGAGTGCCCGCCTTCCTCGGGAACGCACGACCCGCAGCCCGCGACGCGCGGCTTCCACGGTCCCGGCGACGCGGTGCGGCCGGGCGCCTGGCTCCACAGCATGGAGCACGGCTACGTTGCGCTGCTCTACAGCTGCGGCGCCGGCGGGACATCCTGCCCGGACCCGGAGACGCTCGACGCGCTGCGGGCATTCGCCGACAACGCGCCCCAGAGCGAGGTGGCCGGCGCCTGCGGTCTCAGGAACAAGCTCGTAGTGGCCCGCTTCGACGACATGAGCGCGCCCTTCGCGGCGCTGGGCTGGGACCGCGTCCTGCTCAACGACACGTTCGACCAGGACCTCTTCCTTTCCTTCTACGGACAGTGGGTCGATAACGCGCCGACCGGCGAGGCGAAGGAATGTTGACGGCCGGGCACGAGCGACGACGATGCGGCTGACCATCTTCCGCGAAACGGGGATCGCGGGCGCAGGCGCGCGGATCGGCTGCCTGACCGGCGCACCGGACGAACTCCGGGTCCTCCCCTTCGACGCCATCCCCGCGCTGACCGGCGACCCGCGTCTCCGTCCCGCGATCGAGGCGGGGGATCTCGTCGCCCTGCTCGCCGCCGACCCGGGGCTGGAGTCGACCGCGTTCGCGCTCGCGCACTCGCAGGCCGCCGGCACGACACCCGCGAACGCCATCGACCGGGCGGCCGTTCGGCTCATGGCACCCCTGCTACGCCCGGGCAAGATCGTCTGCGTCGGGCTCAACTACCGCGACCACGTGGAGGAACAGAAGATCGCCCTCCCCGAGCGCCCGCTCCTCTTCGCCAAGTTCGCCAACGCGATCGGCGGCGACGGCGACCCGATCGTCCGCCATGCCCGCACGTCGGCGCTCGACCTCGAGGCCGAGCTGGGCGTCGTCATCGGGCGGCGCGCTCACCGCATCGCGGCAGCGGAGGCGATGCGCCACGTGGCCGGCTACACCGTCGTCAACGATGTCTCGGCGCGCGACCTCCAGGGCATCAGGGCGGCGCTCCCGCCGGGCGCCAGCGGCGACGGCCAGTGGCTCCGCGCCAAGGGCTCCGACACGTTCTGCCCGATCGGCCCGGTCCTCCTGACCGTCGACGCGGTGGCCGACCCCGGGCGGCTGGCGGTCCGCTCCTGGCGGACGGTCACCGACGGGACGCCCGAGGGGCGGACGATGCCGATGCAGGACGGCACGACCGCCGACATGATCTTCGGGATCCCGGAGCTGATCGAGTACATCAGCGAGGTGATCGCCCTCGAACCGGGCGATCTCGTCGCCACCGGCACCCCGTCGGGCGTCGGCGTCTTCCGCGACCCGCCGGTCTTCCTCGAGCCGGGCGACCTGGCCACGGTGGAGGTCGAGGGGATCGGCCGAATCACCAACCCGGTCGTCGACGCCGAGGGGTGCGCCCCCGCCGGGTCGCCGGCCGCGCGGCTGCTGGCGGGCACCGCGGCGGCCGCCTGACGGAGCGACGATGGGCGAGGCGACCCCGCGGACGATGCGCGCCCTCGTCAAGGAGCGGCGCGGCCCCGGGGCGGCCCTCCGCGAGATGCCGGTCCCCGAGCCGGGGCCAGGGGAAGTCCTCGTCCGCGTCCTCGCTGCCAGCGTCTGCGGCACCGACGTCCACATCGAGCGCTGGGACGCCTGGGCCGAGGAGAACTTCCGGATCGTGCCGATGATCTTCGGCCACGAGATGGCCGGCGAGGTGGTGGCCTGCGGCCCGAACACGAACCGCGTCGAGCCGGGGCAGCTCGTCGCCGCCGAGACGCACCTGGTCGACTGGACCTGCTACCAGTGCCGCACCGGCCGACCGCACGTCTGCCAGAGCCTCCGGATCCTGGGAGTCCACGCCCCGGGGAGCTTCGCCCAGTACGCGGTCATCCCCGAGACGAACGCCTGGGTGAGCGAGGGCCTCGCGCCCGAGGTCGCCGCCCTCCAGGAGCCGATGGGCAACGCCGTCCACTCGATCTTCGTGGAGGAGATCGCCGGCGAGACGGTGGCGGTCCTGGGCTGCGGTCCGATCGGGCTGATGGCGATCGGCATCGCCCGCCTGGCCGGGGCGGCGCGCATCTTCGCCACCGACATCAACCCCGAGCGGCTCGCCATCGCCAAGGTGATGGGCGCCGACATCGCCCTCGACGCCCGTGAGGACGTGGTGGGCGCCCTCCGCGAGGCGACCGGCGGCGACGGGGTGGATGTCGTGCTCGAGATGAGCGGCGCCGCGGCGGCGATCCACCAGGGTTTCGGCGCCGTCACCAACGGCGGCAGGGTCTCGCTTCTCGGCATCCCGTCGGCACCGACGAAGATCGACCTGCCGTCCGAGGTGATCTTCAAGGGGATCCGCGTCTACGGGATCACCGGCCGCCGCATGTTCGAAACCTGGTATCGCACCAGGGCCCTCCTCGCCGAGGGCCTCGACCTCTCCCCGATCATCACCCACCGCCTGCCGCTCGCCCGCTACGCCGAGGGCTTCGACCTGGTCGCCTCGGGTCACGCCGGCAAGGTGGTGCTGCTCCCCCAGGAGGACTGAGCGATGTCCGTCCGAACCGATCCCTTGAGCTATCTCGCCGACGAGATCGAGGAGCTGAAGGCGAAGGCCCTCTACCGCCCGCTCCGCGTCATGAGCGGCCCGCAGGCGCCGCACACGATCATGGACGGGCGCCCGGTGATCAGCCTCTCCTCGAACAACTACCTGGGGTTGAACACGCATCCGCGCCTGGTCGACGCCGCCCTGCGCGCGGTCCGCGAGCTGGGCGTGGGGAGCGGCGCCGTGCGGACGATCGCCGGCACGATGGAGCTCCACGTGGAGCTGGAGCGGCGGCTCGCCGAGTTCAAGCACGTCGAGGCGGTCCTGACGCTCCAGTCGGGCCTCACCGCCAACAGCGGCGTCATCCCGGCGATCACCGGCGAGGGCGACCTGATCGTCAGCGACGAGCTGAACCACGCCTCGATCATCGATGGCGTCCGCCTCTCGAAGGGCGGCCGCGCCGTCTTCCCGCATCGCGACGTCGATCAGCTCGACCGGGTGCTGCGCGACGCCCGCGATAAGGGCGGCCCCGGCGGCCCCTACCGCCACGTCCTGGTGATCACCGACGGCGTCTTCTCCATGGACGGCGACATCGCCCCCCTCCCCGGCATCTGCGAGGCGGCCGAGCGCTGGGACGCCGCGGTCATGGTCGACGACGCCCATGCCTCGGGCGTCCTGGGGCGGAACGGGCGCGGCACGATCGACCACTTCGGCCTCCACGGGAGGGTGGACATCCAGGTCGGGACGCTCTCCAAGGCGATCGGCGTCGTCGGCGGCTACGTCGCCGGCCGCCGGCACCTGCGCGACTACCTGGTCCAGCGCTGCCGGCCGCTCCTCTTCTCCACCTCGCAGCCGCCGGCGGTCACCGCCGCCTGCATCGCTGCGCTCGACGTGCTCGAGCAGGAGCCCGAGCGGATCGAGCGGCTCTGGGCCAACACGCGCTTCTTCAAGGAGCGGCTCCAGGGGCTCGGCTTCGACACCGGGATCAGCGAAACGCCGATCACGCCGGTCATCGTGGGCGAGTCGGCCGTTGCGGCGCGCCTCTCCGAGCGGCTCTTCGAGGAGGGCGTCTTCGCCCAGGCGGTCGTCTACCCGACCGTCGCGCTGGACAGGGCGCGCGTCCGGACCATCGTCACCTCCGAACACAGCCGCGACGACCTCGAAGCCTGCCTTGCCGCCTTCGAGCGGATCGGCCGCGAGCTGCGGCTCATCTGATGGCGAACGGCCGGTGGGGCCACCGCGATGCCGGGCGCCGGGTGAGGGCCACCGCGATGCCGGGCGCCGGGTGGGGACCACCGCGATGCCGGGCGCCGGGTGGGGACCACCGCGATGCCGGGCGCCGGGTGGGGACCACCGCGATGCCGGGCGCCGGTGGCGCCCGTTGCGTGCAGAACACCAAAACGGCCGTCCCTGCGGGCCGCCGGCGTTTCCGGGGCGCGCCTGATGGCTGAGGGCATCGCGTTCCCCGCTCCGGCCCGGCGATCCGCCCCTTCGGGCGCTTCGGACGAGGCGGGACCTGGAGGGAGGACGCGCATCGCGGGGGTTCGGCGAGCCCGGAGACGCCGTTTTGGTGCGCCACGCGCAACACGCGCCTGCGCGCACGACACCGCCCGACGATGACCGACCCGACCGCCGCCCTCCCCCTCGACGCGCACCTCCACACCGACCTGTCGCCCGACGCCGACGTCCCGATCGACGCCTACGGGGCGGCGGCGCGAGAACGCGGCATCGCCGAGGTCGCCATCACCGATCACCTCGACTTCGACCCCGAGGGCCCGGCCTACGACTATGCCGACTACGGCCGGCGCCTCCGCCATGTGCGGGCGGCGGGCGAGCGCTGGGAGGGACGACCGACGATCCGCTTCGGGATCGAGATGACGTACCAGCGGCAGTACGAGGCGGCGATCCGTGCGCACCTCGCGGGCCACCGCTACGACTACGTCGTCGGCTCAGTCCACATCGCGAAGCGCGACCCGTTGCGGAGCGGGGCGACGGCGGCGGCCTGGTGCGCGGGGAAGAGCCACGGCGAGGCGAGCGCCCCCTACTTCGCCGAGGTGGAGGCCGCCATCCGGAGCGGCCTCTTCGATACGATCGGCCACCTCGACTTCGTCAAGCGCTACACCGTCGCGCACCTGGGCCCCTTCCGCTACGAGGACCACGCCGACCTCTACGACCGGCTGCTCGTCGCGCTCGTCGAGTCGGGGATGGCCTTGGAGGTCAACAGCTCCGGGCTCCGCCAGGCGGCGCGCGAGCCGTACCCGACGCCGGTGGTCGTGGAGCGCTTCCGGGCGCTTGGCGGCGCGCGTGTCGTGGCCGGGTCGGACGCGCACCAGATCGGTTCGTTCGCCTTCGGGCTCGAGGAGGCCTATCGGTCGATCGCCGCCGCCGGCTACCGCTCCCTCTCCTTCAGGCGCGGCCGCGATCGCGTGGAGGTCCCGCTCGAGACCGACCTTGTCGCCGCGCTGGCGCGGCGCTGATGCGCCTCACCGTCATCGGCTGCGCGGCCGCCTACGCGATCGGCACCGATGCAGCCTCCTCGTGTTACCTGGTGGAGCACGAGGGCGAGGCGATCGTCCTGGACATCGGCCAGGGCGCCTTCGCCGGGCTGGCGGTCCGCCGGGCGCCCGAGTCCCTCACCGCGGTCTTCGTCAGCCACCTCCACCCCGACCACTGCGTCGACCTCGTCCCCCTCCGCCACTACCTGCGATACGGCGTCGAGGCACCGCCGGGGACGGTCGCCCTGCACGCCCCCGCCGAGCTACCGGTCCGTTTCGATGGCTTCAGCGGCGAGCCCGGGTTCCTGGCCGACTTCGCCTTCACCGCCCACCAGCCCGGGGCGCGGCTGCTCGGGCCCTGGCACGTCACCGTCGCGCGCGTCACCCACACCGACTCCAGCTTCGCCTTCCGGGTCGCCCCTGCCGACGACGCGGTGGCGGGCCTCGTCTACTCGGGTGACTGCGGAGATCCCGGGGAGCTGGCCGCGCTCCTCCGGCCGGGCGACACGCTGCTCACCGAAGCGTCCTTCGGGACGCTGCCGGTCCCCGACGGCCTCGCCCATCTCGACGCGGCCGGGGCGGCCGCAGCCGCCCGCGCCGGGGAGGCGGGGCGCCTCGTCCTGACGCACATCCTGCCCGAGGCCGATCCGGAGGCAACCCACCGGCTGGCTGCCGAACGCTTCGGCGGAGAGACGCTGCTCGCCAGGCCCGGCCTTACCCTCGAAACCTGAGGTGAGGCGAAGACGAACGGCCGGCCCGGGCTCAGGGTCCCGGGCCGGCCGTCGTGGCGCGAGGGGCGGCGCGGAGCCCCTCCGGGTCAGGCTGGGTTAGCGGCGGCGGACCCGCCGCGGCAGCGGAGTGGCGACCATCAGGCCGACCGTCCCGGCCGCCAGGAGCAGGAGCGCCAGCATGGGGGCGCTCCCCGAGCCGTTCGCCGAGCCGTCGGCGTCCGTCGGCGGCGGGCTGAGCGTCGGCTCGGGCGTCCCGAAGTTCGGCAGCACGCTGCCGGTCGGCGTCGGGGTGCGCGTGGGGCTGAGCGACGGCGTCCCGAAGGTCGGCAGCACGCTGCCGGTCGGCGTCGGGGTCTCGACCGGCGGGGTGGGGGTCTCGACCGGCGGGGTGGGGGTCTCGACCGGCGGGGTGGGGGTCACCTCGGGCGTCGGGGTCGGGCTCGCCGACTGCGTCGGAAGCACGCTACCAGTCGGCGTCGGGGTCGGGGTAGGCGTGGGGGTCTCGACCGGCGGGGTGGGGGTGGGCTGCGCCTCGGTGCAGTTGAGCGAGTTCGTCTTCGAGTTGGAGACGATCGTCTCGTCCGCCTCGGTGGCGATGACGCCCAGGACACCGCCGCTCGCGAGCGTGAACGGCGCGGTGATCGTGAGGTCGAAGTCGAGGGTGCCGCTGCCGGTGAGGCCGCCGATGTCGAGGACGGTGTAGTTGGACTCGACGGCGGCGATGTAGCCGGCGTCGTCACCGCCCGAGTTGCCGTTGACGGCTCCATTGTTCGGCGACAGGTATGCGACCAGGCTGGCGCTGACCGGCAGCGTCCCGGTGACGCTGTAGTCGAGGTGGAAGGTGAAGCCGGAGGCGCCGTTCTCGGAGTCACAGTAGAGAATCGCGTTCGCCTGGAACGTGAAGGTGGCGCTGCCGCCCTTCAGGTCCGAGTAGGGCCCACTGGTCGGGTGGCCGTTTTCGCCGGGGGTGAAGGCGGCGGCGGGCGCGACGCCGGGGCCCAGGAGCGCCCAGAGCGCGAAGGCGCCGATCACCAGCCAGGCGAGGCGGCGGCGGGCGCGGGCGTGCGGGGTCTGGCTCGACCCCCTGAGCGTCCTGGTCAACATCTTCGTGTCCCCGAGCCGGATGATGCCGCCGGATAGGTCGGCGGGGATACCCTGAAGCATCCAGCGAGAGTGTCCGCGGGGGTCCCGGTTGCCGTCCAGTACCGATGGGCCCGCCGCGTCCGCACCCGACCGCACCAGACCCCGACGGTCGGGGCCGCGCGGAGTCGAATGCGTTGTCAGGCGGCACCGATGGGTCCCATGACCGCGAGACGGCCAGGTCCCAGGACTTCCGGGGAAACGGAGAGCGGGCGCAGGCTCGGGGCTCCTGCACCCGCTCTACCGGGGAGCAGAGGCGAGGCCGGATCGATCCGGCCTCGCCTCCGTGGGGACCGCCTGCTAGCGGGTCCGCCGCCGCGGCAGTGGGCTGCCGAGGATCAGCCCCAGTGTGGCGGCCACGAGGACCAGCAGCACCAGGAGCGACGACCCGCCGGCCGGGCCGCCAGGTGTCTCCGTCGAGGTCGGCGGAGGCGTGATCACCGGCGTGGGCGGCGGCGTGATCGGAAGCACGCCGCTGATGAACTCGTCCTCGTCGTCGGAATCGGGCGGCGTCTCGTTGGAGTCGATCGTCGCCACGTTCCTCAGGACGAGGCCGTCCTCACCGGCCTGCTCGGCGAGGCCGGAGTCGACCGTCGCCTCGTAGGTGACGCTGCCGCTCTCGGAGAGCGTCCCGAAGTCCCACCGGAGCGTGCGCGTCTCCGCGTCGTAGCCGGTGAAGTCCCCGGCCCGCGAGGCCGAACCGTCGACGTAGGTGAGGCCCTCGGGCAGGACGTCCTCGAGGTAGGCACCGGTGACCGGGCCGTTCGTGAGCGTCCAGGTCAGGACGTAGGTGACGACGTCATTGTCGGTCACCAGGACCATGCCCTCGCTGATGGTGCCTTCCTCGCCGATGACCGGATCCTCGCCGTCGACCGCGGTGATCGTCTTCACCAGCGTCAGCTCCGGCACGCGGACGATCTCCTCGTCCTGGTCCGGCGGCGTCTCGCGGGTATCGAAGATCGCCACGTTCTCGTAGGCGCCGGTCGGCGCGTCGGCGTCGACAGTCACCGTGTAGGTCAGCGTGTACGTGCCGGTCTCGAGCGTCCCGAGCTCCCAGGTGATGACACCCTCGGACTCCGTCCCTCCATCACTGGCCGAGACGAATGTCTGGAAGTCGGGCAGCTCGTCGGTCACGACGGCTTCCGTGACGGGGCCGTCGCTGACCGTCAACGTCAGCGTGTACTCGAGCGTCTGGCCGCGGGCCACCACGTGGTCCTCGTCGTCGACGCTCTTGGCGATGCCGGTCCCCGGGTTGCGGACCACGACGTCGGCGTCATCGTCGTCCGAGACGTCTTCGTCGGGCTGCTGCTCGGTGTGGCCGGTGGCGACCGCCACGTTGGTCCGATCGGCGGTCACCTCGACCGTCGCCGTCAGCGTGGCGCTCTCCCCGACGCCGAGTTCGTCGATCGTGCCGACGAGGAAATCGTCGGAGGAGTCGGCCGGCGTCCCGTTGTCGTCGACCACGGTGATGTCGAAGAGGTCGACCTCGCCGGTGTTGGTGACCTCGTAGGTGAACGTGACGTCGCCGGGCAGCGTGACCAGCGTCTCGCCGTCGGCCGCGTCGCCGGCCGTCTTCACGATCAGGATCCCCGGCGCGACGATGTCGACGATCGCGTCGTCATCGTCGGTCACGTCCTCGTCGGGTTGCTGCTCGGTGTGGCCGGTCGCCACCGCCACGTTGGAGGTGTCCTCCGTGACGGTTCGGACGGCAGCCAGGATCTTGCTGTCACCGACGCCGAGCTCGTCGATCGTCCCGACGGTGAAGTCGTCGGAGTCGTTGGCCGGCGTCCCGTTGTCGTCGACCACGGTGATGTCGAAGAGATCGACCTCACCGGTGTTGGTGACCGTGTACTCGTAGATGACGTTGTCTTCGAACGCCTCGGTGACGTAGGTGCCACCGTCGGCCGCGTCACCGGCCGTCTTCACGATGCGGATGCCCGGCGCGACGATGTCCACGATGGCGTCGTCGTCGTCGGTGACGTCCTTGCCCGGCTGCTGCTCGGTGTGGCCGGTCGCCACCGCCACGTTGGTGGTGTCCTCGGTGACGGTGAGCGTGACCTCGCACGTCTCCGTTTCGCCCACCGGCAGCGAATCGATGGTGCAGATCTCCAGGTCGTCGGAGGTGTCGGCGGGGGTGCCGTGGTCGTCGGTCACGACCACGTCGAAGAGGTCGAGGTCGCCGGTGTTCTCGATGCTGTAGTGGTAGGTGACGTTGTCGGTGAAGGCCTCGGTGACGTAGGTGCCACCGTCGGCCGCGTCACCGGCCGTCTTCACGATGGAGATCGCGGGGCCCCGGACGTCGACGATCGCGTCGTCGGTGGCGGACGTCTCCGTCCCCTCGCCGACGCTGAAGCCGGTGGCGGTCACGATGTTGGTGGTGTCCCTGGTGATCGTCCTGGTGATCGTGCAGGTGGTGGAGTCGCCGGGGTCGAGCGAGCTCGTCTCGCAGGCCCCGACGTGGAAGTCGTCGGCGGTGTTGGCGGGCGTGCCGTTGTCGTCGACGAGGGTGACGTCGACCAGGCGGACGTCGCCGGTGTTGGTCACCACGTACTTGTAGACGGTGTTGCTGGCGAAGACCTCGGTGACGTAGACGGCACCGTCGGCCACCTGCGTCCCCGCCGTCTCGCCGGCGGTCTTGACGACGTCGATCTCGGGCGGGATCGGCGGGTCGTTGAAGATGCAGACGGTGTCGCCCTCGGGGTTCTCCGCGTCGACGGTCACCTGGCAGGTCGACTCGTCGGGCACGTAGCCCTCGGGGGCGCTGAGCTCGGTGATGGTGTAGGTGCCGATCGGCACGTCGACCAGCAGGAACTGGCCGCCGACCGGATCCTGGTCGCTTCCCGCCTCGCACGGCAGGTTCGCGGGCGTGCAGTCGTCTACCGTCAGGTCGCCCGAGCCGTAGGGGTTCGGGCTGACCTCGAAGACGGCGCCGCCGAGCAGCGTGCCCGGGCCCTCGGTGCCGTCGCCCTTGTCCTTGATCCACTCGATCGAGCCGAGGGTGTTGATGAACGGCGCGGTGACCGTCTGGTCGGGCGCGGCCTGGGTGAGCGTCGCCTGGCGGCAGTCGGGGTCGCCGATGTAGCCGTCGGGCGGGGTCGTCTCGCAGACGGTGTACTGGCCGAGCAGCAGGTCCTCGAGCAGGAACTGGCCGTCATCGAGGTCGGCGTCGAGGCCGGCGTTGTCGGTCACCGTCTCGTCGAAGCCGAAGGGCCCGGTGACGTGGAAGGTGGCGCCGCCGAGCGGTTCGCTGTAGCCGTCGACCTTGTACCAGGTCAGCGAGCCCAGGGTATTGACGAAGTCGGTGGTGATCACGCCGTTCGGCGCGCCCTGGGTCAGGGTCTTCTGGTAGGTGTGGGTGTCGCGGACGTAGCCGGCCGGCGCCGCCGTCTCGGTCACCGAGTAGGTGCCAAGCTTGAGACCCTCGAGCAGGAACTGGCCGGC
>MGMJ01000121.1:0-2067 GCA_001794945.1 Chloroflexi bacterium GWC2_73_18
AGGTGCGGCGCAAGGAGGCGATCCTCCGCCAGCACTGCGAGGCGGTCGGGCGCGACGAGCGCGAGATCGAGCGGACGGCCAGCGTCGGCGCTGTCGTCATCCGCGACTCCCGCGCCGAGGCCGAGCGCGTCTTCCTGGGCATGTTCGCGCGCAACGGGAAGGGGGACCCATGGACCGACCAGCCGGTCGGCACCGTGGAGGACGTCGCCGAGAAGCTGGCCCCCTACGGCGAGATCGGCTATCACCACCTCGTGGCGCGCTTCCCCGCGCCCTTCGACGAGGAGTCGATGACGCGCCTCGTGACGGAGGTGAAGCCGCTCCTCGAGCGCGGCTGAGCGAGCACCCGGCGCGTCGCGCGGCGCCACGCGCATCCCTGCATCGAGCGAGTGAGGCGCCCGGAGCCGGCTCGACACCGCTCCCCTGGGACCCGTTGCCACTGTGGGTGGCAGAACCCCGGCGCGGCACGCGTGGACCGCGGCGCAGAATACACTTCGGCGGACGGGCACGAGGGGAAGTGGCCGCTGCTGCCACTGGCAGTGGCAGGGAGGCGCGAAGCAGGGATCCTGGCGCCTGGTGAGGTGGACCGGCGCCAAACGAGACCCGCTCGTCCCGGCGCGTCGCGCGGCGCCACGCGCAGCTAAGGCGCAGCTAAGCGCCCGCTGCTAGTGTCGCGCCAGCGTCCGCCGACGCCTGAAGTGCCCCGGGCATCGGCGGACGTCAGCCTTCCCGTTCGCCCACGGACCGCCGACCCCGCCGCCGCCGGCCCTGCCGAACGGCCCGCCGAACCACTGGTCGACCTCGCCGTCACCGGCCGTGATCGGATGCGATGGAACGGACAGACGCGGCCTGGCGACTCATCGACGCGGAGCAGGACGGCCCCCGAGGCGCACCGCCGAACCGCGCGGGCCGCTCCCCGGGCGGCTCGGGGGGCACCGGGGTCACGCTCGCGCTCGCGACGCTGGCGCTGCTCGGGCTGATCGGCGGCGGCCTCTTCCTCGTCGCCACGACGCCGCGACCCTCGATCGAACTGCCCGGCGGCGCGGACGAGTCGCCGGCGACCGGCGATCCGAACGGATCGTCGATCCTGGTCGACGTCGCCGGGGCGGTACGGGCCCCCGGGCTCTACCGCCTCCCGGCCGGCGCACGGATCGCCGACGCGATCGCCGCGGCCGGAGGCTTCGGCCCGGCAGTCGACGCGACGGCGACCGCCGGCTCACTCAACCTCGCCGCCCCCGTCCACGACGGGGACCAGGTCGTCGTCCCGGAACGTGGCGCGACAGCCGCCCCGGGGGGTCCGGCGCCGGGGAGCGGAGAGGGCACGGCCGTCGGTCCGGTCGACCTCAATCGCGCCACGCAGGCCGAGCTCGAAACGCTCCCGGGGATCGGGCCGAAGACGGCAGAGAAGATCATCGCCGCCCGCGAGGAGGCGCCGTTCACCAGCGTCGACGAGCTGCTCGGGCGCAAGATCGTGGGGAGCGCCACGTTCGCCAAGATCCGTGACCTGGTGGCCGTGCGCTGAGGACCGTGCCGCGCCCGGCCGCCCTTGCCCTGGGAGCGCTGACGGCCGCCCTGGCCGCCAGCGCGCATCCGGCCGGGGCGCTCCTGCTCGCCGGCGCGCTGTCGGCGGCCGCCCAGGCCGTCACCCGGGCCGGGACGCCCGGACCGCGCACCGGGACCGCACCCCCGTGGATCGCCGCGGGCGCCTGGCTCGTCGCCCTCCGCATCGTCGTCGGGGCGGTCACCGGCGCCGGGTTCCCGGGCGGATCGGTCGTCCCCGGCGCAGCGGACCTCGAGTCGACCGGCCGCGGGGAGACATGGGCGGCCGAGGTCGTCTCCGTCGGCAGCCGGGCCGGCGGTGTCCAGCGCGCCTTCCTGGCGGCCGAGGTGGCGTCCGGCTCGCTGCTCGTCTACGCGCGCCTGCCGCGCTACCCGGAGGTCGGCCCCGGGGACCGCCTGGAGCTCCACGGGCCGGTCGAGCCGCTGCCGGCCGACCCCGACCCCGAGCTCGCGGGGTTCTTCGCCTACCTCCGCCGGAGCGGCGTCGTCGCCACGGCCGGCGTCGACCGG
>MGMJ01000121.1:2076-43002 GCA_001794945.1 Chloroflexi bacterium GWC2_73_18
GGCGACCTCCTGGCCGATCTCCTGCCCGAGCCGCAGGCGGGGCTGGCGGCCGGCATCCTGATCGGCCTTCGTGAGCGGGTCGATCGCGATGTCGCGGCCGCCTTCACCGCCGCCGGACTCAGCCACGTCGTGGCCATCAGCGGCTGGAACATCGCCATCGTGGCCGGCGCCTGCGGTGCCGTGGCGCGGCGCCTCGAGCGCCGGAGGCGGGCCCTCCTCGTGGGCGCCGTCGTCGTCGCCTACACGCTGGCGGCCGGTGCCTCCGCCTCGGTCGTGCGAGCGGCGCTCATGGCCGGAGTCGTCCTCATCGCGCGCGAGGCGGGCCGGCGCGCCCGCGTCGTCGAGGCGCTGGGCCTGGCCGTGACGGCGATGCTGGTGGTCGACCCGGCCGCGGTGCTCGATCCCGGCTTCCAGCTCTCGGCAGCAGCGACCGCCGGACTCGTCGCCTGGGCGAACCCGCTCACCGCGCGGCTGGCCGGCCTCCTCCCCGCGCGCGCGCCGCGTTGGCTGGTCGAGACGCTCGGCGTCTCGCTGGCGGCGCAGGCGGCGACGCTTCCCCTCGTGCTCGTCGACTTCGGCCGGCTCTCGCTCGTGGCACCGCTGGCCAACCTGCTGGTCGCCCCGGTGGTGGCCCCGGCGATGGCCGCCGCCGCCCTGGCGCTCGTTGCCGCCTGGCTCGTCTCGCTCGGGGTGCCGGCCCTGCTCGCCACGGGGCCGGCCGCGGCCGCCGCGTTCACGCTCGGGCTGATCGTGGCGATCGCCCGCGCCGCGGCGGCGATCCCCCTCGCGACCGTAACCCTCCCGCCACCCGCGGCCGCCGCCCTCGCCGCACTGGCCGCGGCGGCTCTCTCGGTCGTCGGCGTGCCGGGCATCCGGAACGCCACCTGGCGGCGGCCGGCAGGAGCGCAGCGGTCGACCGAGCCACCCGCGTGACGAGGTTCCGGATCCTCTTCGCCGACCGGCGCCGGCCCGCGGCCGTCGGGCTCGCCCTCCTGCTGGCACTCGTCCCGCTCGGCGCGGCGCGGCCGGACGGACGGACGCGCCTCACCGTGCTCGACATCGGGCAGGGCGACGCGATCCTCTTCGAGGGCGCGAACGGGGGACGCGTCCTGATCGACGGCGGACCCGACCCGGACCGCCTCCTCGTCCTCCTCGACGGACGCCTGCCGGCGTGGGACCGGCGGATCGACCTGGCCATCCTGACCCACCCCCACGAGGACCATGTCGCCGGTCTTGCGGCTCTGCTCGACCGGTACCGCGTCGGCCGCATCTACGAGCCCGGGATGGTCGGCGCCGGCCCCGGCCACCGCGCCTTCGCCGCCGCGCTCGCACGGGGCGGCAGGCGAAGCGAGCGGCTGGCGACCGGAGACCGCTTCGCCGTCGACGGCGTCCGGTTCCGGGTCCTGTGGCCCGACCGCGACCGCGTCCCGGCCGGCCCATCGGACGACGGGAGCGCGGTGAACGACAGCTCGATCGTGCTCGCGCTCTCGGCCGGCTCACGCCGCTTCCTGCTCACCGGTGACGCCGAGCTCGACGTGGAGGGGACACTGGTCGAGCGCGGGCTGGAGCGAGCGGACGTGCTGAAGGTCGGGCACCACGGCAGCCGGACCTCCTCGACGCCGGGCCTGCTGGCGGCGGTGCGGCCGCGCGTCGCGCTCGTCTCGGTCGGCGCGCGCAACCGCTACGGCCACCCCGACCCGGGCGTCCTGGAGCGCCTCGCGGCCGGCGGGGCGCGGGTCTTCCGCACCGACCGCGACGGGAGCATCACGGTCTCCACCGACGGCCGCGACCTCGAGGTCGCGACGGCCGACGGGCGGTCGATCGGGAGCGCCAGCCGGCTCGTGTACGATCGGCGCGATGGCGATCCCCGGACGCGTCGAAGCCGCCTCCCCGCACGCGGTCCGGCCCGCGGCGCGCGCGTAGATGCTCGCCTACTTCTGGGGCGAGGACGCCTACGGCATCGACCGCGCCGTCGAGACGCTCGCCCGCGAGCTCGCCGGGGCGGACGGCGGGCCGCCGACCGAGACCTGGCGGGTGAGCGGGGCGGAGGTCGACCTGGCCACCCTCGCCGAGCGACTCGCCACGCAACCGCTCTTCGGCGGCGGCCTCCTCGTCGTCGTCCGCGACCCGGGACCGCTGGCCCGATCCGCGGAGCAGCGCGCCGCGCTCGAGGTGACGCTCGCTTCGATCGCGCCCGGCAACGGACTCGCGCTCGTCGAACTCGTGGACGCTTCGGCGCGACCCGGCGCCTCCCTTGACGCGTTGCGCGAAGCGGTCGACCGGGCGGGCGGCGAGGTCCGCCAGTTCAGGGCGCCGACCCGGGAGCGGATGGAGGCGTTGGTCGAGACTCGGGCGCGCGAGCTCGGCCTCGAACTCGAGCGCGGGGCGGCCCGGCTGCTCGCTCAGCGGGTTGGCGCCTTCGTGCGCGAGGGCGACGTCGACCGCCGCCGCCAGGGCCAGCTGGCCAGCGCCGAGCTGGAGAAGCTGGCGGTCTACCGGCCTGACGGCCGGGTGAATCTCGACGACGTGCGAGCGCTCGTCCCCGAGGCCGTCCCCGGCACGACGTGGGGGTTCCTCGACGCCATCGGCTCACGCCGAAGCGGGGAGGCGATGACGCTCCTGGACCGGCTGCTGACCGACGGCACGGCGCCGACCGCGCTCGTCTTCCAGCTGCACCGCCGCCTGCGCGAGCTGCTCGCGGCGCGCGAGCACCTCGCCGCCGGCGCGACGGCGGCGAGCCTGGTCAGGGCCATGAAGCTCAAGCCGTTCCGCGCGGAGAAGCTGGCCGAGCAGGCGCGCGCCTGGTCGGCGGAGGAGCTGGAGCGGGCCCTTGACGGTCTCTTCGCCGTCGACGTCGCGATCAAAGGGCTCGACGGCGCGGGGACGTCCGAGGCGGCCAAACAGCTCACCTTCGAGCTGTGGCTGATCGAGCGGGTGGCGCGGGCGAGTCAGCGCTAGCGGGTCGGGCGATAGGAGGCGCAGGCGCGCGTGGGCGGGCGGCCTACTCGGCCGAGGACCAGGCCTCCTCCTGGAGCACCAGGTCGCTCTCGATGGCGAAGACGCAGCGCCCGGCACCGAGGTCCAGCAGCTCGATCAGGCCAGGGTCGATGTAGAGCTGGTGGCAGTCCTCGCAAAGGCCGGCGGGGATCCCGAAGCAGAGCCGCTCGCTGCGGTCGGGCAGCCGGAAGGTCGTGTCGAACCGCGAGTTGATCAGGCGGCGACCGCACTGGGGGCAACGCTCTCGCGGATGGGACATCTGACGGCTCTTCCTCGCCCTGGCCGGTCTCCTGCCGGCGCTGACGATGATGCTAGGCACGTCAAGAGGGCCGCTCCATGACCCGCAGGTACCGCCCCGCGCCGGTACTCCTCCGGCAGGGGCGCTACTGCACGCGCAGGAGGGTCGGCGCGTCGGCCCAGAACCGCTCGAGCTGGTAGTAGTCGCGCTCGGGCGTGGCCATGACGTGGACGATCACGGCACCGAAGTCGAGCAGGACCCAGTGCGAGCCGGCGCTCCCCTCGCGTCCGAGCGGCTTCGTGCCCTGCCCGGCGAGCCCCTCGGTGATCCCGTCGGCGATGGCGCCGAGCTGTCGTTCCGAGCCGCCAGAGCAGATGACGAAGTAGTCGGCGATCGAGGTGAGCGAGCCGACGTCGAGAAGGACGATCTCCGACGCCTTCTTGTCGGCCGCCAGCTCGACGATCCGCCGCGCCGTGGCCAGCGCCTCGCGGTCGCGGTCGATCGGCGGGGGCTCGGTGCGAGCCGGCAGTCCGGCTCGGCGGGCGGCCCGGGGGGCACGCGGGGCGCGGGAGACGCGTTCGGCGCTCGGCTCGCTCAACTCAGTTCTTCCTCCACAGCTCGGGTGGGTAGAGATCGTGCCCGGCGATGTAGGCGGCGACGGCGGGCGGCACGAGGTAGCGGATCGAGCGGCCGGCCGCCACGCGCGCGCGGATCGCAGAGGCGGAGTGGCCGAGGTCGGGACCGACCAGGAAGAGGACCCGGTCCTCGAGGCCGGGGAAGTGCTCGGCGACCCACGGCCGCCCGGGCGTGCGGTGTCCCGGGCGCGGCACGACGGCGAGACGGCAGGCGCGCAGCAGCCGCTCCGGCTCGTGCCAGGTGTGGAGAAGGGTGAACGCTTCCGCGCTCATGATGAAGACGAAGGCGGAGGAGCGCCCTTCAGCCGTGGCCTCGGCGATCAGCAGCTCGACCGTGTCGGCGGCGTAGGACGGCCCGGTCCGGTCGACCTCGACGCGCGAGAGGGCGAAGGCGGGGTTGCCGGCGATCGCCAGTTCGACCATGGCGACGCGGTGCGCCGGCGGCGTGATGAGGCGGTCGGGCTTGTGCGGCGGCATGCCGGCCGGCACGAAGAGGACGCGCTCGAGGCCGAGCGTCTCGCGGACGTCCTCGGCGACCGCCAGGTGGCCGTAGTGGACCGGGTCGAAGGTGCCGCCCAGGATCCCCGTCCCGCCGGCCAGCTCGGACGGAGCGGGGGGCAGGCTGCCGGCGCTCAACGCTCCACCCAGTCCTCGTCCCTCCACTCCAGCTCGGTCCGTCCGATCCGCACCAGGTCCCCGTCGGCCACACCGGCGCGGCGTAGCTCCCGGTCGATGCCGAGCCGCGCCAGGTCCCGCTGGAAGCGCTCGAGCGACTCGTCCACGCCGAAGTCGGTCTGCGCGGCGAGCCGCTCGACGCGCCCGCCGCGGATGCGGAACGCCTCGCCCTCGCGGACGACGGCGAAACCGCTCGCCATGGAGTCGAAACGGTGCACCACGACCCCCGCCGGCTCGGGCGGCGAGGCGAGAGCCGCGGCGTCCGGCAGGAGCCGCGCCAGCGTCCGGCGCAGTTCGCCGATCCCCTCTCCGGTGAGCGCCGAGACGGCGACGGTGGGAAGCTGCTCGGCCGCCCGCCGTGCCCGCAGGGCGGAAAGCGCCGCCGCCCCGGCGGGCAGATCGATCTTGTTGAGGACGACCAGCATCGGCTTCTCGAGGAGCGCCGGATCGTGCGCCGCCAGCTCGCCGCGGATGACGGCGAAGTCGGCCTCCGGGTCGCGCGCGGCCGCGTCGACGATATGGACGAGCAGGCGGGTCCGCTCCACGTGGCGCAGGAAGGCATGGCCCAGGCCGGCGCCCATCGACGCGCCCTCGATGAGCCCGGGCAGATCGGCGATGGTGGGACGGCGCGGGTCGTCCGGGTCGTCGGCCGCCAGGTCGAGGACGCCCAGGCTCGGCTCGAGGGTGGTGAACGGGTAGTCGGCGATCTTCGGCTGGGCCGCGGTGAGCCCGGCCAGGAGGGTCGACTTCCCGGCGTTGGGCAGCCCGACCAGCCCGACGTCGGCGATCAGGCGAAGCTCGAGGCGGATCCAGCGCTCCTCCCCCGGCTCGCCCTTCTGCGCGTGGCGCGGGGTGCGGTGGGTGGCGGTGGCGAAGTGGACGTTGCCGAGCCCGCCGCGCCCGCCACGCGCGACCATCGCCCGCTGCTCGCGCGCCACCAGGTCGGCGATCAGCTCGCCCGTGGCGTCGTCGTGGACGGCGGTGCCGGGCGGCACGGCCATGACGAGGTCGGCGCCGGCTCGCCCGTGCCGGCGCTGGCCGCTCCCGCCGCCCCCTGCCGCGGCCCGGAAACGATGCTTGAAACGGTAGTCGATCAGGGTCGTCTCACCGGGGTCGACGCGCAGATGGACGGAGCCGCCGCGGCCGCCGTCGCCGCCGTCCGGGCCGCCGCGCGGGACATGCGCCTCGCGCCGGAAGGTCGCCGCCCCGTCGCCGCCGGCGCCGGCGCCGACCCAGATCCTGACGCGGTCGAAGAACATCGGCGGCATTCTCGCACGGCACCGCGCGCATGGCGGCGGGTGCCCAGGCGCCCGGGCCAGCGCCCGTTGCGGGGCGCTAGAGGTAGGCGAGCGGGTTGACGCGGTAGCCGCTCCAGATGCCGCCCAGCCAGACCTCGAAATGGAGGTGCGGGCCGGTCGCCCAGCCGGACGTGCCGATCGCGCCGATCCGCTGGCCGCGTGAGACGTAGCCGCCCGCGCCGACGCTGATGCCCGACAGGTGGTAGTAGGCGGTCCCGATGCCGCTGCCGTGGTCGATCCAGATCTGGTAGCCGCCGCCGTTCTGCCGGTAGCCGGCGAAGATCACCTTACCGGACGCCGCCGCCAGCACCGGCGTGCCGTAGTCGTCGGCGATGTCGACGCCGTAGTGGCCGTAGCGGAAGTACTGGCTGATGTAGCCGCCGGCGACCGGCCAGCGGAACGAGCCGCTGAAGGAGCAGCTGCCGCAGCCGCTGCTGGTGCTGCCGCTGCCCGTGCTCCGTGCCGTGTAGACGGGCCGCGGCGTCGGCCTGGGGGTCGGGATCGGCTTGCCGACGCCGTCGGGGACCATCAGCTGCTGGCCGATGATGACGGTGTCCGAGGTGAGTCCGTTGAACTCCCTGATGGCTCCCGCGTCGACCTTCGTCGTCGCCGCGATCGACTCCAGGCTGTCGCCCTCCTTGACCGTGTAGAGGAGGCCGGAGACGGGCGGGACGCTGATCTCCTGCCCCACGTGCAGCTCGTCCTTGGACGAGAGCTTGTTGGCCCACCAGAGCGTCATCATGCTGACGTGGAAGCGGGCGGCGATACCGGTCAGCGTGTCGCCGGCCTTGACCTTGTAGACGACCACGTCGGTGCGCTGCTGGTTCGGCAGCGAGGTGTCCACCGCGACCGGCTTGAGGAGCGTCCCGTCGGCCAGGAAGGGGCCCTCGATCACCGCGCCCGCGGCGTCCGCGCCCTGTGCCACGTCGACCTCGCCGGCCAAGGTCAGACCCGCCTCGCGCTCGGCCGCCGTCGGCTGGTCGATCACCTCGGCGCCGGCCAGGTCGACGATGCGGGCCTGGCGGGCCGCCCCGGCGCCGAACGGTCCGCCGACGGCCGCGCCGCCGACGCCGACGCCTGCGTCGGCGAGGAGCGCCGCCACGAAAAGGAACGTCAGGACGAGGACCGAGCCGAGGCGCCGGTCGGTACCGATCGGGGCGAGGCGGCGCGCGGCGCCTGCCGGGAGGGCGCGCAACCCACCGATCACCGGCAGAGCAGGGGTCGCGACGCGCCGCAGCGCGTAGCGGAGCTCACGGCGCTGCCGGAGGGTCAGGCGAAGGGAGGGGCGGGGAAAGGCATCCTCGCTCCGCTCGAGGGCGGAGGCGGCGCGATGGCGCGCGTCAGCCAGTGACGCGGCGACCTGCATCGCGAGGTGGCGAGCCCGGGACCTGGCCCGGTGCGGGTCGAACGTGAGTCGCGCCACCGCGCGACGCACGACGACCGGTGCGTTCAGCAATACGTTCTCCCGGTCGGGTGGACGGTCCGCGGGCGAGCGAGAAGGAGAAGCCGTCCAAAAGGGCGCGTATGAAGCTTGTGGCCTTCGGCGCTTGGACTGAACCACCCGCGCTGGCCTCCTCGCCCGCGCGGGCCGGGACCTCGGCACCTTAGCAGCTGCGGCGGCAGGCCGTCAAACCGCCGAACCGTCCGGCGGATCGGACGGGCCGCCAGCCTACTCGAGGCTCTTCGTCAGCGTGGCCAGGAACTCGGCGTTGCTGGCCGTCTTGGCGAGGCGGTTGAGCAGCAGCTCGATCCCCTCGTTGGTGCCGACCGCCGAGAGCATCCGGCGCATCGTCCAGACCATCCGCAGGATCGGCTCCTCGAGGAGGAGCTCCTCGCGCCGCGTCCCCGAGCGCTGCACGTCGATGGCCGGGAAGATGCGCTTCTCGGAGAGCTTGCGGTCGAGGATCAGCTCGCTGTTGCCGGTCCCCTTGAACTCCTCGTAGATGACGTCGTCCATGCGCGACCCGGTGTCGATCAGGCAGGTCGCGATGATCGTCAGCGAGCCGCCCTCCTCGATGTTGCGCGCGGCGCCGAAGAAGCGCTTGGGCGGGTAGAGCGCGATCGGGTCGATGCCGCCCGACAGGGTCCGGCCCGAAGGCGGCAGCGCCAGGTTGTAGGCACGCGCCAGGCGCGTGATCGAGTCGAGCAGGATGACGACGTCGCGCCCGGTCTCGACCTGGCGCTTGGCGATCTCGAGCGCCATCTCGGCCGCGTGCGTGTGGTTCTCCGTGGGCTCGTCGAAGGTCGAGCTGATCACCTCGCCCTTGACGCTGCGGCGCATGTCGGTCACTTCCTCCGGTCGTTCGCCGATGAGGGCGACCATGAGGAGGATCTCGGGGTAGTTCGTGGTGACGCCGTTGGCGATGTCCTTGAGGACGAACGTCTTGCCGGCCTTCGGCGGCGAGACGATCAGGGCGCGCTGCCCCTTGCCCAGCGGATTGACCAGGTTGATCAGGCGCTGGGTCAGGTTCTTGGGGGTCGTCTCGATGTTGATCAGCTGGTTCGGGAAGATCGGCGTGAGGGCGTCGAAGTGCGGCCGACGGCGGGCGGTCTCGGGATCGACACCGTTGACCGAGTCGACGCGCAGCAGGCCCCAGTACTTCTCGGCGTCCTTGGGCGAGCGGGTGGCCCCGGCGACGCGGTCGCCCGCTCGGAGGCCGAAGCGGCGGATCTGGCTCGACGAGACGTAGACGTCGTCCGGGCTCGGCAGCAGGCCGTGCCGGCGCAGGAACCCGAAGCCCTCCTCCACCACGTCGAGGAGGCCGACCGCGTACGACTGGCCGGTCCGCTCCGACTGACGCTGCATGATCCGCTCGACGAGCTCGTCGCGGCGCATGCCGCTCGCATCGCCGACCTCGAGCTGCCCGCCGATCTCGACGAGCTCCCGCAGGTCCTTGTCCTTGAGTTCGCTGACGTTCATCGGCTCGGCACGTCCTGACGTGGGGGGCCGGATCCGGGGGGACCCGGTGGCTGTGGGCTGGCGCGATGGCTGGACGCCGCAGGCGTCGCCGGCGGCGATGGAAAGCGCCCTGGCCGCTACTCGCGATGCGGCGCTCTGGCCCGGGGTGGCCCCGCCGGTCGCGGGCGGGTCGGACGGCAAGCCGCCGACCGGTGCGTGCACGGGGGGATGGGATCCACCGCGATGATAGCCGGGCGGTTGGGCGCGGTCAACCCGTCGAACGGGGAGGCAGGATCACCAGAGCGTCCGCGCCGGATGGCGCCGCAGCGTCGGCCGCAGCCGGCCGGGCCGCCCGTTATCACCACCAGTGGCAGGAACCGCGCCCTCCGCGCTCGGGAGGTGGCGCC
This sequence comes from Chloroflexi bacterium GWC2_73_18, assembly GCA_001794945.1. GTDB lineage: Bacteria > Chloroflexota > Limnocylindria > Limnocylindrales > CSP1-4 > GWC2-73-18. The sequence continues at coordinate 11,226 of MGMJ01000121.1, forward strand.
AAGCCGCGGTTCGGCCGCCGGCCCACGCGTGCCGGGGGAGGATCTGACCACTCCCAGTGGTTGGCGGCCCCGTCGCCGGACGTGTAGGCGATCACGGCGCGGGCGCCACCGCCCGGGTACGGGGCGCCGCCACCGCCCGGGTGCGGGGCGCGGACGCCTCAGCTGCCCTTCCGCTCCGCCAGGGCGGCGCGCGCCTTCTCCCAGTCGGCGCGGAAGGTGGCGATCCCCTTGTCGGTGAGCGGGTGGTGGATCATCTGCTGGAGGACCTTGAAGGGGAGCGTGGCGACGTGGGCGCCGGCGAGCGCCGCCTGGGTCATGTGCAGCGGGTGGCGGATCGAGGCCGCGAGCACCTCGGCGTCGAGGTCGAAGTTCTCGACGATCTCGACCAGATCCCGCACGCACTGCATGCCGTCCTCGTTGATGTCGTCGAGGCGGCCGACGAACGGCGACAGGAGGCTGGCGCCGGCCTTCGCCGCCAGGAGCCCCTGGTTGGCGCTGAAGATCAGGGTGCAGTTGGTCCTGATCCCTTCCTCGGCCAGGCGCGAGATCACCTCGAGCCCCACCTCGCTCATGGGCACCTTGACCACGATGTTCGGCGCCAGGGCGGCGAAGTGGCGCGCCTCGGTCAGCATCCCGTCGATCTCCTCGGCCACCACCTCGGCGCTCACCGGTCCGGAAGTGATCCGGCAGATCTCCCGGAGGATGCTGTCGTAGCTGGCGCCTCCGACCTTGGCGTAGAGGGTCGGGTTGGTGGTCACGCCGTCGAGCACGCCCCAGCGCGCGACGGTGCGGATCTCGTTGACGTCGGCGGTGTCGAGGAAGATCTTCATCGTGAGATCGGCTCCTGGGTGACCGGGACGGGACGGACGGCCTCGGGCGGCGCAGCCCGTCGAGCGGCCTCGACGATGGCGGCCGCGACGAAGCCGCTGAAGAGCGGATGCGGGCGGAGCGGCCGGCTCTTGAACTCCGGGTGGAACTGGCTGGCCACGTACCAGGGATGGTCGCGCAGCTCCACGATCTCGACGAGACGGCCGTCGGGCGACTGGCCCGACAGCTCCATGCCGGCCCCCTCGAGCGCCTCGCGGTAGTCGTTGTTCACCTCGAAGCGGTGGCGATGGCGCTCGTAGACGACCTCGGCGCCGTAGGCGGCGGCCGCCCTCGAGCCGGGCGTGAGGCGAGCCGGGTAGAGGCCGAGCCGCATCGTCCCGCCCTTCTCCTCCATGGCGCGCTGGTCGGGCATGAAGTCGATGACCGGGTGGGGCGTGAAGAGGTCGAACTCGGTCGAGTTGGCTCCCTCGCGGCCGACCACGTCGCGGGCGAACTCGATCACCCCGCACTGGAGCCCCAGGCAGAGCCCGAGGTAGGGGACCCGCCGCTCCCGCGCGTACCGCGCCGCGAGGACCTTCCCCTCGATGCCGCGATGGCCGAAGCCGCCCGGAACCAGGATGCCGGCCGCGCCGCCGAGCCGCTCGTCGACGGTCTCGGGGGTCAGCTCCTCCGAGTCGACCCAGCGGAGGCGGATCGAGCGCTCGTGGGCCCAGCCGGCGTGCTTGAGCGCCTCGGTCACCGACAGGTACGCGTCGCGCAGCTCGATGTACTTGCCGACGAGGGCGATCTCCAGTTCGGGCTTGGGCCGCTTGATCCGCTCCACCAGGGCGCGCCAGGCGGCGAGATCGGGCGGTCCGGCCGTCTCGCCCAGGCCGAGGTCGCGCACGATCAGCTCGCCCAGGCCGGACGCCTCGAAGAGGAGCGGCACCTCGTAGATCGTCTCGGCCGTCTCGGCCGGGATGATCGCCTCGGGTGGCACGTCGGTGAAGAGGGCGACCTTTTCGCGGATCTCGTCGGAGACGGGGTGGTCGCTGCGCAGGACGATGATGTCGGGCTGGATGCCGATGCCGCGCAGCTCTTTCACGGAGTGCTGCGTCGGCTTCGTCTTCAGCTCACCCGTGGTGGCCAGGGCCGGCAACAGCGTCACGTGGACGTAGAGGACGTTGCCGCGCCCGACGTCCTTGCGCATCTGGCGGATCGCCTCGAGGAAGGGGAGGCTCTCGATGTCGCCGACCGTACCGCCGACCTCCACGATCACCACCTGGGCGCGCGAGTCGCGGGGGACGCGCTGGATCCGCTCCTTGATCTCGTTGGTGATGTGGGGGATCACCTGGACCGTGCCGCCCAGGTAGTCGCCGCGCCGTTCCTTGGCGATCACCGCCTGGTAGATGCGCCCCGTGGTGATGTTGCTGAGCTGGGTCAGGTTCTCGTCGATGAAGCGCTCGTAGTGCCCCAGGTCGAGGTCGGTCTCGGCGCCGTCGTCGGTCACGAAGACCTCGCCGTGCTGGTACGGCGACATGGTGCCCGGGTCGACGTTGATATAGGGGTCGAGCTTGAGGATCGACACCGAGAGGCCGCGGGACTTGAGGATGCGCCCGATGCTGGCGGCGGTGATGCCTTTGCCGAGCGAGGAGGTCACCCCTCCGGTCACAAAGACATACTTCGCCATGGGTCTCGTCCTCCGGGGGTTTCTCCCATTCTACGGACCGACCGCCGGGGGCGCAAACGCGGGAGTCGGCGGCGGGCGTAGTGGAGCTCGTGGCGCTCGACGTCGGTCCCGCGACCGCGCAGGCGGATCGGGGCCCGCCGGAACGGACGGGCGGGGGCGCCCCTCTCCGTCACGCTTACGTCGGTCGCTCGTTCGACGGAACGGATGGCCGGTCGCGGGCGCCGCTGGGCGTCGCCCTCGCGCGTCCGCGAGCGTGCTCCGTGCTGGCCCGGTACTCCTCGCGGCGTCGCGGCCCGCGGCGGCAGGGCGGAGTGGCGGTCGTCCTGTTCCGTCGAACGACGGTGAATCGTACCCCCGACGGCGCGGCAATCGAGGGTCGCCGACCGACCGCTCGGCCGCCACGGCACGGCGGAATGCGACCGGCCGCAGTCGGGGCGTGGCCGTACCACCACCAGTGGCCACAGCGGCACCTCCCGCGCTCGGGAAGTGGCGCCAACCCGGGTTCGGCCGCCGGCCCACGCGTGCCGGGGGGCGATTCGACCACTACCAGTGGCAGACGGCCATGGCGCCGCGACCCGATCGCCACCCCGGCATCACGGCGGGGCAGCCCTTCGGGGACGACGCCGGCGAACCCGGAAGCCGGCGCCGTCGGGCTCGATCGAGGCGACGCCCTCGAGCCCCTCGAGCAGGACGATGGCGACGTCGGCCTCGAGCGCCGCCCCCGGCGCGAGGACCCGCGCGCGCCCCGCCGCAGCGGCCTCCTCGAGCTGCATCGGGTGACCCGTCCACGGTTCCAGCGCGACATGGTGGTGGCCACGCCAGCCGCCGTAGACCTGCCAGAGCCAGGCGTGCGGGAAGACCTCGCGCGGGAAGACGAGCGCCACCCCGCGACGAGCCGCGGTGTCGGTGAGGGCCAGCCAGCCCTCGCCGAGGTCGGTCGCCCAGTGTCCGCCGAACACCGCGTCCGTCCGTGGCCGCACCCGTCGTGCGTCCCGCCGACCACCGGGCGCGGTCGGGTCCGGCCGGTGCGGCCAGGGATAGGTCTCCCCGACGACACCCATCGAGGGGTCGGAGGAGACGCCGACGACCATCGTCGAGGCCGGGAGGTCGATCCGGTGTCGCGGGGTGACCGCGAAGGCGGGGTGGATCCCCCAGAGGAACGGCAGCGGTCGAACGTCCAGGTTCACGATCCGATACCGGCCGCGCAGGACGGGCTCGTCGCCCCGCAGGGAGAGCCGGCGCTCGAACCGCGCCGGCGCCATCGTCCCGAACGCGCTCGCCGAGATGATCGCCTCGTCGCGGTCGACCGTCGCCTCGGCCGTCCAGGGCACCGACCAGAGCTCACCCATGTAGGGGAGGAGCTCGCCGTGGAGGAGAGCCCGGTCGCCGCTCGGGAAGATCTCGTCCCAGCCGCCGCACCACCAGTCGTCGAAGTTGGCGCCGTATGGTGCGCGCCTGGGCGCGGTCCGCTCGTTGTGCCAGAGCAGGTCGCGATCGGCCGCCCGGTCGACGAGCTCGAGGACCTTCCCTCCGAGCTCGGGCAGTACCGTCACGCGGAGGGCCGCGTTCTCCAGCGTGAGCGCCTCGAACCCGCCAGGGCTCGTGCCGCTGCGGATGCGGGCCGTCACGTCACCAGCACCTCCGACGAGACCCGGGCCGCTCAGCTGCCCGCGGACCCACCGACGATCCCCGCCGCGGTGGACAGGTCACCCAGGACGTCGCCGAGCGCCGGCGACAGGATCTCCAGGAGTTCGTCGACCTCGCGCTCCTCGATCGTGAGGGGAGGCGCCAGGACGATCATCCAGTCGCTCGCCCGAAGGAGCAGGCCTCGTCGTCGCGCCGCGTCGCGGATCCGCGTGCCGACCGCCAGCCCGGCGGGGAAACGGGCCCGCGTGGCGCGGTCCTGGACGAACTCCACGCCGACGAGGAGGCCGCGCCCGCGGACGTCGCCGATCGCCTTGTGCGTCTCCTGAAGCCGGCGCAACCCGGCCAGTAGCCGCTCGCCCTGGCGGCGGGCATTCTCGACCAGGCCGTCGCGGACGATCTGATCGATGGCGGCGAGGCCGATGGCGCAGGCGACCGGGTTGGCACCGTAGGTGTGCCCGCTGTGGAACTGGACGAGGTCGCGGGGTTCTCCCCAGAAGGCCGCGGCGATCTCCTTCGTCAGCACGACGGCCGACAGCGCCGCATACCCGCCGCTCATCCCCTTGCCCAGGCAAAGGATGTCCGGCCACGTTCCGAACAGCTCGGAGGCGAAGATCGCCCCGACGCGCCCGAACGCCGTGATGATCTCGTCGAAGATGAGCAGGATGCCGTATCGGTCGCACAGCTCGCGCAGGCCGGCCAGGTAGCGCTCCGGGGGCACCACCACACCGGCGGAGGTGAGGATCGGCTCGGTGATCAGGGCGGCGATCGTCGGAGGGCCCTCGAGCTCGATCGTCTCCTCGGCGAGCCGCAGGTACGTGGCCGCGACCTGGTCGGGCGGAACGTCGAACGGCGGCCGGTACGGGTCCGGCGTGTGCAGATGGATGAACCCGCCGGCGAGCGGCTCGTACGGCGCGCGCCAGACCGGCCAGCCGCTCGCCGCCACCGCGTGGCCCGTCCCGCCGTGGTACGAGCGATAGTGCGAGAGGATCTTGAACCTCGTCGCGTTGCCCGTTTGCTTGTGGTATTGCCGGGCGACCTTCATCGCGCTCTCGGTCGCCTCGCTGCCGCCGGAGAGCAGCTTCACGACCGAGTAGCGATCGGGGAGCAGGCCCAGCAGCCGGTCGATCAGCTCCAGTGCCCGATCGTTCGTCGCCAGCGTCGGGGCGGCCATGGCGAGGCGAGCGAGCTGCGCGGCGCCGGCCTCCGCGAGCGCCCGGTTGCCATGGCCGAGCGCCGCGCAGAACGTCCCCGAGAGCCCGTCGAGGTACCGGTGGCCCTCGACGTCGAAGACGTAGATGCCGCGACCCTCGGTGAGGACGAGCGGGTCCTCGGCGAAGGCCTTCATCTGCATGAAGTCGACCATCGTCCGTGCGACCTGGTCCCGCATCTGGTCCTCCCTGCCTCGGGGCGTCCGCCGGGCGCCCATCTCAGCGGCTCACAGCTCGTAGATCCGCGCCGTGACCGCGCCGTCGACGATCATCTCGGTCCCGCTCACGAACGCCGCGTCGTCGGAGGCGAGGAAGACGGCGACCCGGGCGATCTCGTCGGCGGAGGCGATTCGCCGCAGCGGGTACTGGGCCTCAACCTTCGACCGGAAGGCGACCGGATCGGGGTGCGCCTCGAAGAACGCGCGGTTGAGCTCGGTGTCGACGTCGCCCGGGCAGATGGCGTTCGCCCGGATGCCGTGCCGGCCGTAGGCCACGGCGACGCTCTTCGTGTAGCCGATGATCGCCGCCTTCGTCGCTCCATAAACGGGAAGCAGGGGGTCGGCGGCGAACGCGTTGACCGACGACAGGTTGACGATCACGCCCGACCGCCGTTCGACCATCGACGGCAGGACCTCCCGGCAGAAGAGGATGCAGCCGAGGAGGTTGACGCTCACGATCTGGTGGAAGTCCTCGACCCGGACGTCGGCCGCGAGGTGCTCCTTCTGCACGGCCGCATTGTTGACCAGCACGTCGATACGCCCGTGCTCGTCGAGGACGCCACGCACGATCGCCCGGACCTCCTCCTCGTTCGACACGTCGCCGTGGGCGAACCGCATACGCCCACCGGCGGCCACGATCTCGGCGGCGGCCGCCCGTCCCTGCTCGTCGAGCACGTCCACGCCGAGGACGCTGGCACCCTCCCGCGCGTACGCGGCCGCGATCGCCCGCCCGATCCCGCGCGCCGTGCCGGTGACGATCGCCACCCGTTCCTGGAGCCTTCCGTTCACGTCTCCACTCCCGTCCTGCGCGTCGCTGGTGCCCGGCCCGCCGCGGACGTGGGCGCCAGCCCTATGTCAGGACCACCTCGATCCCCGCCTCCCGGGCGAGCGCCACCTGCGCCGGGTCGGCGCCGTCGTCGGTCACGAGGACGTGGATCGCCCTGAGCGGCACGATCGGGGTGAAGCCCCGCCGCCCGATCTTCGTCGAGTCGGCGACCGCGACGACCCGTCGGGCCCGCGACGCCATCGTGGCGCCCACCTCGGCGACGAGGACGTGGGGCGTGGTGAGGCCGGTCTCGGCCGTGAGGCCGTCGCATCCGATGAAGACGATGTCCGCGGACAGCTCCCGCAGTTGCGCGACCGTCTGGGGCCCGACGAGCGCCTGGTGGTCCGGCAGGTAGAGACCGCCGAGGCAGATGACGTGGGGGCTGTCCCAGCCGGCGATCTGGTCGACGACCGGGAGCGAGTTGGTAACGACCCGGATCGCGCTGCCCCGGCGGAGCGGACCGGCGATGTGCGTGGCCACCTGGGCCACGGTGGTGCCGGAGTCCAAGATGACGACGTCCCCGGGACGGATGAGCGTCGCGGCGGCTGCCCCGATCCGCGACTTCGCCTCCCGCTGCTCCCGCGCCCTCGCCAGGTACCCGGTGTCCCGCCAGCCGCGCGACGCGGCGACGGCGCCGCCATGGACCCGGCGCAGCCGGCCGGCGTCCTCCAGGACGGTCAGGTCGCGCCGGATCGACACGTCCGTCACGCCGAACCGCTCGGCCAGCTCGGTCACGGAGATCCGCGGCATGTCGTCGAGCATGGCGGCGATGAACTCGCGGCGCGCGTCCGCCCGGACCGGCGCGGCCTCGACCGAGGCTTCGTGAGGCGGTCGGTCGGGGGTCGTCATCGGCTCATCCCCATGGTGAGGCCGGCGATCAGGTAGCGCTGGAAGATGAGGTAGACGACCACCGCCGGCAGCGCGCTGACGAGCGATCCGGCCATCAGCACCGGCACGTCGATGATCCGGGAGCTCTGGAGCGTGGCGAGACCGACCGTGATCGTCCGCACGGCGGGCGTCTGGAGGAAGAGCAGCCCGATCAGCAGATCGTCCCAGACCTGGATGAACTGAAGCACCGCGACCGTGACGAGCGCCGGCGTCGCCAGCGGGAGCATGACGCGGCGGAAGATCTGGGCATACGAAGCGCCATCGATGAGCGAGGCCTCGATCAGCTCGGTCGGGATGCCCCGGAAGTAGGTCGTCATGAGGTACGTGGCGAAGGGCGTCCCGAGCGCCGCATAGACGAGGACGGCGCCGGGATACTGGTTGACCAGCCCGAGCTGGCTGATGTTCACGAACTCCGGGATGATCACCGACTGGAGCGGGATCATCATGCCGGCGATGATGGCGAGCAGGACCATCGATCGACCCGGGAACCGCAGCTTGGCGAACGCGTATCCCCCGGTCGCGCTCGCCGCCAGGATGATCAGCACCGCGGCGACGGTGACGACGGTGGAGTTGACGAGCTGCTGGACGACGGGGATCGCGTCGAAGAGCCCCGCCCAGCTGTCGAGGGAGTACCCGACCCCGGTCTGGAACTGCTGCTTCGACCGGAAGGACGTCTGGATCATGAACCAGAACGGGTAGAGCATGACCACCGCGACCAGGAAGAGGATCGCGAAGACCGCGGCCCGCGCGGCCCGGCGCAGCATCACCGTCAGTCCTCCTGGCTCCGCAGCAGCCGCCGCTGGACGAGGCCGATCAGGAACACGATGGCGAAGAGGAAAGTGCCGATCGCCGCCGCGTAACCGAAGACGCCCTGCGCGAACGCCTTCTGGTAGACGAAGAACTCCAGGGTCGTCGTCCCGTAGCCCGGGCCGCCGGTGGTCATGATGAAGATCAGGCTGAAGAGGGCGGTGAAGCCGGTGATGACGGTCAGCACGAAGGCGAACTGGATGAAGCGCATGAGGAGCGGGATGGTGACGTAGCGGAAGACGGCCCACGGCCCGGCGCCGTCGACGCGCGCCGCTTCGTAGACGTCGCGGTCGAGGGTCGCCATCCCCGTGATGAAGATGATCGTGTTCGTGCCGAAGACCGACCAGATGAAGGTCAGGCTCACGGCGAGCATCGCGCCGAGCTCGGTGGTGAGCAGATCGGTCGTGAGAGGGATGCCGAGCATGCGGAGCAGATCGTTGAGGATCCCGCGCCGGGCGAAGACCCGGATGGCGACCATGCCGATGACGACCCACGAGATCGACGTCGGAAGGAAGTAGACCGACCGGAAGAACCGCCATCCCGCGACGTGCTGGTGAAGCAGGAAGGCCACGAGGAGCGGGATGAGGATCGCGAACGGGATCGCCGCAAGCAGCAGGACGTTGTTCGCCAGGACCCGCCAGAAGACGGGGTCGCTGGAGAGGCGGCGGAAGTTGTCGAGCCCCACCCAGGTGGCGGTGATCCCGTCCCACTGGGTGAAGCTGTAGTAGACGGTCTGAAGGATGGGGAGGAAGAGGAGGCTCCCGGTGAGGAGGATCACCGGGAGCGCGAAGAGGAACCCCGCGCGGCGCTCCGCCGCCTCGAGGGGCCCCGCCCGGCGCGCCTCGCCGGCGCCGCCGCGGGCGAGGGAGCGGCCGATCGACGCGACCCTCGTCACGGGACGTCTCTCTGCCGTGGCGGGACCGGTGCCGTCGTGGGAACGGCCCCGGCCCCGCCCGCGGGTCCTACTTGTACTCGCTCCCGCGCCGGTCGGCGGGCAGCGCCATGAGCGTCTCCTGCATGTTCTTCAGCGCGTCGGCGACCGACATCGAGCCGCCGAAGGCGGCGTTGAGGACCTTCGTCCCGGCGTCGCCCACCTCGGGCTGGATGACGTTGTCGATCATCGGGTAGCGCGTGAACCCCTTCTCGGCAGCGAAGGCCAGCAGGTCCTTGGCCATCCGGCTGTCGGTCCCGAACCCCTCCTTGGCGGGGATCAGGCCCGAGGCCGCGACGATCGGCTGCGCCTCGTCCGACGCCAGGAAGGCGAGGAAGGCGGCGGCCTGGGTCTTGTGCTGCGAGTAGGTCGTCATGGCGAAGCCGTCGCCCGAGTACTCGACGACGCCCTTGAGCGGTTGGTCGACGAAGGGCGGCAGGAAGACGCCGACCTTATCGCCCAGTTCCTTCTGGAACTCGGCGATCTGCCAGGTGCCCTCCATGGTCATCGCGGCCTCGCCCGCTTCGAACTGCGCGATCGACGTGCTGTTCGTGAGCACGTCCTGGTTGGTGTAGCCTTGGGTGAAGAGCGACACCCACTTGTCGAACTGCGCCTTGACCGACGGGTCGGTCCACGCCAGCTCGCCCGTGTACAGCTTCTTCCAGTCGGCGGGCGGGATCCCCATCATCAGGTAGCTGACGTCGTACCACGGATAGAACCCGCCACCGAGCGCCTGGCCTCCCGTGCCGTAGACGAACGGGGTGATGCCGGCGTCCTTCAGCTTCTTCGACGCCGCGAAGAGCTCGTCCCAGGTGGTGGGGAACTTCTCGGGGTCGAGGCCGGCCTTCGTGAAGAGGTCCTTGTTGTAGAAGCCGTTGTAGAACTGGACCTCGAGGGGCACGACCAGGACGCCGTCGTCGGGCTTGAAGTTGAGCGAGCTGTACTCGATGCCCTTGAGCTTCTTGAGCTCGGCGAGCGGGACCAGGTCGTTGAGCGGCTGGAGGTAGCTCTGGTACTTGAGGTCGAACAGCCCGGTCCACTGGGTGGCGAGATCGGGGCCGGTCCTGGAGATCGCGGCCGCCTGCAGGAGGTCGAAGTAGTTGTCGGCCGGCTGGCTGACCACCTCGATCTTGACGCCCGGGTACTTCGCCTCGAACGCCTTGACCAGGTTCTCCGTGGCGACGGCGTTGGCCTCGGTCCCGTAGTTGTGCCAGAGCGTCAGGGTCGCGGGCTCGAGGCCGCCGCCCGGGGTGGAGCTGGGCGACGCCGTCGGGCCGGCGGCGCAGCCTTGCAGCACCGCGCCGACGATGAGCAACCCTGCCGCGATCAGGGTCAATCTGCGATCGTGCACCGATCACTCCTTTCGCGCGTCTGCCCCCGGCCATCGCTCCCCGCGCTGGATCGGTCGGGGAACGCCGGGGACGGATGGTTCAGTCGAGCCCCATAGGCACCCTCATGTCCCGCCGTCGGAGCCGCCGGCGGTCGGGACCGCCCGCCGGCGGGCCTTCGCACGGCCCGCGTGGCCACCCCCGGCGCGCGCGAGCAGCGTCCCGAGCTGGCAATGAGCCGAGCCTACTCCAAACGCCACCCGCCCGTCAATCCGAATGCGAACGATCACCAATCTGCCCTGGACCGATCACCTTTTGGCGCCGCGGATGCCTCCGCGGAAGCCAGAGCTTTGACAATCGGAAGCCTGTTGGTAACATGTCGTACGTCATAAGAACGGCGTTCGTGCAGCACTCGGTCACCGGAGGCGGGACGTGGCGACAGGCGAGGAGATCCGGCTCGCGCGGCTCTTCGACGGCACCGGCAACGCCGTCGTCGTGGCGATCGATCATGGGCTCTACAACGGGCCGCGGCCGGGGTTCAACGACCTGCCCGCCGCCGCCCGGCGGCTGTCCAGGGCCGATGCCATCCTGCTGAGCCCCGGGATGGCCCACCACGTGCGCGACAGCTTCGGGCACCGTGGCGCGCCGGCGATGATCGTGCGGCTCAACTGGGGGACCCAGTACGCCACCCAGTGGAGCTACCACGAGAGCCGCAGCGTGCCGATCCTGACGGCCGCCGAGGCGGTCGCCCTCGGCGCGGACATCGTCCTCGTCGGGATGTCCATCAAGACCGGGTCCGAAGCGGTCGATGCCGAGAACGTCGAGGTCGTGGCCCGGGCCGTCGCCGAGAAGCGCCGCGCCGGCGTCCCCCTCGTCGGCGAGGTCTATCCCGCCGGTCACGAGGACCTCCCGCCCGAGGAGCGGCACGAGCAGATCGCGATCGGGTGCCGGATCGCCGCGGAGCTCGGCGTCGACCTGGTGAAGACGTTCTTCACCGGGGACCGCTTCGGCGAGATCGTCGAGGCGACGCCGGTGCCGGTCCTCGCGCTCGGCTCCAGGAAGCTGCCGCGTGAGCGCGACGCGCTGGAGCTCGCGGCACAGGCGGTGCGAGCCGGTTCGCGCGGCGTCGTCTTCGGGCGCAACGTGGTCCAGGCGCGCGACCCGGAGCGCTTCCTCGAGGCGCTGCGCGCCGTGGTGAAGGACGGCGCCGAGGTCGGCGAGACGGCCGCGAGATTCGACATCGAGTAGGACGCGGGCGGGCGGCGGGCGACGCGTGGGGTATCTCCTCGGGATCGACGCGGGCACGACCTCCGTGAAGGTCGGCGTCTTCGGCGAGGGTGGCACGCTCCTGGCCGTCGCCGCGGAGGAGTACCGGCTCAGCACCCCGGCGGCCGAGCGCGTGGAGCTCGACGCGGACCTCTACTGGCGGGCGGCCGTCGGCGCCACCCGCCGCGCGATCGCCGTCGCGGGGATCGAGGGCCGCGACGTCGCGGCCCTCGGAGTCTCGAGCCAGGGCGAGACCGTCATCCCCGTCGCGGCGGACGGCACGCCGGTCGGCCCGGCGCTCGTCTGGCTGGACAACCGGGCGGCGGCCGAGGCGGACGAGCTCGCGGCGCGCTTCGACGCCGCCGCCGTCTACGCCGCGACCGGGGTCCCCGCGATCAACCCGACCTGGAGCGCGAGCAAGCTCCTCTGGTTGAAGCGCCACGAACCGGCGGTGTTCGGCCGGGCCGCGCGCTTCCTCCTCGTCGAGGACCTCCTGCTCCACCGCCTGACGGGGCGGTTCGTGACCGAGGGCGGCGTGCACTGCACCTCCCTCCTCTACGACATCCGGGCGCACGCCTGGTGGTCGCCCATGCTCGACGCGCTCGAGCTGACGCCGGCCCGGCTGCCCGAGCTGGCGGCGCCGGGTGCCGTCATCGGGACGCTGCGCCGCGAGGCGGCCGAGGAGCTCGGGCTCACGGTGTCCACGAGCGTCGTCGCCGCCGGCATGGACCAGGGCGCCGGTGCGGTCGGCGTCGGCAACGTCGGCCCGGGGATCGTCTCGGAGAGCACGGGGGGCTCACTGACTCTTCAGGCCTCGGTCGACCGGCCCGACGGCGACCGGACGCGCCTCACCCCCGTGTACGTCCATTCGGCGCCGGGCCGCTACCTCTACTGCCCGGTCTGTCCCACCGGCGGGATGACGCTCACCTGGTTCCGGGACCGGTTCGGCGAGGCGGAGGTCGCCCGCGCGGCGGCGGAGGGGCGGAGCGCGTACGACCTCCTCACCGATTTGGCGGCGACCGTCGCGCCCGGGTCCGACGGGCTGACGATGCTTCCCCACCTCATGGGCGCCTTCAGTCCCGAGTACGAACCGCGGGCCCGGGGCGTCTGGTTCGGCTTCACGCTCGCCCACGGGAAGCCGCACTTCGTGCGGGCGATCCTCGAGGCGGTCGCCTTCATGCTCCGTCGCAACATCGAGCTGCTGGCGGACGCGGGCGCGACCGCGGGCGAGATCCACTCGCACGGCGGCGGCGCACGGAGCGCCCTCTGGTGCCAGATCAAGGCCGACGTCTGCGGCCTGCCCGTCGTCACCCTCGAGGGCGAGGACGCGGCGATCCGCGGCGACGCGATGCTCGCCGGGGTCGCCGTGGGGGCGTTCGGGACACTCGACGAGGCCTGTGCCGCGATGGTCGCGACCCGCTCGCGCTTCCTTCCCGACCCGGAGGCGCGGGCGACCTACGAGGTCGGATACCGGCGGTACCTCGAGCTGTTCGATGATCTGCGGCCGGCCTTCGCGGCGTTCGGGCCGGGAGAAGGATGAGGAGGAGACGACCGTGACCTCGCTGTTGACGGACGCCACGTCCCCGGGGACCGGGGGTCGCACGACGCGGCCGAAGATCGGCGTCCTCGTGATGGCTCTGCTGGAGGACGACTACAACAAGACGGGGCACATGCGCGGCCCGGCGACGGCGGCCGCGCAGGAGATCGCGAACCTCCTCTCGCGCTTCGGCGACGTCGTCCACGCCGGGCTCGTCGAGGAGGAACCCCAGGCGGCCGCCGCCGCCCGGCTCTTCAACGCCGAGGACGTCGACATCATCGTCGCCATGGAGCTCGCGTACACGAAGGGGATCGTGCCCGCGCGCTGTCTCATCGACACCACCGCCCCCGTCCTCGTCTGGAACGCGCAGCGGATCAGCCGACTCGGGGAGGACGACGGCTTCGACGTCGTGATGCTCAACTCGGGGATGGCGGGGATCCCGGAGCTGACCGCCGTCCTCCTGCGCACGGCGCGCGATTTCACCATGGTCACCTCGCGCCTCGACGATCCGGAGGGTCAGCGCAAGGTCGAGGCGACGATCAGGGCCGCCGCGGTGCGCCGACGGCTCCGGACCGCGCGGGTCGCGCTCGTCGGGCATCCCTTCGAGGGGATGACCGACCTCATGTTCGACGGGCTCTCCCTGCGGCAGGACGTCGGACCGGTCGTCTGGCCGCTCGAGCCGGAGAAGATCGCCGTCCGCTTCGCCGAGATCCCGCAGGCCGACGTCGACGCGACCGTCGCCGCGGAGCGCGCGAAGTACACCGTCGAGATGGAGCCGCCGCTCTTCGAGCGCTCCGTGCGGCTCGCGCTCGCGCTCGAGTCGATCGTGAAGGAGTACCGGTTCGACGCCTTCACCGCGTTCGACCAGGTGTTCCTCACCGACCCGCGCGTCGGGATCATCCCATCCTACGGGACCGGCCGGCTGTGCGAGATCGGCATCCCCGCCTCGCCCGAGGGTGACGTCAACTGCGCCGTCGCGCAGCTCGTCATGCAGGAGCTGGCTGGGCAGTCGACGACGGTCGAGAACTACGTCATCGACTTCGAGAACAACGCCGTCATGTTCTCGCATGACGGACACGGCAACCCGGCCCTCGCCACGCCCGGCGAGGCGAAGATCAAGCACTCCATCTACTACCAGGGCGTCCACGGCTTCGGCGCGGGCTTCGAGTTCGCCTACCAGCCGGGCCCGGTCACGAACCTCGCGCTCGTCACCGTGGGCGAGAACCAGTGGCGCTTCGTGGTCTCACAGGGCGAGTTCCTGCCGTTCCCGCCGCGGGCGATCTCCGCGCCGCAGACGCTCTTCCGCCACGAGACGCTCCCGATCGCGGAGTGGTGCAACGAGTGGTGCGAGGCGGGCGCACCGCACCACATGGCGGCCGCGCAGGGCCGCTGGGGGGAGCAACTCGTCCAGGTTGCCCGCACGCTCGGGATCGAAGCGGTCGTCGTCTGAGGTGGGCGAGGCGCGGGCCGTGGCGGCACCTCCGGTGACGATGCTCGCCGCGGTCCTGCGCGGTCGGGACGACCTGCGCCTGGAGGAGCGGCCGCGACCCGTCGCCGGGCCCGGGGAGCTCGTCCTCCGTGTCCACCAGTGCGGGGTCTGCGGGTCCGACCTGCGGACCTTCACCCGCGGGCCGTCGGCCCGCTACGCCGTCCCCGTCGTCCTCGGGCACGAGTTCGTGGGGACCGTGATCGAGGTCGGGGCCGTCGGCGACGCCGCCGCCGCGATCCCGACAGGTGCTCGTGTCACCGTGGCGCCGGCCATCCCCTGCGGGGCGTGCGAGGCCTGCCGGCGTGGGTCGGACAACCTCTGTGCCGAGCTGCTCGACTTCGGGATCAACATCGACGGTGGCCTCGCCGAGTACGTCCGGATCCCGGCGCGCTCGGTGGCCGCCGGCGCCGTCGTCGTCGTGGCCGACGACCTCTCGGACGACGCGGCGATCCTCGGCGAGCCCATCGGCACCTGCCTGCGCGGCCTGCGGCGCGGATCGGTGACGGCCAGGTCGATCGTCGTCATCATCGGCGACGGGCCGATCGGGCTCACCCACGCCGTCGTGGCGCGCGAGCTTGGGGCGAGGCGGGTCCTCTGCGTCGGCCACAACGCCGCGCGGCTCGCGGTCATCGGGCGCGCGGGCGCCGAGACGCTCGTCGTGGACGCCGGGACCGACGAGGCCGGCGCGATCCTCGCGGCGCTCGGGACCCGCGCGGACACGGTCGTCGCGGCCGTGCCCGACCCGCGCGCGCTGGAGGCGGCCGTCCGCGTCATCCGCGACGGCGGCTCGGTCGTCGCGTTCGGGGGCCTTGCCGGCGACCCGACGATCCAGCTCGACGGCAACCGGCTCCACTACGGCGAGTGGACGCTCGTGGGCAGCTTCAACTGCACGACCGCCGAGTTCCGCGAGGCGATCGACCTCGCCGGCCGGCTCGACCCGCGGCGCTTCGAGGCGACGCGCTTCCCTATCCACCGGATCGCCGACGCCTTCCTGGCCGCCGCCGGGCGGACCGTGCTCAAGGCGGTCGTTACCATGGAGCCCCCGCCATGACCAGCCCCCTCACTTCCGGCCTCGCGCCCTACCAGACGGCCAGCGAGGAGGATCTCGCCGCCGGCCGGCGCGCCCTGATGGGCGGCGGCGTGGCCGGCCAGGCCGCCTTCATCGTCGACCACGGCTCGGGCGCGGTCGTCGTCGACACCGAGGGCCGCGAGTACATCGACTGCACGTCACAGGCGTGGTCCCTCGGGATCGGCTACGCGCACCCGCGGATCGCCGCGGCCGTCGCCGAGCAGGTCTACCGCTACACGCACATCCGGACCGGCTTCGAGACCGTCCCGAAGCTCCTCCTCGCGAAGCGCCTCGCCGAGCTCGCGCCCGGCGACCTGAAGCGAGTCGCCTTCACGCTCTCGGGCTCGGACGCGATCGAGGGGGCGATGAAGCTGGCGATGCGCAACCGCGACGGCGCGTCGACGTTCCTCAGCCTGTGGGAGGGCTACCACGGCCGCACCTTCGGGACGCTCGCGGTCAGCTGGCCGCACCCCGACAACATCTTCGGGCGCTGGATGGGCCCCGTCGTGCGGGTGCCGGCGCCCTACGTCTACCGGAACCCGTTCGGCGAGGGGATGACCGCCGAGGAGTGCGTCGATGCCTGCATCCACTTCACACGCCAGGCGATCCTTCACGCCGTCGACGGGCCGATCGCCGGCCTGATCATGGAGCCGTTCCAGGGCAACGGCGGGATGATCGAGTTCCCGCCCTCGTACCACCGGAAGATCCGGGAGCTCTGCGACGAGTTCGGCCTGGTGCTCATCTGGGACGAGATCCAGACGGGGTTCGCGCGGATGGGCGCGATGTTCGCGGCAGATCTCTACGGGGTCGTCCCGGACATCATGGTGATCGGCAAGGGACTGGGGGGCGGCTTCCCGATCTCGGCGATCCTCGTGTCTGAGCGCCTGAGGGGGTTCAAGCCCGGCGACCACTCCTTCACCCACGCCCACTTCCCGCCGTCCATGGTCGCGGCGCTGGCGACGATCGACGTCATCGAAGCAGAGGGCCTCATCGAGCGCTGTCGGCAGATGGGGACGTATTTCACGACCCGCCTCCGCGCGATGCAGGCGCGCCACCCGCTCATGGGCGACGTGCGCGGTCCCGGGCTGATGATCGGCATCGAGCTGGTCCGCGACCGCGATACGAAGGAGCCGGCCCGGAAGGAGGCCGCCTGGGTCGTCCGCGAGGGGATGCGCCGCGGGGTCATCTTCGGGGAATCGAAGTACCTTGGCCTGGGCAACATCGTGAAGATCAAGCCCCCCTTCGTGATCACCGAACCCCAGGCCGACCGCGTCCTCGCAGTGCTCGACGAGCTGCTGACCGAGCTCGAGACGCGTGGACTGCCCTCCTGACGACGACCGCCGAGATGACCGATCCGGCGGCGCGCCTGCCGCTCATCTTCCTGGTCGACTATGACGGGACGATCTGCCTCACCCAGGTCACCGACGTGCTGATGTCCGCCCACGGCACCAACGATGGCTGGCTCGCCCTCGACCGGCGCTATCTCCGAGGAGAGATCGGTTCGCGCGAGGAGCTGTCGCAGCTCGTGGCGTGGCTTCCGCCCGAGCGCGAGCCGGTGATGGCGACGGCCGCGGAGCAACCGCACGACCTGACGTTCGTCGACTTCGTCGCCTTGGCCCGAGAGGTCCGCGTCGAAGTGGAGGTCGTAAGCGACGGCTACGGGTTCTACGTCCAGCCCGCCCTCCGGGCGATGGGCGTGAGCGGGCTGTCCATCGCCACCGCCAGCACGACCTGGCGATCGGGGCGGCCCGAGATCACCTACCCGTTCGGCCACCCGGCGTGTTTCGTGTGCGGGACCTGCAAGCGGGATCGGGTGCTCCTCCATCGGGAGCGGGGGCTCCACGTCGTGCTCGTCGGCGACGGGACCAGCGACCGCTTCGCCGCGGCGCACGCCGATACCGTCTTCGCCAAGGCGCCGCTGACGCGGTGGTGCGATGCCGAGGGATGGCCGTACGAGCCGTGGACGACGTTCGACGACGTCTCCCGCTGGCTCAGGCGCGTCGCGGCGGATCCGGGCCTGCTGAGGCCGTCGATCCCCCGGCAGTTCATCTGCGGCCCGGAGGTCTGGGGTCCGGATCGAGTGCGTCCACCAGGCCAGAGGGCGGGCCCGGGAAGCGCCCCGGAACCGTGACCGGCGGGCGCCAGCCGCCTCACCGGGGGAGCATACCGGCCGCGCCGCGCGGCGCTGACGCAGCCGGGGGGAGCGGGTCCGGGGGCCCGCACGGACGTTCGTACCATTGCCGCCCCCGCGGCCCCGGCCTAGCGTGTTGACCGCGCGCAACCCTTTTTCTGCGCGCGGGAACGGTTCGACCTGCGGAGCCCGGAGCCAACGGTAGCCTGATGGACGATCCCTCGAGCTGGCCCGCCTGGTACGTGGCGGCGCTGGCCGTCTTTGCCGCCGTCCTGGGCGGTCTCGCCGCCTACGACGCCCGGCGGCGGCGGATCCCCAACGCGGTCACCTACCCGGCGATCGCAGCCGCCGGCGCCCTCGCCTTCGTCAGCCCCGCCGGTCCGTGGTGGAGCTTCCTGCTGGCAGGCCTCTTCGCCGGGGCGGCCCTCGTCCTGCTCGCCCTGGCCTCGCGCGGCGGGATGGGCTACGGCGACGCCAAGCTGGCCGCCCTCGTCGGGCTTCTCACGGGCTGGCCCGGCATCCTCGTCGCCCTCTTCGTGGCGGCCGCTTCCGGCGCCGCCGTCGGGCTCGCCTTGATGACGGTCGGGCGCGCCCGGCGCGGCGAGCCGATCCCCTTCGCACCCGCCCTCGCCGCCGGCGCGATCGTGGGCCTGGCCGCCGGCGGGCGACTCGCCCATCTCCTGTGGCCGGGGCTGGTCTGAGCGCACCTGACACGATGGCTCTCCAGGCGGCGATCCCCGCTCCCGCCCCCGCTCCCGCTCCCGCCAGGCCCGCCCCCACCCGCCGCATCGGCGACCTCCTGCTCGAGGCCGGACTGGTCAGCCCGGAGGAGCTGCAGCGCGCCCTGGCGGCGCAGGCCGACCGCCGCAAGCGCCTGGGGGAGATCCTGCTGGAGGACGGCGTCATCGACGACCTGGCCCTCGCGGCCGTCCTCGCCGTCCAGCTCGACACACCGCTCGTCGACCTGCGCGATCGCCCCAGCGAGGACGATGCGCTCCGGCTCCTCCAGGAGGCCGACGCGCGTCGCCTGACGACGCTCCCGCTCTCGGTCGAGAACGGGACGATCACGATCGCCACCGACGACCCCGGCAACGCGGCGATCCTCGCCGAGGTCGCCTCCCTGACGGGCCGGCAGGTCCGTCCCTTCCTGGCGCTCCGTTCGGAGATCCAGGAGGCGATCCCCCAGCGCTACCGGATGACCGGCGACCTGACCGCGCAGGTGTACGCCTTCACCAGCGCGCGCGCGGCGGCGGGAACGGCGCCGGCCCTGCGTGCCCGGTCGGTCGAGCTCGAGAACCTCAAGGACGCCCCGGTCGTCCAGATCGTCAACCTGCTCGTGGCCCAGGCGCTGCGCGACCGTGCCAGCGACCTGCATCTCGAGCCGCAGCCCCGCGGCCTGCGCATCCGCACCCGCGTCGACGGGATCCTGCGCGACGCCACGATGCTGCCGAATGACCTCGCGCCGGGGCTGGTGAGCCGAATCAAGATCATGGCCGATCTCAACATCGTCGAGAAGCAGAAGGCGCAGGACGGCCAGATCTCGCTGGAGATCGACGGGCGCGCGATCGACATCCGGGTCGCCACGATGCGCACCATCTGGGGCGAGAAGGTCGTCATGCGCCTGCTCGACAAGGCCCGCTCGGTCTTCCAGCTGAGCGAGCTCGGCGTCCCCGACACGATGCTGCCGCCCTACCGGCGGCTCCTGGGCGCCCCCTTCGGCATGGTCATCGTGTCCGGACCGACGGGGAGCGGCAAGACGACGACGCTGTACGCCTCGCTCAACGAGCTCGACCGCGTCGCCCTTAACGTGACCACCATCGAGGACCCGGTCGAGTACACCTTCGAGAACATCAACCAGACCCAGGTGAATGCCGCCGCCGGGATCACCTTCGCCAGCGGCCTGCGGGCGAGCCTCCGCCAGGATCCCGACATCATCCTGGTCGGCGAGGTCCGCGATCGCGAGACCGCCGAGATCGCCGTCCAGGCGGCACTGACCGGGCACCTGGTCCTCTCCTCGATGCACGCCACCGACGCGACCGGGGCGCTGCTGCGCATGCTCGAGGTGGGCGTCGAGCCGTTCCTGGTGGCGGCGAGCGTCACCGGCGTCGTGGCGCAGCGGTTGATGCGCCGCATCTGCCCGCACTGCCGGATCGAGATCGAGCCGGCGATGGAGGAGCGCCAGCTCTTTGCCGCGGCGGGGATCGAAGCCCCGCGCGTCACCTTCGTGGGGCGCGGCTGCACCTACTGCGCGGGGACCGGCTTCTTCGACCGGGTCGGCGTCTACGAGATGCTCCGCGCCACGCCCGAGCTGCGCCGCCTGGTCACGCGCGGCGCCCACTCCGACGAGATCCGCGCCCAGGCGATCGCCGACGGGATGGTGCCGCTGCGCCTCGACGCGTTGCGGAAAGCCGCGGCCGGCGTCAGCACCGTCGCCGAGGCACTGCGGAGCGTCGCCTGATGGCCGTGCTCGACGCGCTCCGTCCGCGCCCGCCGACGGGACCGCCGGGCGGCAGCTTGCTGGAGCGCAACCTGCCGTCGCTCTTCAGCGTGAAGCGGGTCGAGCTGATCGTCTTCAGCCGCCAGCTCGCCACCTTCATCCGCGCCGGCATCCCGATCCTCGACGGCATCCGGGTCATCCGCGAGCAGACCGGTTCGCGTCTCTTCCGCCGGACGCTCGACGCGATCGCGTCCGACCTCCGGGCGGGCGAGCCGATCTCGACCGCCCTGGCGCACCAGCCGCGGGTCTTCCCGGAGCTCTACGTCGACATGGTCCTGGCGGCCGAGGCGACCGGTGAACTCGACATCATCCTCGAGCAGCTGGCGCTCTACCTCGATCGAGGCGAGCGGACGGCACGCCGGATCCGGCAGGCGATGCTCTACCCCTCGCTGGTCCTCGGGCTCGCCGTCATCGTCGTCTTCATCCTGATCACCTTCGTGCTGCCCGCCTTCGTGGCCCTCTTCGCCGATTTCGACGCCGAACTACCGGTGCCGACGCGGGTCCTGATGGCGCTGGGCTGGTTCGGTGAGCGCTACGGCCTGCTCAGCGGAGCGGCGGTCCTGTTGCTGCTGGTGCTCGCCTACCTGGCCCGCAACGCGGGGCCGATCCGCCGGCTGCGCCACCGCCTGGTGCTCCGCACGCCGGTCTTCGGGCCGCTCGTCCGGCTCGGCATCGCCGCCCGCTTCGCCCGCACGCTGGGGATCCTGGTGCGCGCCGGGGTGCCGATCGGCCAGGCCTTCGAGATCGTCATCAACGGCACCGGCAACCACGTCTACCGCGAGCGGCTGCGGCCGGCGCGCGAGCGGCTGCTCGTCGGCGAGGGGATCGCCGGGCCGCTGGCCGAGTCGGGGCTCTTCAGCTCGATGCTGATCCAGATGGTCCGCGTCGGCGAGGAGACCGGGACGCTCGACCGCTACCTCGAAGAGGCGGCCGACTTCATGGACGAGGACCTCGAGTACCGGACCCGCCAGATGGTCACCATCATCGAGCCGATGATGATCGTCGGCGTCGCCATGATGGTCGGCTTCGTGGCGCTCTCGGTGGTGACGCCGCTCTACGGGATCCTCGGGCACATCCGATGATCGGGCTGCTGCGCCGGCTCCACCGCGACGAGCGCGGCGTCGGCCTGATCGAGGCGCTCGTCTCCAGTGCGCTGCTGGCGATCGCCCTCGTCGTGCTGGTGGGGAGCTTCTCGACGCTCGCCATCGCCAGCCGCCGGGCCGAGCTGGTCGCCCTCGCCCAGGCGACGGCACGGGCCCAGGCGGCGCGTATCGAGGCGGCACCGTACCAGGCGAACGGCGACTACAGCGCCTACTACGAGACGCTCCCCTGGGGCGTGACGCGGACCGTCACGGTCGCCTGGTGGGACGGTGTCTCGGCCTGGGTGGGGACGCAGAACGCGAACGGACTCCAGAAGGTGACGGTCGCCATGGGCTCGGACGGCACGGCCGCGGTCACGCTGGAGTTCGCCAAGGCGAACCGATGAGCACGCTCGCCCGGCTCCGCCGGCTCGCCGCGGACGAGTCGGGGGCGAGCGTCACCGAGCTGCTCGTCGGGACGCTGGTGAGCGCACTCGTCATGGCCGGCATCACCTCGGCGATCTTCACCACCAACCAGTTGCGCCTGCGCGCCGACGACCAGAACCGGATCGCCGGCGCCCTGGCCGTCGTCTCGCTCGACCTCGACCGCGACGCCGCCATGGCGACGGCGTCGGCGCCGGCGAAGAGCCAGACGACGGCGACATCCTGCAGCACGACGATCGACCTCGGTTTCCTCGAGGGCGGCGCCTCGGTCCGTTTCGGGACGACCGCCTCGGCGACCGACGGCCCGCTCTGGCTCCAGCGGGTCAGCGGCGCCGGGACGCTCACCGTCGCCCGAAACGTGGCCGCCTGCACCTGGCAGGTCGAGCGGGACACGGGCGGCGACTGGACGATCCGGCTCGACCTGACCGTCACCGGCCCGAGCGGCGAGTCGGTGAGCCACTCCCTGCGGGCGCGGCCGCGCCTCTGGTGAGCGGCGGTGCCGGTAGCGCCATGATCTCGCGTCTCCACCGCGTCGCCGGCGCCCTCCACCGCGACGAGCGGGGCCAGTCGCTGGCGGTCGTGCTGGCGCTGGTGACGCTCCTCTTCCTGCTGGGGACCGCCCTGGCCGTGCAGGCCTCGACCGCGCTGCGGGTGACCGCCGCCAGCGACGGCCAGGCGGACGCCCTCCATGCCGCGGACGCCGGCGCCGAGCTGGGGATCTGGTGGCAGCGCAACGGCCAGGCCGGCAACCCACCCGCCATCACGATCAACGGCCTCACCGTGTCGACGACGGTGAGCGTCGCGCCGCCGCCCGGGGGCAGCGGCGCCGGCTGGCAGCAGTGGGGCTGGAACGGGCGGAGCCAGGCGACGACCAGCGCGCCCGGACCGGCGAGCTACAACGCTCGCTGGAGCACCTTCCCCACCCTGGCCCAGGGCACGCCGGTGGCAAGCGCGACGGTCGCCGCCGACGGCTACGTCTACGTCGGGGCGACGACCGGCCTCTACGCCTACCGCCCCGACGGGCAGCTCGCCTGGAGCTTCCTCTCCGCCGGACAGATTCCGGCGGTCGGCACGTTCAGCGGCAGCCCGGCGATCCTGACCACGGGCGGCGGGGCGAAGATGATCGTGGCCGCCACCGACGGCGCCGCGGCCACCGCCTCGAAGGTCTTCGGCCTGACCGAGGACGCGGCGAAGACAGGCGTCTCGATCACCTGGTCGTACAGCCTGGGCAACGGCGCGGGGGTCGGCTTCGTGGGCGGGGCCAAGCTGAACGTCGCCGGCACGCGGGCCTACCTCGCCGCGCGGAACTCGACCGTCTACGCCTTCGACACGACCGCGGCCGGCAACAACCCGCCGCTCTGGAGCAGCGCGACCGGCGGCGCGGTCGCCGTGCCGGTGGCGCTCAACGTGGCCGAGGACCGCGTCTACGTGGCGACCTCCACCGGCATCGTGCGCGCCTACGACGCGACGACCGGGGCGCAGTCCTGGACCCGCACGGTCTCGGCCGGCGCCGTTCTCACCGCGCCGGTCTTCCACGACACCGGCGCCCGCAACCACGTCTACGTGGGAACGGGGGCGAACAGCACGATCCGCGCCATCCGCGACCTGGGCAACTCCTCCGGCCAGGACTGGTCGGTCGCCCTCGGCGCCAACGCCTTCAGCGCGCCGGTCCTGGCGACGAGCGGCAGCCAGGAGTTCGTCTTCGTGGCGGACAGCGCGGGCGGGATCCGCAAGCTCGAGGACCTCGGCAACTCGGCCGCCACGCGCTGGACCTACACGCCGGTCGCCTCGCCCATCCAGTCCGGCCTGGCGATGGACTCGGCCGGCTTCCTCTACCTGGGCAACGACGCCGGCAGCCTCTACCGGATCGCCGACAACGGCGCGAGCGGCTCGACCAGCTGGACGCAGGCGGTCGGCCTGGGCGCCGTCCGCTCCGAGATCGTCGTCGGCACCGACGGCGACCTCTACGCGGTGACCGCCGGCAACCGCATGGTGGCAGTGGGGGGGGCGGCGCCGGGCGGCCTGGCCACGGTGACCGCCACCGCCGGCGCGGCCACGGTGACGACGACCTACACCGACGTCGGCGCGGGTGTGCCGACGCTCTCGAGCTGGACCACCACGAAGTGAGCGGAGCGCGGCAGGGCGCCGGAGGGTCGCTCGGAGGTACCAGCGCGACCGGGACCATCGGGCCGTTCCGTTCCTCCGCCAGATGGATGAGTATGAGCGCGGTCGGTGACACGAGGCAACACGGCGCCGACCCCGGCACCGGAGAGCGGTGGCCGGCAGTGACGGCAACGGCCCGGGCAGGGGCACCAGCAAGGAGAACCGTGGAGATGATCGGATCGCTGCGACGGATGCATCGCGACGAGCGTGGCTTCACGCTCGTGGAGATGCTCGTGGTGGTCACCATCCTCGGCATCCTCGCCGCGATCGTCACCTCGAGCCTGGTGGGTCTCACCTCGACGGCCAAGACGAACGCGTGCGCGGAGGAGCTGCGGACGGTGCAGACCGCGATGGACGCGATGCTGGCCAAGAACAACATCACGGGCGTGACCGCCCAGGCAACGGCGACCAACGACTTCTCGGCCCTGCCGGCCGGCACCGGCGCCGAGGCGCTCTCACCGACCTACCTGCGCCAGTCGACGACCAAGGGCTCGTACACCTGGACCGCCGCCGCACTTGTCTCGGCGGCCGCCACCGGCGGCTGTAGCTGACGACCGAAGACCCACCGTCACGCCGGCCGAACGGCGCTCCCCTCGCGGGAGCGCCGTTCGTCGTTCCTAGACCGCCAGCTCCTCGGGGTGGAGCGTGGCCGTCGCGGCGTCTGCCGGATCCACCAGGCCCTCGTGGATCAGGCGGCGCAGGTCCGCCTCGAGCGTCCGCATGCCGGCCGCCGCGCCCGTCTGGATGACGTTGCGCAACTGGTTGGTCTTGCCCTCCTTGATCAGGTTGCGGATCGCCGGCGTGGCGAGCATCACCTCGAAGGCGGCGACTCTCCCCCCTTCGTCCCGGCGCGGCAGGAGCACCTGGTGGAGGATCGCCAGGAGCGTCTGCGAGAGCTGGATCCGGACCTGGCGCTGCTGCCCGGGGGGGAAGACGTCGACGATCCGGTCGACCGCCTGGGCGGTGTCGTTGGTGTGGAGCGTGGCGAGGACCAGGTGGCCCGTCTCCGCCAGCGTCAGCACCGCCGCGATCGTCTCGAGGTCGCGCATCTCCCCCACCTGCACGACGTCGGGGTTCTCGCGCAGCGCGGCGCGCAGGGCGCGGGCGAAGTCGAGGGTGTCCGAGCCGACCTCCCGCTGCACCACGATCGAGCGACGGTGGCGGTGGACGTACTCGATCGGGTCCTCGATGGTGATGACGTTGACCGCCCGTTCGCGATTGACCCGGTCGACCATGGCGGCCAGGGTGGTCGACTTGCCGGCGCCGGTCGGGCCGGTCACCAGGATCAGGCCATTCGGCCGACCGACCAGCTCGGCGCAGACGGCCGGCGCTCCGAGCGCCTCGAGCGAGGGGATCTCGTAGGGGACGAGCCGCAGGGCGCCGGCGAGCGTGCCGCGCTGGAAGAAGAGGTTGGCGCGGATGCGCGCGGTCTCGCCGAAGGCGAAGCTGAAGTCGATCTCGCGGCGCGACTGGAGCTCGCTCCAGCGTTCCCCCGCGAGCGTGCGGGCGAGCGCGGCCGTCTCGTCAGGGAGGAGCGGCGCCGTCTCCAGCGGGACGAGCGCGCCATCGACGCGCGCCGTCGGTGGGACCCCCGGGGCAAAGAGAAGGTCCGAGCCGTTCCGCTCGGCGACCGCGCGCAGGAGCGCCTCGAGCCGTCCGTCCACCTCGCCGGCTAGCCTCGCTTGCAGGGACAGGCCGTGACCACTTGGGCGAAGTGTAAGGTCAGGCCGCGAGGTTCGCGCGACCCAGGGGGACGCCGACCGATCGAAGGCCTGCCAGGGGGAGCCCGGCGGGGACCGGCTCGGTGGGGGCGGCGGCGGCCCGGGGCGGCGGCGGCCCGGCTGGAGCGGTGCCGTCTCGCGTTCTGCTGGCCAGGACAAAGCCCGCCGCGGACCCGCCGACCCGCCCATGCCCGCCCGAAGCCACGTACCCGCATCGATCGGGCGACGGAACGAGGACGCCGGGCCACGGCCCGCACCGTCCTGCCGGCCGCGGGGGGGCACCAGGGGGCCGCGGCGCCCACCTCGGACAAGGGGGATCGGCGCGCTGCCCCGGCCTCGCCCCCGCCCCGCACGCTCGCCCCCGCCCCACGCGCGCCCACCTCCCGGCCGGTGGCCGAGGGGATGGAGTCTGTCCTGCTGCGCAGAACGTCGGCGGGAGGCCGCCGGACGAGGCCCCCACCGCCACGAGGCCGGGCAGGCCGCGCTCCGGAGGCGGCGGCCGGGAGCGGCCCCAGGCGGCCCTCCTGGCGCTCGCCCCGCTCGAAGGCGATCCCCGGCGCGCCGGGCGCGGTGGCATGCGCCCGGAGGCCCGTCACGAACGCCTCGCGGCGGCGGCGGAGAGGGCCGGCCAGGCGATCGGGCGTCGCCTCGCGCTCGGGCGACCGCCATGGACGGTTCGAAGGGCGGGTCAGCGCCCTTCACTGGTGTACAGTCCCGGTCGTGGGCTCCGTCCCCGTGCTGGTGGTGGCCTCCGACGATCGCTGGTTCCGCGTCCTCGAGGTGACGCTCCGGCTCGGCGGGTTCGATGCGACCAGGTGCCGCTCCATCGCGGAGGCGGCACAGCAGCGGGGACCGCGGCGATCGCCACGGGCGATCGTGCTCGACCTCGCCGCCGAGGCGGGGGCGGTCGACGAGGTCGGCATCGAGCGACTCGCGGCCGGCGCCACGGTGCCCGTGGTGGTGATCCTCTCCGCGCCGCGAGACGCCCTGCGTGAGACGCTCGCCGCCGCGGGCGCGCGGGTCCTCCTTCGGCCGTACGCGCCGTCGGCGCTCTACGCTGCGCTCACGCCGGCCGGCGCCTAGGGGGAGGCGGCCCGGCGGGATCGCCGAACGCCGTCGGGGCGCCGACGAGGCCGATCGGTCCGCTCACGCCGCCAGGATCGGCGGCCGTGTCGATCGGGCGTCAGCCCTCCTGCTCGAGCTCGAGCGCCTCCTCGTCGGCCTCCTCGGTCAGCTTGAGCCAGACGAAGAGGCCGGCCAGGACGATCAGCGGGATGACGATCAGGGCGGCGAGCGTCACGCCGAGCGCGACGGCGACCATGCGCAGTGCCTTCATGGGTCGTTCCTCCTTACGGTCGGATCATTCGGACGGCGGTGCGGCGCTGGGCGCCGGCCTGGGCTGGTCGCGCCAGGCGGGGCCCTGGGCGACCATCTGTTCGATGTCCTCGCGAGTGAACTCGGCCAGCACGTGCCGGGAGCCAGCCTGCGTCTGCATCAGGAGCCGCAACACGAAGGCGCCGTCCTGTTCGAAGAAGAAGACGTCGCGGGGGCGCTGCTGGTCGATGTAGCGGCCCAGGACGCGGAGCGCCTTCTCGTAGCGGCCGGCCCGGGCGAAGTCCGGCGGCGGGGAGGCCGGGTTGCGGCGGGTGATCGCCTCCTCCATGAAGCGGGCGATGTCGTCGTCGAGGAAGGTGAGCGTCTCCTTCTGTTGCTGCGCGATCGACTCCGACCACTGCCCGGTGGCGCCGCCCATGGCGAGCCCCTGCACGATGAAGCCGTCGGGCGCCTCGGCCAGCAGGATCTCGCGCATCCCGTGCTGGTCCAGGAAGGCGCCGATCGAGCGCAGGACCTCTTCGTAGTCCTGGCGCGGGCTCCCCTCGTAGATGCGCATCCAGCGCCCTCCCTCAGGAGCCGCTCGTGCGGTCGATCAGCCCCCGGTCCTTGGCCCGCCGCTCGCTCAGGCGGAAGACGGTCGCCGCCACGAGTGTAACCAGCGCGCTGGTGGCCAGCAAGGCGGCCGTTATCTCGATGCCCCCGGGGGTGGCGTGACCGCTCAGCTCGGCCCACAGCGAGCCATCCCCCCCGATCGCCGAGGCGCTCCCCGGCACGAGGGCCTGCCGGACTCCCTCGAGCCACCAGGTGAGCGGCGTGAGCAACCCGGCCGCCTGTGCCATCGCAGGCAGGACGTGCAGGGGGAAGACGGCGCCGACGACGAGGAAAAGGGCGCCGGCGGCCGCCTCCGGGTAGGACCACGACTCCTGGCGCGTCTGCAGGCAGACGGCGGCGAGCATCGCCCCGAGCGCCACGATGGCGACCAGCCCGAGCGGCATAGCGACGGCCAGGAGCGGCCAGTCGACCCGCGCCAGGTCGAGCGGGACGCCGAGGAAGGCGACCCCCACGGCGAGGGTGATCGCCGCGCCCATCGCCCCGATGGCGAGCCGTGCCATGCCGCGGCCGAGGAGGACGATCCCGAACGCGCTCGGGCTGACGTAGACGTACTTGAGCATCCGGTAGCGCTCGCGGTCGTCGAGGACCGACCAGGCGAGCCCCGCCATCCCGCTCACGACGAACGACCAGAGGGCGCTGCCGACGACGACGAAGGCGCGCAGCCCTCGCCCGGCCGATCCGCCGATCACCTCGATCATGACCACCAGGATGAGCGCCGCGGCGACCGGCTTGGCGACCGAGTAGATGAAGAAGAGGAGCGGGTCGGTCCAGTTCGCCTCCATCTGCCAGCCGAGCCGGGCGGCGGTGGCGAAGCTGCGCCAGGCGTCGCGGACCGGCCGACCGCGCAGGCGCCCCGGATCGAGGGCCACCGCCTCGCTCATCGCCGAGCCGCTCACCGCCGTCCTGCTCATCTCCAGCGCGTCACCAGGCGGCCCTCGCGCCGCGCCAGGCGCTCGAGCGTGCGCAGCGCGAACCGGGCGGCCACCAGGAAGACGATGGTCATGGCGACCAGGATGAGCGCCTCGACCTCGGGCGTCGGCGTGCCGAGGGTGACGGCCGAGCCGGCGAAGGCGAGCTGGCGCATGGCGTCGAGGCCGACCGCCAGCGGCAGCGTGGCGATCGCCATGGCCCCGAGGAAGCCGAGCCGCCCGACCGGGAAGTTGAGCCCTGAAACGAAGTAGACCGGCTCCTGCAGCAGCTGGGTCAGGTGCCACGCCTCTCGCCCCCACATCAGGAAGAGGCTGGCCAGGACCATGCCGAGGCCGTAGAGGGCGGCGAGGGTCAGCACGAAGACGGCGAGGAGGAGCGCCCACTGCGCCACGCTGAACGTGACGCCGTAGAGGAGGGTGGCGATGACGAGGACGACCGCGCCCCGCGTCGAGCTCATGACGAGGCCCCCGATGGC
The DNA here is from genome assembly GCA_001794945.1 of Chloroflexi bacterium GWC2_73_18. Taxonomy (GTDB): domain Bacteria; phylum Chloroflexota; class Limnocylindria; order Limnocylindrales; family CSP1-4; genus GWC2-73-18. The sequence continues at coordinate 40,324 of MGMJ01000121.1, forward strand.
CATCCCGAAGAGGACGCTCATGAGGTCCATCGGCGCGGCGAAGTAGAGCTCGAGGTTGCCCTGGTCGCGCTCCCAGTAGAGCTGCGCCGCCATCATCCAGATGACGTTGATCCAGAAGGCGCTCATCGCCCCACCCAGGACGACGAAACCGACGTACTCGGGCGGAGCCGCCAGGGCGCGGTAGACGAAGACGAAGCTCGACGTGGTGAGGAACGGCAGGAGGATCTCGAAGAAGACCCACGACGGCTCCCGCGCCAGCCCGGCGATGCGCGGGTAGGCGCGGCCGGCGACGCTGCGCAGGTTGTTGGCGAGGATGCGCCCGCGGTTCCAGCGCGCCGCCTCGCGCGGGCCGGCGGTCTGCCGGTGGACGAGGGCGTTCACGTGGCGAGCGGCTCGTCGGACGGCTCGCCCGGCTCGTGCGGGTGGGTCGTGTGCGACGGACCCGGGGCGGCCGGCTCCGCCCCCGGCATCGGTGGCCGCGCGCCATCGCCTTCCGCCTCGTCCTCGAAGCCACGTCCGACCAGCTCGACGAAGACGTCCTCGAGGGTCGGCTCCGACTTCCGGAGCGCCACGATCCGCGCCCCCAGCTCGCCGAGCGCGCCGACGACACCGCCGAGCGCGGCGTCGTCGCGGAGGACCAGGGTGATCGCCACGGTCCCGCGCCCGGCCGCCTCTCGCCCGGTGTCGGCCTCGGAGGCGGGCACCGCGCTGACGACCCCGGGGAGCGGCGCCAGCGCCCGCGCGCCGGCCGCCAGGCGATCGACCTCGAGGCGGAAGATCGACTCCCGCTGGACGCGCCGCTTCAACTCGGCCGGCGTACCGATCGCCAGGATCCGCCCGCGGTCGACGATGGCGATCCGCTCGCACAGCTCGTCGGCCTCGGCCATGTAGTGGGTCGTCAGCAGGATCGTGCGGCCGGGGACGGCGGCCCGCCAGGCGGTCATCAGCTCTCGGACCGCCCGCGCCGCCCCCACGTCGAGCCCCAGCGTCGGCTCGTCGAGGAAGAGGATCCACGGGTCGTTGAGCAGTCCGCGCGCCACGTTGAGCTTCTGGCGCTGGCCGGTGGAGAGCGTCGAGACCCGCTGCTCGCGCTGCTCCGTCAGGCCGACCAGCTCCACCAGCTCGTCGACGCGGCGCCAGCCCTCGCGGGTCCCCAGCCCGTAGAACTGGCTGAACATCCAGAGCTGCTCGCGGGTGGTCAGGATGCCGTAGCCCGACTGCTCCCCACCGGCGACCATGTTCATGATGCGGCGGATCTGCTTCGTCTCGGAAACGACATCGAAGCCGAAGACGCGGGCGCTCCCCGAGGTCGGCAGCAGCAGCGTCGTCAGGATCTTGATGAGCGTCGTCTTGCCCGCGCCGTTGGGCCCGAGCAGGCCGAAGAACTCGCCCGGCTCGACGCGCACGTCCACACCGGCCAGGGCGGTGACCGGCCGCGGCTTGATCCGGTAGATGCGCTCCAGTCCGCGCGTCTCGACGGCGGGCGGCGTGGGACCGGCCTCGGTCACGCGCGCGCCCGGTCCCCACCCGAGTAGCGCAGCAGCGCCACGGCGATCCGGGCGGCGATCCCGGCGTTGTGCTCGATGAGGGCGCGGTTGGCGACGACCGAGCGGCCCCCGGTCAGCTCGCCGATCCTGGCGAGCAGCCAGGGCGTGGCGGCCGCGCCGGTGATCTCCGCCGCACCGGCCTCGGCGAGCGCCTGCGCGATCGCTTCCCGGGCGTCTTCGCGGGGGAGCTCGGCCTCGCGGGGGACGGGAACGGCAAAGACGATGCCGGTCCCGAGACCGAGCCCCCAGTGGCGGATGGCGAGCGCGGCCGCCTCCTCGGGCGTGCCGACCCCGGCCGGCACGGGCAGGCCGGTCTCGCGGGCCCAGAAGCCGGGCAGCTCGTCGGTCCCGCAGCCGACGACCGGGACGCCCCGGGTCTCGAGGTACTCGAGCGTGAGCCGCGCGTCGACGATCGACTTGGGGCCCGAGCAGACGACCGCCACCGGCGTACGGGCCAGCTCCTCGAGATCGGCCGAGACGTCGAAGCTGCGCCCGGCGTCGTGGTGGACGCCGCCGATCCCGCCGGTGGCGAGGATGGCGATCCCCGCGGCGTGGGCGGCGATCATCGTGGCCGAGACGGTCGTGCCGGCCCAGCCGGGGCGGCCGAGCGCCGCGGCCAGCGTGTGGCGCGACGCCTTGGACGCGTCCTCCGCGGCGCTGAGTTCCTCCAGCGCTTCGCGCCGCAGTCCGACGAGCAGGCGCCCGTCATGGACCGCGACCGTGGCCGGGACGGCGCCTTCGCCGCGCACGCGCGCCTCGCAGGCGAGCGCCACCTCCAGGTTGAGCGGGCGCGGCAGCCCGTGCGTGATGAGGCTCGACTCGAGCGCGACGACGGCGCGGCCGCTGCGCAGCGCGTGGCGCACGTCGGCCGCGACGACCGGCCCGACCGCGGGCACGCCGGGGAGGACCATCGGCGACAGGGTAACGCAGCGGGGTGCATGGAGGCGATCGGCGGCGGCGTGGGCACGCGCGAAGCATCCCGCCGCGACAACGTCCGGTCTGCTAGCGTCCCGGTCATGAACGCAGCGACTGTCGTGCCGCGCCGACGCGGCCGCCTCCGCCCGCCCATGACCCCGGAGGTGATCCGCCGCCAGGTCGTCGTCGAGGAGCACGACCTCTCTCCCGACGGCCG
>MGMJ01000122.1:0-12678 GCA_001794945.1 Chloroflexi bacterium GWC2_73_18
GTTCGCCGAGAGCGGCCTCGTCAACCTCGCCGGCGGCTGCTGCGGCACGACCCCCGCGCACGTGCGCGCCATCGCCGAGGCGGTCCACGGCCTCCCGCCGCGCATCCCGCCCGACCTTACGCCCGCCTGCCGGCTCAGCGGCCTCGAGCCGCTCACCGTCGGCCCGGACAGCCTCTTCGTCAACATCGGCGAGCGGACCAACGTCTCCGGCTCGCGCCGTTTCGCCCGCCTCGTCACCGAGGGGCGCTACGCCGAGGCGGTCGAGATCGCCCGCGAGCAGGTCGAGAACGGCGCCCAGGCGATAGACGTCAACATGGACGAGGGGCTCCTCGACGCCGAGCGGGCGATGACGACGTTCCTCGACCTGGTGGCCGTCGAACCGACGATCGCCAAGGTGCCGGTCGTGGTCGACTCCTCGAAGTGGTCAGTCCTCGAGGCAGGCCTCAAGTGCCTCCAGGGCAAGGGGATCGTCAACTCGCTCAGCCTCAAGGAGGGGGAGGAGGAGTTCCTGCGCCAGGCGCGCCTCGTCCGCCGCTACGGCGCCGCCGCCATCGTCATGGCCTTCGACGAACGCGGCCAGGCCGACTCGGTCGAACGGAAGCTCGAGATCTGCGCACGCGCCTACCGCCTGCTCACCGAGGAGGCCGGCTTCCCGCCGGAGGACGTCATCCTCGATCCCAACATCTTCGCCGTGGCCACCGGCATCGAGGAGCACCGCCGCTACGCGCTCGACTACGTCGAGGCGGTGCGCCGCATCAAGGCGGCGCTTCCCGGGGCGCTGGTGAGCGGCGGCGTCAGCAACGTCTCCTTCGCCTTCCGCGGCAACGAGGCGGTCCGCCAGGCGATCCACTCGGTCTTCCTCTACCACGCCGTCGCGGCCGGGATGGACATGGGGATCGTCAACCCGGGCGCGCTCACCATCTACGACGAGATCCCGGCCGACCTGCGCGAGCGTGTCGAGGACGTCGTCCTCGACCGCCGCCCCGACGCGACCGAGCGGCTCCTGGAGGTCGCCGCCACCGTCGAGGCCGGACCGATCGAGCGGAAGGCCGACCTCGCCTGGCGCTCCTGGCCGGTCGCCGAGCGGCTCAGGCACGCGCTGGTCGAGGGGATCGCCGACTTCATCGTCGAGGACACCGAGGAGGCGCGCCGCGCCGTCGCCCACCCCATCGAGGTGATCGAGGGGCCGCTGATGGACGGGATGAACGTGGTGGGCGACCTCTTCGGGGCGGGGCGGATGTTCCTCCCCCAGGTCGTCAAGAGCGCCCGGGTCATGAAGCAGGCGGTCGCCCATCTCGTCCCCTTCCTCGAGGCGGAACAGGACGGCGGGACGCCACGCTCCAGCGGCAAGATCGTCATGGCCACGGTCAAGGGCGACGTCCACGACATCGGCAAGAGCATCGTCGGCGTCGTGCTCCAGTGCAACGGCTACGAGGTGATCGACCTGGGCGCCATGGTGCCGGGGGCGACGATCCTCGAGACGGCGCGCCGCGAGCGGGCCGACCTGGTCGGCCTCAGCGGGCTCATCACCCCCTCGCTCGAGGAGATGACCGTCGTCGCGTCCGAGATGGAGCGGCTCGGCTTCACCGTTCCGCTCCTCATCGGCGGGGCGACGACGTCGCGGGCACACACCGCGGTGAAGATCGAGCCGCGCTACTCGGGGCCGGTCGTCCACGTCCCCGACGCCTCGCGTGCGGTCGGGGTGGTGGCGAACCTGATGAATGCCGCGGAGCGGCCGCGCTTCGTCGAACGGGTGCGCGCCGAGTACGCCGAGCTGCGCCGCGAGCGCGGCGAGCGCGACGGCCGGACGCGCCGGGCGACGCTCGAAGAGGCGCGCGCGAACCGGCTGCGGATCCACTGGTCGGTGCTCGTGCCGCCGCAGCCATCGTTCGTCGGCGTCCGCGCCCTCGACGACTACCCGCTCGCGGAGCTGGTCGAGCGGATCGACTGGAGCCCCTTCTTCTCCGCCTGGGAGCTACCTGGCCGCTACCCCGCGGTCCTCGACGACCCGGCCGTCGGGGAGGCGGCCCGCACCCTCTTCGCCGACGCGCAGGCGCTGCTCGCGCGGATCGTCGAGGAGCGGCTCCTGCGGGCGCGCGCGGCTGTCGGTTTCTTCCCGGCCGCCGGCACCCCCGACGACGACATCGAGCTCTACGCCGACGAGGAGCACCGATCGGTTCGCGCGGTGGTCCACACGCTCCGCCAGCAGCTGGTGAAGTCGGCCGACCGCCCGAACCTGGCGCTCGCCGACTTCGTCGCCCCGCGAGGCAGCGGCCTGCACGACCACCTCGGCGCCTTCGCCGTCACCGCGGGGATCGGCGCCGACACACTCGTCGCACGCTTCATCGCGGCTCACGACGACTACCACGCGATCATGACCAAGGCGCTCGCCGATCGGCTCGCCGAGGCGTTCGCTGAGCGGCTCCACGAGCGGGTCCGGCGCGAGTTCTGGGGCTACGCCCCCGACGAGGATCTCGACAGCGAAGCGCTGATCCGCGAGGCGTACCAGGGGATCCGCCCGGCGCCGGGCTACCCGGCCTGCCCCGACCACACCGAGAAGCGGATCCTCTTCGCCCTTCTCGAGGCCGAGGCGCGCGCCGGGATCACCCTCACCGAGAACTTCGCCATGCTGCCGGCCGCCTCGGTGAGCGGCTGGTACCTCTGGCACCCCGAGGCGCGCTACTTCGGCGTCGGGCGGATCGGGCGCGACCAGCTCGCCGACTACGCGCGGCGCAAGGGCTGGAGCCTCGCCGAGGCCGAGCGCTGGCTCGCCCCCAACCTCGCGGAGGAGGGCTGACGCGGGGCACCGTCGCCGGAGAGCGGTAGGGCGAGCTGCGGCAGAGCGCCATCATCCGACGCGGCAAAGCAGTATTCCGCAACGCGGGAAAGCGGTACCCCGACAGCCCGTGACGACTACTGGCGCCGTCTGGTCGCCGACCTGATCGAGAGACCCCTGAACGGAGCTCCCCGCCCTCGGCCTGAAACGTCGCTCGCTCGCCCTACTCGAGCTCGTCCCAGATGACCCACTGCTGGGCGACCTTCCCGTCGCGCAGGTAGAGAACCAGGACCGCGTCCGAACCCGAGACGTCGTAGTCGCTGGTCACGTGGTGGAGAAGCCAGACCAGGTTCCCGCGCTCGCTCACCGGTCCGATGCGCTCGACCTTCACGCCGCCGTACCGGGCCAGGTCGGCGACCTCGTCGATACCCGTCGCCGACGGCGTGGCGCTGTGGGACATCCAGATGATCGCGTCGTCGGTGTAGACGGCCCGGATCTCCTGCTCGTCGGACACGTTCCAAGCCGCGATGAGCCGGTCGACGAGGGCCTCACCTGGAGTCGCGGTCACCATCGGTTGCACGATCACCGCGCCCAGTCCGAGGACCGCGACCGCCAGGACGACGACCGCCCCCGCGAGCCAGGGAACCAGGTTCCGCGGCCGGGGAACCGCCACCGGCCGAACGGCCGGAGCGTGAACGTCCTGCTTCAGCATCGCCGACCTCCTCTGTGCCGCCCGCCCGGAGCCCGGGTCAGTGGCTGGGCAGGAAGTAGTAGCCGCGGAGGTCGTACCCGTCCCCGGCGGGCACGATCGTGTAGCGGAGCTGCCAGCCGCGGAGGGTGCCGTCGCCGTGGCAGACGGCCTTGCCCGACCAGGTGAAGGCGACCCACTTCCCGTGCCACGTGCAGTCGTAGCCCCCGCCCGGAGACAGGGTGGGCTCGAGGCGATCGGTGCCCCAGAGCTCGCCGCTCCCGGTGGCGAGGTCGAGGTCGAAGTTGAGGACGACGGTGTCGGTGCCCTCGATCGCCGGGGTCCCGGTGGTCACCGCGTGCCAGACCGCACCCCGTGCCGAGAGCACGCCGTCGACCGTCGTCCACTCACCGGGCACAAGCTCCGCGTCGACGACCTCGTGGAGCGCGAATGGGATCTTCGTCGTGGTGGCGAGACCGACCGGCGCGTAGGCCACGACCAGGATCGCTGCCGCGGCGAACGCCAGGACAGGCTTGCGCATGGTGGACACCTCCTTTATGGAGGCGACTCTCCTCGGCACCGCTCAACGCTCGCTCAATGGCCGGCCCTACCGGGGTGGACCGCGATCGGCCGGGTATCTAGGGACCACGATCTCGCCGGCGACGACCCGGTTCCGCAGGGAATCGATGACGGGTCGGGCATCGGCCAGGAAGCCGCCGCTGGTGGCGAGCTCGAACGCGCCATCGGCGAGGCCGAACCGCCGCTCGCCGGGCGCCAGCGCCCCGCGCGCGAAGCCGTCGATCATCGTCGAGATCGCCAGATCGTAGCGCGTGATCATCGACGTGAGCACGTTCGAGCGCCACGCCCCGGCTTCGCGGCCCTCGCGCGGGCCGACGAACGGCAGGGCGACATACCAGTTCGTGTCGACCCCGATCGCCCACAGCTGCCGGCCCTGCGCGTCCGATTCGCTCCACGCAGCCTCGAACAGGCCGAGTGGCGCGGACCTGCCTGAGTAGAAGATCACGTCTGCACCGGCGCGGTACATGTCGCGCGCCGCCCGGTTGACCGTGACGAACGTGATGGGACCCTCGGGCAGGTAGGAGATGAGCACCTCGACATCCGGATCAGCCTCACGCGCGCCCGCCTCGAACCCGCCGACGAACCACCATTGGCCGGCCGCGTCGAACTCGCCGATGACGCCCACAGTGCCGGTCGAACTGTTGAGCGCCGCTGCCACCCCGACGAGGAATGCCCCCTCCTCGACAGCCAACCTCGGCTTCGTGACGTTGAGAAGCTCGCCCCAGTAGTCGCTGGCGATGAAGCTGGTCCCCGGGTGGTCCCGCGCCACGATCTCGACGTCGGGATTGCTCCTCTCGAACGCCACGACGATGAGACGGACGCCCTGCTCCGAGAGGCGGAGGAGCCGCTCCCGGAGGCCTTCCGGCCGTTCGATCACCACCTGTGCGTCGAGGCCGAGCCGCGTGACGGCGTCGTCGAACCCGGCGCCGATGCTGTCGTACATGCCGGCGTCGCCGGGCCCCGGGTAGACGAGCACGACGTCCGGCGCCGGACCCGGCCAGGCGAGGAGCCCGTAGCCTGCGGCCGCGATGAACAGGGCCACGGCGCCGACGAAACCGACGAGCCTGACCCGGGCCCGGCGCTCCAGCCGGCGCTCGCGGGCCGCGCGTGCCTCCCTGTCGGCCTGCTCGGCGCGCCGGCGTTCGAGGCTCGCATCCACGAATGCCTGCTCCGTCGCCGTGAGGCGCAGGGTCGTCTCTCGAGCCCAGGCCTCGTACTCCTCCAGCCGGCTCCCGGTGAGGAGGTCGTCGCTCGCGCGGCCCGTGGCTGCCCACTCCTCGACCCGGGCCGCAAGTGCACCGTGGAGTCGAAGGTCGGTGCGCCCGTGGTCGATCCACGCCGCCAACCGCTCCCACCCGGAGAGGAGCGCCTCGTGCGCGACCTCGACGGTGGCGTCGCCGGTGACCGGGTCACGGTCCAACGAGACGAGCCGGTTCCGGTCGAAGGCAGCGAGGACGTCGGAGAGGGCGACCGGGTCGATCTCGAGCCCGGTCAGCTCGCGCAGCGGCACGCGCCGCCCGGCGTCCCTCGCTCCCTCTCCGAGGCGGACGAGCCGGAGCAGCACCTGTCGGGCCGCCAGTCCCCGCTCCTCGTCGAAACCGGTGAAGACCTCCTCGGCACGACGCGACAGGGCGCCGTGGAGGCCTCCCAGGGACCGGTAGGCGTCGAGGCTCAGCTTCCCGTCGGCTCGCCGATCGAAGAGCTCGGCCAGCATGTGCTGGAGGAAGGGAAGCGCCCCCGGACGATCGACCGTCTCCGAGACGAGCTCCGCCAGCAGGGCCGGGTCGATCTCGACGCCGACCCGTCGGGCCGGCTCGACCACCGCCGTCTCGAGCTCCGCCGCCGCCATCGGCACGACGTTCACGACCCCGGGGAGGAAGACGGAGGCGAACGCCGCCTGGAGGAGCGGACGATCGTAGAAGTCGGCCCGCAGCGTCAGCACGACGCGGATCCGGCCGGTTGCGTCGGCGGCCGTCCGCGTCAGGCTTCGCAGGAACCGGACGCCCTCCGCCTCCTCCGCCGAAGTGAAGACCTCTTCGAACTGGTCGACCACGAGGACCAGCTCGGCGCCGGCCGGAAGGATGCGCCGCGCTGCCTCCACGAGACCGCCGTCGGCCTCGGCGAGGAGCTCCCTCGGGTCGGGCCCCCACGCACCGGCCGCCCGACGCAGGGCCGCCTCGCGCGCCTCGAAAAGACGGGCTCCGGGTAGCATCCGGGCGATGAACCAGCGCTCGGACCCGGGAACGGTCCCCGCCCGCAGCGCCGGGATCAGGCCCGCGTTCACGGCGCTCGACTTGCCGCATCCGGACGGCCCGACGAGCGCCAGGAGACGCGCGCCGCCGGCCAGCGCCTCGAGCAGCCGGCCGACGAGCTCCTCGCGGCCGAAGAAGTCCTCCGCGTCTTCCTCGCCGAACGCCCGCAGGCCCTTGTAGGGGTTCCGAGCCGGAGCCGTCGTCGCCACCGAGTCCGGGGGGCGTTCGGGCAGAAGCGAGGGATCGTGGAGGAGGATCCGCTCCTGCAGGCGCCGCAGGATGGGCGTCGGTTCGACTCCCAGCTCCTCGGCCAGGAGCCCGGTGAAGGACTGGTATGCACGGAGCGCTTCGGCGTGGCGGCCGGCCCGGTAGAGCGAGAGCATCTGCAGCTCCCGGGGGCGCTCCCGGAGCGGGTCTTCGCGAATCGCCGCATCGGCGAGCTGCAGGACCTCCCGGTCGTGCCCGAGCGCCAGCTCGACCGCCGCGAGGGTCTCCGTCCCGTGAAGCCACAGCTCGGTGAGTCGCCGGATGTCGGGCTGGGCGAACTCCTCGTAGACGAAGTCCGACAGGGGCGGTCCCCGCCACAGCTCGCGCGCCCGGTCCAGCGTCGCCTTCGCACCGACCGCGTCCCCGGCCTCGAAGAGCCGCGTCCCCTCCGCCAGCAGCCGCTCGACCCGGCGCGCGTCGACCGAATCGGGATCCACGGCAAGCACGTAGCCGGGGGGCCGCCATGCGATCACGTCGGCGCCGGCCAGCGGTTCGAGCGCCTTGCGCAGCGCGGAGACGTAGACCTCGAGGGCGTGCGACGCCCTTCGGGGCGGCCGATCCCCCCACAGCAGGTCGATCAGGCGATCGACGGGGACGATCTCGTTGGCGTGGAGGAGCAGGATCGCCAGGAGAGCGCGCTGCTTCGGTGGCCCGAGATCGGCGACCCGCCCGTCGGCGGCGACCTCGAACGTCCCGAGGATCCGATACTCCGCCCCCATTGGCGTAGGGTGCCCTTGGCGGCGGGCTCCACGGAAGGGCCGATGCGTCCCTTTTCGCGGGGACCCCTCCGCCGAGGTCGGGCCTGCGCCGTTGCGGGAAAGCGGTATTGCAGAGTGCGGCAAAGCGGTACCGCACGACGCGGGAAAGTGGTACTCTCGGTGGCATGGCAACCTACCAGCGCCGCCTGGTCGACGATCTGATCGAGAGGCTCCTGACCGAGCTGCCCGCCCTGTTCATCGTCGGGCCGCGCGCGGCCGGCAAGACGACGACGGCGACCCGCTACGCACGGACGGTCGTCCGGCTCGACCGGGAAGCAGAAGCCGTCGCGTTCCGCTCCGATCCCGACGCCGCGCTGCGCGGACTCCCGGAGCCTGTGCTGCTCGATGAGTGGCAGGTCGTGCCCGGGGTTCTGGGCGCGGTCAAGCGCGCCGTCGATGGCCAGCCGACCCCCGGCCGTTTCCTGATCACCGGGTCGGTGCGGGGCGATCTCGAGGGCGAACTCTGGCCGGGGACGGGCCGACTCACGCGCATCCCGCTGTGCGGCATGACCGTCCGCGAGCAGATCGGCGGCCTTGGCGAGGCGCCGTTCCTGGACCGCGTCGAGCGCGGTGAGGCGCTTCGCCCGGCGAGCGACACGCCCGACCTGCGTGGGTACATGGATCTGCTGCTCCGCAGCGGCTTCCCGCAGCCCGCACTGGGGATGGCGGAGGCCGCGCGTCAGCGCTGGCTCGAGAGCTATGTCGAGCACCTGCTCACGCGCGACATCGAGCAGGTCGACGGCGGCCGCGACCCGGCCCGGCTCCGCCGATACGTCGATGCATACGCGGTCAACACAGCCGGGGTGGTGGACGACAAGACGCTCTACGACGCGGCCGGTGTCAATCGCAAGACCGCACTCGCCTACGAGCGACTGCTCATGAACCTGCTGGTCGTCGAATCGCTGCCCGCCTGGACCTCGAATCGCTTGAAACGCCTCGTTCTGTCTCCCAAGCGATACCTGGTCGATCCTGGGCTGGTCGGCGTCGTGCTGCGGCTTGACACCAACGCAGTCCTGCGGCACGGCGACCTGCTCGGGCGGCTCCTCGACACGTTCGTCGCGTCCCAGCTGCGGGCCGAGCTTGCCGTCAGCGCGACGCGGCCCCGTCTCTACCACGTCCGCCAGCAGCAGGGCCGCTTCGAGATCGACCTGCTCGCCGAGGCGGGCGGGGGTCGGCTGATCGCGATCGAAGTCAAGGCCGACTCGGCTCCCGCGAGCAGCAGTGCGAGGCACCTCGCCGGACTTCGCGACCGGGCCGGCGACATGTTCGTCGCCGGCATCGTCCTGCACACCGGCCCGCGGGTCTACCACCTGGCCGATCGGATCGTCGCCGCCCCGATCTCCTCGCTGTGGGCCTGAGCGCGCCCAGAGCGGTGCCTCTGGCGGCGATTCGGCAGGGCTGTCCGCGGGCGACGCGGCGATCGTTGCTCCCTTCCCACGGCGGCTCCGGGCCGGTCGAACCGGTCGATTTGGGCGGTGGGGCACTGGTCGTGCGGGGCCCGCGGGTACCGTGCGGACGGGGGCCGCCACGTGGCCGATCCATGAGGAGAACCGAACCATGGTCGAGACGGAGACCCGCACCGAGGAGTTCAAGATCAGCGGCGACGAGCTGCTGGCGAAGGTCCGCCAGCTCGTCCACGAGGGCAACGTGCGGCGCATCAACATCCAGAACGAGGAGGGCCACACCCTCGTCGAGATTCCGCTGACGATCGGCGTCATCGGGGCGGCGTTGCTCCCCGTCTGGGCGGCGATCGGCGCGATCGCGGCGCTGGCCACCCGCTGCACGATCGTCGTCGAGCGCCGCGACTGAACGCGCCGCGGCCGAACGCGCCGCGGCCGAACGCGGGGGTGCCGCGGCAGGAAAGGAGGGGCACGGAATAGACCAGGACCGCGGGCCGGGCGAGCGCGCCGGCCTCGTCATCGGCGCCCTGCTGATCGTCTTCGGGATCGTCTTCCTGGCGATCCAGCAGGCGGGGCTGGAGTTCGAGTGGTGGAGCTGGCCGCTCTGGATCGTCGCTGGCGGCGCGGCGCTCTTCCTGGTCGCGCTCGTCGTGGGCGGGCAGCCAGGCGTCGGCCTGGCGATCCCCGGCGCCATGGCCGCGACGGTCGGGCTGGTCCTCCTCTACCAGACGCGGACCGCCCACTGGGAGAGCTGGGCCTACGCCTGGGCCCTGATCGCCCCCGGCTCGGTCGGCCTCGGCCTCTTCCTCTACGGCCTCCTCACGGCGCAGTGGCGGGTCGCCCGCTCAGGCGTCCCGGTGATGGCGGCCGGCCTCGGGCTCTTCCTGGCCGGCGTCGTCTTCTTCGAGGGCATCCTGGGGATCGGCGGTCGGCGGATCGGACAGGAGGCGCAGCTCCTCCTCGCCGCCGCGGTGATCGGCCTGGGCGCCCTGTTCGTCGTCGGCGCCCTCCTGCCGCGGAGCTGGCGGTCGGCGACGGGACCGGCGGAGGGTTGGGGGCCCGAGCGGTGGAAGCCCGGCCGGGGCGCCGGTCTGCCGGGGAGCGGCTGGTCGAGCGGCGGGCCGCAGCCGCTCGCCTTCGACCTGGCCGGCGCGACCCAGGCTGAGGTGCAGCTCGACTTCGGGGCGGGACGGCTGGCGGTCGGACCGGCCGCGACGGGACACCTGCTGGACGGCATCTTCGAGGGCGGCGTCCGTCACGAAGTGGCTCCCGGCGGACGGGTCCGCCTCTGGCCGGACGTGCCGTGGGTGGGCTGGGGCTGGCGCCGCCACGAGTGGCAGGTCGGCCTGACGACCGAGGTGCCGCTCCGCCTGCACCTCGCCACCGGCGCCGCCGAGGCCGAACTCGACCTGACCGAGCACCGCCTCGCCGAGCTCCAGCTCCGCACCGGCGCCAGCCAGACACGGATCGGGCTGCCGAGGGCGGCCGGCTACACCCGGGTCGAGGCGGAGGGCGGTGCGGCGAGCGTCCGCTTCCGCGTCCCCGAGGGCGTCGCGGCGCGGTCCGCACGACGATGGCGATCGGCTCGACCGAGATCGACACGCAGCGCTTCCCGCCCGCGTCCGCCGGCGGCTGGGCCTCGCCCGACTACGACGCCGCGGCGAACAAGGTCGAGATCGAGTTCCGCGGTGGGGTCGGCACGCTCGGCGTGGGCTGAACGCGGCTGACCGGCGAGGCCGAGCGAGCCGCTAGACTGCGCGTCACCATGCACTGGGAGAAGTCGCCGCCCGAGCTGGTGGAGGGGTTTGCCGCCGTCCTCGCCCGCTACCCGATGGCCGAGCAGCGAAAGATGTTCGGCTACCCGGCCGCCTTCGCCAACGGCCAGATGTTCACCGGTCTCCATGAGCGGCGCTGGGTCGTCCGGCTGCCGGACGAGGCCAGGATCGAGCTGCTGGCGATGGACGGGGCGGCGCCCTTCGAGCCGATGCCCGGCCGGCCGATGAAAGAATACGTCGTCTTCCCGCCGGCGATCGTCGCCGACCTCGACGCGCTCCAGACCTGGATCGGGCGGGCGCTCGCCTACGTCGCCGCGCTCCCGCCGAAACGCTAGCCCGGTGGCCTTCGCCACTGCCTGGCTCGCCGGTCAGCCGAGCCGGCGGACCATCGCGACGGCGGTGGCGGAGCAGGTCAGCGTGAACTGGACGGATCCCGCGACCGCGGGTGGGACGGCTGCCCGCTCCACGGCGACGTAGCCGAGCCGGAGGAACCAGGTCGTGGCGGTCTCGGTGAGCAGGTAGAGGTCGCGGATCCCCTGCTCGCGCGCGAGCGCCTCGGCGGCGGCGACGAGGGCGCATCCGAGGCCCGCCCCGCGTCGGTCGGCCCGGACGACGACGGAGCGAAGGAGTCCCGTGTGGCCGTAGGGCTCGACGGCCGCAGCCCCGACCGCCACGCCCCGCTCCCGGGCGACGACGCCGTAGCGGAATGCGTCGCCGACGCCATCGGGTGGCAGGCCAGCGGCCGTCAGCAGCGCCTCGACGGCAGGAAGATCTGCGGCCGAGGCGCGCCCGATGAGCGGCCCTCGCCGCGAGGCTAGAACCAGGTCGCGCGACCGAAGGCCGAGCATCGCCAGGGCAGCCAGGACGCTGCCGGCCGCGCCGACCGCGAAGACGGCGGGGTAACCGAGCCCGGCGTCGAGCACCGCGCCGGCGACGACGGGCGCGAACGCGGACGCGAGGAAGCCCGAGAACGACTGGACGGCCTGGGCAGATCCGACCCTATCGGCCGGCGCGATCTCAGTGATGGTCGTCGAGTAGATGCCGGAGTCTGCGGCCATGACGAACCCGGCGAGGCACGCGATCACGACGAGGAGAGCGGCCGAGGGCGCGAGCCCGATCGCGACCGACAGGGCCGCGCTGCCGGACGCGACGACCGCTGCTGAACGCGCCCGTCCCCAGCGATCGGATGCCCAGCCACCGACCGACGTCCCGAACGCGCCGAGGCCGACCGCGATCGCTGTCCACCGGGCCGCATCGCCGACGGCGCTCGTCGAGTCGGCCCCGGAAGCGACGAAGAGGCTCGCCAGCAGCGCCGGGAGCCAGCCTCGGGCGACGTAGATCTCCCACGAGTGCCCCGAGTACGCGAGGATCGTGCGGCGGATGCCGTCCTCGCGGAGCACGCCAAGATCGACGACCGGACGGCCCCTTGCGGACGGAGCGGCGGTCCGTCGCGCCGGGAGGGCGAGGACGAGGGACAGGCTCGCGAGGCCGCCGAGGACCAGGGCGGCCGTTCGCCAGTCCGCCAGCTCGACGAGCATGCCGGTGAGCCAGAGCGAGAGCGCCCACGCGGCGTAGTACGCACCGACGTAGACGCTCACCGCCATGCCCCGTCGGCGCTCGTTCGCCGCCGCGGCGACGATGCGCAACCCCGGCAGGTAGATGCCGGCGATCCCCGCCCCCGCCATCGCCTGGAAGACGGCCGCCGACAGCGGTCCGGCCGCGATGAGGGCGAAGGCGACCGAACCGATCGCCGCCAGGACGGTGCCTCCGAGGACCACCCGGGCGGACGAGAGCCGGTCCGTCAGCGGCAGCAGGAGCAGAACCGCGGCCGCGTAGCCGAGTTGATAGGACCCCACGATGAGGCCCATCTCCGCGCTCGAGGCGCTCCAGTCCCGCTGGAGGATCGGCAACGCCCCGGCCACGACCGACGACGGCAGCAGCGCGAGGAGCAGGATCGCGGCGTAGACCCACCCGAGCCGGGGCATCAGCGGCTGGAGCAGCGGCTCGTCCCGATCGGACTCGCCATCCGATCGGCGACAGCGGCCGGCTTCTGGCCGCGATCCGAGCCGTCACGGAGGACCCGGGTCACCGCCCGGGCGTCCAGTCGACTCGAACGTCGTACTCTCGCGCCATGCGGTTACCCATGCTCTCACGGCCACCGACAGCCGGTGACCCGGCAGCCT
>MGMJ01000122.1:12752-15087 GCA_001794945.1 Chloroflexi bacterium GWC2_73_18
GTTGGCCGGAGCTGCTCGCCATGGCGCGGATGGCCGAGTCGGTCGGCTTCGACTCGCTCTGGGTCGGCGACCACCTCCTCTACCGCGATCCAGGGCAGGAACCGAGCGGCCCCTGGGAGGCCTGGACTCTCCTCGCCGCGCTCGCCGCCGCGACGGAGCGGATCGCCCTCGGGCCGCTCGTCGCGTGCACCGCCTTCCACGCCCCGGCGATGCTCGCCAAGATGGCGGCGACGGTCGACGAGATCAGCGGCGGCCGCCTCATCCTCGGCCTGGGCGCCGGCTGGAACGAGGTCGAGTTCGATGCCTTTGGCTTCCCCTTCGACCACCGCGTGGCCCGCTTCGAGGAGGCCTTCACGATCGTCCGGACGCTCCTGCGCGAAGGGGCGATCGACTTCGCCGGCACCTACTACCAGGCGCGCGACTGCGAGCTCCGCCCGCGACCGCGCCCGGGCGGCCCGCCGCTGATGATCGGCTCGACCGGGGAGCGGATGCTGCGAATCACCGTCCCGTACGTCGACTCCTGGAACGCCTGGTACGACGCGACCGGCAACCGACCCGAGGAAGTCCGCCCGCTCCGGGAGACGGTCGATGCCGCCTGCCGGGCGGCCGGGCGCGACCCGGCGACGCTCGAGCGCACGGTGGCGGTGCAGGTCCGCCTGAGCAGAGGGACCGGGCGCAAGCACGGCGACCCGGAGCGCCGCGCGACGCCGCTCGCCGGCTCGGCCGAGGAGCTGGCCGAAGGCCTGCGCGCCTACGCCCGCGAGGGGATCGGCCACCTCCAGCTCGTCCTCGACCCGATCACCGAGGCGTCGATCGCCGAGCTCGCCCCGGTCCTCGAGCTGCTCGACCGCGCCGTGTGACCGGGCGCTGTCGGGTACCGTGAGCGCCGACGTGGATGCCAGGCGCCTGCTCCCACTGCTCTCCCGCCTGCCCGAGCCCGAGGAGGTCCTCCCCGGCCGGCCGGAGCCGATCGGCGACCCCGGGTCCCACTTCGTCAGCGGCCGGCGCCTGGCGCCTCCGTATCCCGCCGGCACCGAGATCGCCATGTTCGCCATGGGCTGCTTCTGGGGTGCGGAGCAGCGATTCTGGTTGATCCCGGGCGTCTGGATCACGGCGGCCGGTCACGCCGGCGGTGCGACGCCGAACCCGACCTACGAGGAGATCGGGACGGGCCTGACCGGCCACGTCGAGGTCGTCCGCGTCGTCTACGACCCGGCGGTCGTCCCCTACGAGACGCTGCTGAAGGTGTTCTGGGAGAACCGCGACCCGACCCAGGTCTTCCGCCAGGGCCGCGACGTCGGGAACTGGTATCGATCGATCGTCTTCGCCTCCACCGAGACGGCGGTCGAGGCGCGGCCGCCGTTCTACTTCGCCGAGGCGTACCACCAGCAATACCTCGCCAAGAACCCGGACGGCGACTGCGGCCTCGGCGGCACCGGGATCGCCTGCCCGATCGGCCGGTCGCGCCCGCGGGCATGAGTCTGCGCGAGCGCCTTCCCGCCTGGCTCGAGCGGGTCGCCACGGTCGGCGTCCTCCCCGCCGACGACGGCGAGACGCGCCTGCGCAAGGCGACGCTCACGCTGGCGGTGGCGATCGTAGTCTCGCTGGCCCCGATCTGGGTCACCACCTACTGGTTGCTCGGTTACCCGCTCTCCGCCGCCATCCCGTTCGGCTACCAGCTGATCAGCCTGGCGAGCCTGGTGCACTTCGCCCGCACGAAACGCTTCCGCCCCTTCCGCGCCAGCCAGCTCGTCTTCATGCTCCTGCTGCCGGTGCTCCTGCAATGGAGCCTGGGTGGCTTCGCCAACGGCAGCGCGGTCAGCCTCTGGGCGTTCATCGCGCCGCTCGGGGCGCTGCTCGTCTACGGGCCGGGGCAGGCGCTCCCGTGGTTCGGCGCCTGGGCGGCGCTGGTCGGCGTCTCCGCGTTCATCGACCCCCTCCTGGCCTCCGCGGTGCCGCCGATGCCCGAGCCCGTGCGCGTCGGCTTCTTCGCCCTCAACATCGTCGCCGTCTCGGCGACCGCGTACCTGCTCCTCTTCTACATGGTGCGCCAGCGGCAGGCGGCGATGGCTGCGCTCGCCGAGGAGCACCGTCGCCTCGGCGTCGAGCAGGAGAAGTCGGAGCGGCTCCTCCTCAACGTCCTCCCCGGCCCGATCGCCGCGCGCCTCAAGGAGGGCGACGGGCTGATCGCCGACCTGCACCGCGAGGCGACTGTCCTCTTCGCCGACATCGTCGGCTTCACCCCCTTCGCCGAGCGCTCGGAGCCGGAGCGGGTCGTCCGCCTGCTCGACGAGGCGTTCTCGGCCTTCGATCGGCTGGTCGAGCGCCATGGTCT
>MGMJ01000122.1:15105-20824 GCA_001794945.1 Chloroflexi bacterium GWC2_73_18
GTCCGCCGCCGCCGAGATGGCGCTCGAGATGCAGCCGGCGCTCGACCGCCTCGCCGGCCCGGGCCACCCCGCGCTCTCGATCCGGGTCGGTCTCGCCAGCGGGCCGCTGATCGCCGGCGTGATCGGCCGCAAGAAGTTCATCTACGACCTGTGGGGCGACACCGTCAACACCGCCAGCCGGATGGAGTCCCACGGGCTGGCGCGCGCCATCCAGGTGACCGCCCCCACCTACGAGCTGCTGCGCGACCGCTACCGCTTCGAGGAGCGACCCGGGGTGGCGGTCAAGGGGAAGGGCGAGATGACGACCTACCTGCTACTCGGCAGGCGGCGCGAGGTCGGCTGAGCCAGCGCGTCCGGAGCCGATCAGGTTTACAAACCCGGACGGCGACTGCGGCCTCGGCGGGACCGGGATCGCCTGCCCGATCGGCCGGTCGCGCTCCTGCCGCTAGCCCAAACACTTGCGTGAATGTTACCTGTGCGGTAACGTCTGCGCATGTCAGGCCAAGATCTCTTCGCCCTGGCCGCGCTGCAGCGGGGTTACTTCACGACCGCACAGGCAGGCGCACATGGTCTCAGCCGTCGAGCGCTGCCACGGCGGGCTTCGAACGGCCAGATCGAGCACGTCGCCTACGGGCTCTGGCGTCTGACGCACTGGCCGATCGGGCCGGACGACGAGCTCTACGCCCTGCAGGCGCTGGCCCCGTTCGGTACCTTCAGCCACGAGACGGCGCTGCTGCTCCACGGACTCAGCGACCTCATTCCCTCGGCGATCCACCTGACGATCCCCGAGTCCTCCCGTTTGAGCCGCCGATCGGGGGTTCGGCTCCACCGCTCCCGCACGGGTGCAGAGCGGGAGCGCGTCCTTCGCGACGGCTTGTGGGTCAGCACCCCGGTCCGCGCCCTGCTCGACAGCGCCCGCATCGGGTCCGATCCCGACCAGCTGATCGAGGCGGCTCGCCAGGCTCAGAGCAGGGGGCTCCTCTCCGCCGCAGACCTCGCGCGCCTGAGCGCGCACCGCCTGTTCCGGCACGGCGCGGCGTGATCGACCCGCGCTTCCGGCGGGCAGCGCCCGGGCCAGCCTCCTGGCGCGGATGGCCAATGAGGCGAAGCGCGCCGGCGTCGTCCCCCGGCGGATCCATCTCGTCGTGGCGATCGACCGCCTCCTCGCCCGCCTCCTGGTCTCGGCGCCGGCAGGGTCGTGGGTCGTGAAGGGCGGCTTCGCCAACCAGCTTCGCCGCCCCGGAGACGCCCGCTTCACGGAAGACGTCGACCTGCGCGTCGACTCCACGATCGAGCGCGCCAACGACCTGATGGCGGCCGCGTTCGCGACTGACCTGGACGATCTATTCGCCTACGAAGCGCCCGTCGCCGCGACCTCGCTCGGAGGCCCGCCCGGCGGCGGCCGGCAGTTCGTCGTCGTCGCCCGACTGGCCGGTACCGAGCTCGTCCGCTTCAAGGCCGACGTGAGCGCGGGCGACGCGATCGTCGGCGATACCGAGGAACACCCCTCGGACCCGATCCTCGAGCGCCTGGGCTACGCGCCCGCACGCTTCCCGGTCTACCCGCTCGGCCAGAGCGTGGCCGAGAAGATCCACGCGCTCACCCTGCCTCGGAGTGCCGCCAACACCCGAGCTCGCGATCTGGTCGATCTCGTCTGGTTCGCGCAGCGTTTCGGGTTCCGCTCGGATGACCTGATCGACGCCGGTCGCGTCACGTTCGATCGCCGGCTGACCCACGCCTGGCCTCCCGAGGTGCCGCGAGTCCCGGCCACCTGGACGACCGCGTACGCCCGGTTCCGCGACGAGATGAGGCTCGACCCGGCGACGATCGCGGAGGCCCGCGGATTCGTGGCGGGCTTCCTGGCGCCGGTCCTCGCCGGGACCGGCGGCCTGGCGTGGGATCCGGCCGAACGACGTTGGACGCCGGCGTCCGCCTGACCCGTATCTGACGCCGGCCCGACGATCAGGTCGGCCGTCGCCGCCGGACGACGACCGCCGAGGCGCCGACGAGCACGAGCGTCAGGGCGCCGAGCCCGGCGGCTTCTCGCCAGGCGACGAACCCGAGGCGCTCCGTCCCTGCCTTGACCTCCTCGGCGCACGTGGCGGCGAACCAGGGCTCGAAGTTCTCGTCTTCCGGGGGCATTGGCGCTCGCGCGGCGGCCTCCTCCCAGGACAGGAGCGATCCCGAGGCATCGACGTAGCCGATGAACTCGGATTCCAGGGCCCAGCGGTCGGGCCGCCGCACGAGCGGCTCCGGGCTCGGTAGACCCATCCACTGGGTCGCCGTAGCGACCTGGTAGAGCAGGACGCAGGCGACGCCGGTCGCGACCAGCGCCGGAAGCACGCGGCCCAGGGCGGCGCCGGCGAGGAGCGCGATCGAGAACGCGGCCAAGCCGCGCAGTACGACGAGCGGACCCCGGATGCCGTAGTCGACGAACGTCGTCGTCTCCGGGTCGAGCCAGAAGTTCGACGCGCGGGAGAGCGCCTCGGCGGCGAGCGCCGCGCCGGAGAGCGCCACCCCGAGGACCGCGCCGACGACGACGAGCCGCGGGGTGAACCAGCGCAGACGCGATCCGGCGAGCGACCAGGCGAGCGGGGCCGTCCCCTGGTCGATCTCCCGCCCGACGAGCGGGACGCCGAGCAGCGCCCCGGCCACGAACGGGAGGACGGCCATGGCGGCCATGACCCGCTCGCTGTCCGCACGCGCATTCCCCCAGTCCGTCGCCTCGCACGCCGCTGCTGCCCCGTCCCCGAGGAAGCACGAGAGGGGCGGCGCCAGGCGGTCGAGCGACCGGACCGCGTCTGCCGCGAGGGCGGCCAGGAGGACCGAGCCGGCGACGACCGCGAGGACCTCGAAGCGGTGGAGCTTGAGGGTCAGCCGAGCGGCGGTCCTGACCGGCAGTCGTTGTCGAACGGTCAGTACGGCCGGCGGCGGTCCACCACCGCGACGGCCAGCCCGGCGAGGACGAGGACGCCCGCGCCGAGCACCCCGACCTCCCGCGCCTCGACCTCGCGCAGGCGCTCGCCCGGGACGCCCCAGAAGGCCTCGGTGCCGGTCGTCCCGTCGCCCCCGATCTCCACCGGCCCGTTCCAGGTCATCAGATCGTACCGATCGGGCATCCCGTAGTCCTGGGCCGGCAGCTTCTCGATCGGCTGGCCGAACGGCATCGCGACGGCGAGCAGGTTGAAGGCGACGAGACAGCCGACGGCGGCCACGATCAGCCCGGGCAGGACCCGCCCGAGGAGAGCGCCGGCCAGGACGGCGATCGCGAACGCCGCCAGCCCGCGGGCGACGACGACCGGGCCGCGCAGCGCGTAGTCGTGGAAGCTCGACCCGGGATCGATCCACGGCATCCGGACGCCCTCCAGCACGCCGGCCGTCACCGCCGGGAGCGCCAGGACGACGCCGAGGATGGCGGCGAGCAGGCCGAAGCGCGCAAGGAGCCACCGCCGGCGCGAGGCCGAAAGCGACCACGCGATCGATGCGGTCCGCTGCTCGATCTCGCGCGCAACGAGCGAGACGCCGAGGAGCGCCCCGGCGATGAACGGAAGGACGGCCATGGCTGCCATGACCTTGCCGGCGTACTCCTCGTTCAGCTGGAGGAACCGCTCGGTCGTCAGGCACTCCTGAGGGACCGGGTCGAGGAAGCGGTCTTCGATGCAGTGCGCCGGCGTGGCGATCGGGGCCATCATCGACCAGACCGCGAGCGCCGCTCCGGCCACGACGACCGCCCCGGCCACCACGGCCAGGATCTCGAACCGGTGGAGTTTCAACGTGAGCCGGACGGTCGACATCACGCCGCCCCCGCCAGGCGCGCCGATCCCGGGCGCCCCGAGGCGAGGTAGCCCAGGACCACCTCCTCGAGACTCGCCGCCCGCAACGAGGCGTCCGCGACCGTCCCGTCCGCGAGACGGACGAGGGTCAGGCGCTCGCCGGCCTGCCCGGCGAAGGTGGCCACGGCCTCCGCCCCCGGACCCGAGGCGGCGCCTCCGTCGACGGCGATCCGGTGGGCGGCGAGCGCGGTCGCGATCGAGTCGCCGAGGAGCTTGCGCCCGCCGCCGAGCACGATGAGCCGGTCGCACGCCTGCTCGACGTCGGTCATGATGTGCGAGGCGAGGATCGCGGTCGTGCCGTGGGTCCGGACGGCGTCGGTCACCACGTGGAGGAACTCGCGGCGCGCCAGCGGGTCGAGGCTGGCCAGCGGCTCGTCGAGGAGGAGGACGTCGGCGCGGGTGCCGAGCGCGATGGCCAGGCCGACCTGCGCCTGCTGCCCGCCCGAGAGCTCGTCCGCCCGCGCCTCCAGCGGGATCCCGAGCTCCTCGAGCCGTTCACGCGCGTGCGCTCGATCGAACCCGCGCCGCAGGCTCGCCGCCAGGGCGAGGTGGTCATCGACCGTCAGCTCCCGGTAGAGGGAGGCGGCCTGAGGAACGTAGCCGACATGCCGGAGTGCGCCCGACCGGTCGCGCCACGGGTCGACCCCGGCGACGGCGACCCGTCCGGTCGTCGGTCGTTCGAAGCCGACCCAGGCCTTGATGAGGGTCGACTTGCCGGCCCCGTTCGGCCCGACGAGGGCGGTGACGCTCCCGGGCGGGATGGCCAGGTCGACGTCGCGGAGCGCCCAGACGCCCCGCCGGTAGCGCTTGGCGAGCCCGTTCGCCGTGAGCGCCGCCGAAGCGCTGGTGTCGGTCGTGTCTGTCATCGCTTCCTCCGCTGGCATGGTCGCTCCCGCCTCCGATCACGGCGATCGTGGGCCGCCGCGATGCCCGACGGCAGCCGTCGGGTCCCGGAGGGGCGTTCCGGGATTCCCCGGACTCCCGAAGGGGGAAGGGTCTGCTACCGTCGGAGTGATGGACCGCCTCCGCGCCCGGATCGCATGGTGGCTCGACGAACCGCTCGACCGGTCCGCACGGGATCGGCTGGCCGTGCTCGCCGCTGTGGCCGCCTTCCTGGCCGGGGCCTACTCGTTCGTCTTTGCGAGCGCCGAGGTGGGCGTCGTTCTGGCGGTCGAGGGCGACCGGATCGTCGTCGCCGACGTGGCGCCCTGGAGCCCGGCCCGGGCCTACGGGCTCCAGGCCGGCATGGTCGTGGTGGACCTCAACGGTGAGTTGCTGGTCGCACTCCCGGGCCACGAAGGCGAGCCGGTCGCGTCGACAGACGCCCTTGGGGCTCTTGCCAGGACGAAGACCTGGTCGCTCGGGGTGATGCAGCCGTGGGAGCTCGAGCGGGCGCTCGCCGGCGGGCCGTACGGCAGCGTCAGCGTCGGCTACGACGAGAACATCCTCGACAGCAGCGGCCCGGCGCTCCTCGTCGGCCTGGGCATCTTCCTCGTCGGGGCCTGGTGGCTGCTGACCGGTCGCGGCTGGGAGACGCTCCGCTCGCTGGCGATCCCGATCGTGGTCGCGACGGCGGCGCCGCTCTTCCTGCTTCCCGCGCTCCTCACCTGGAGCCTGCCGGGGATCGTCATCGTGGCGCTGCTGACGCCACTCGCCATCCTCCCGCTCGCCGACGGTCTCTCGTCGCTCGTCGAGGCGCCGTATCTGCGCCGAAGGGTCCGGCTCGCCGCCGTCGCCTGTGCCGCCGGCGCCGCCGCCGCCGGGGCGCTCGTGCTCACGGCCGGCCTCGGGGGCCCGCCGACCGGCGCGCAGTGGATCCTCGCCGGCGCCATCCCCTTCGTCCCCGGCATCGTCGCCTCTCGCCCCGCCGTGGTGGGCGCCCCGCG
>MGMJ01000122.1:20843-31690 GCA_001794945.1 Chloroflexi bacterium GWC2_73_18
CCGCCGTCGCGCTGACGGCCCTCCTCGTTCCCTCCTATCAGCCGATCCTGATGCCGATCCTCCTCTGGATCGCCGCGCTGCTCGCCGCCAACCGGTTCACCGTGCGACCCCTCGTCCGCCTCGTCACCAGGGCGCAGCTCCAGCGCGACCTCGTCGTCGCCGCCACCGAGGCCGAGCGCGCCCGGATCGCCGCCAACCTGCACGACGACGCCCTCCAGGACCTCACCATGATCGTCCGGCGCCTCGACGCGAGGGGCGACGCGGAGAACGCCGACGCGGCGCGCCAGGTCGCCGAGCGGCTCCGCGCCATCTGCGGCGACCTGCGCCTGCCGATCCTCGACGACCTCGGCGTCGGGCCGGCGCTCGCGTGGCTCGTGACGCGGATCGAGCGCCTGGCCGGAGGCGAGGTCCGGCTCGAGCGCGACGACGGCACCCGTCCACCTCCCGACGTCGAGCTCGCCTTCTTCCGCGTCGCCCAGGAGGCGCTCGCCAACGCAGTCAAGCACGGCCGCCCGCCGATCGTCGTGCGCTACCGGGTCAGCCCGTCCGGCGCCTCCCTCTCGATCGACGACGCCGGGCCCGGGATCACCTCCGACGCGGCCGAGACGGCGCCGCGGAACGGCCACTTCGGCCTGCTCAACATGCAGCAGCGGGCGGAGCAGATCGGGGCGATCCTCGATGTCCGGCGCTGGCCGGGCGGCGGGACGCACGTCGCCCTCGAGTGGCGGCCGCGCTGAGGGCGGAGCGGCGGCCGCGGTGATGGGCCCGATCCGGATCGCCATCGTGGACGACCACCCGGTCGTCCGCGATGGGACGGCGGCGCTCCTGGTGGCCGAGGAGGGACTGGAGGTCGTCGCCGTCGCCGGGTCGCTCGAAGAGGCCGCGACCGTCCTCGACGCGGGGGCGGTCGACGTCGTCCTCCTCGACATCCGCCTCGGCGCCGAGAGCGGGCTGCGGCTCCTCCACGAGCGCGCCGCAAGGGGCGAGGGAGGGCCTCGGCCGGCCGTCATCGTGGTGACCGCCTACGACTACCCGCAATACGTGGAGGCCGCGCTCCGGCTCGGGGCGGCCGGCTTCGTCCTCAAGACCGCACCGTTCCCCGAGCTCGTCGACGCGATCCGCCGGGCCGCGGCCGGCGGCCTCGCCTACTCCGTGCGCCCCGGCCCCGCCAATCGCCTGACCGCCCGCGAACTCGACGTCGTGCGCCTCCTCGTGGAGGGACGGAGCAACGACGAGATCGCGACCGCGCTGGGGATCGGGGCGAAGACGGTGGAAACACACCTCGGCCGGCTCTTCGAGCGCTTCGGCTGCACGTCCCGCACCGAGCTCGCCACCCGCGCCCTGCGCGAGGGCTGGCTCGACGTGCCGCCCGGCGCGTGACGGGGAACGGCAGCCAATCCGGGCAGAGCGGTGCGGGTTCGGGGCGCTTCCGTGACCCTCGGCACTGTGCCGCTGCGGTCGCCTGGCACGACGACGCGTCGCCCGCCGAAGCCCGGTGAGAGGAGGGAGAGTCATGTCCGAAACGCAGCGGCGCGGGCACCGCTTGCATGCCGCCATGTGGGACTGGACGGTCAAGCGCGAGAACGCCCACTACCGCGAGGCGCGGCAAGAGGTCGCCGCCGGCAGCCGCGGGCGTGTCCTGGAGCTGGGCGTCGGCACCGGCCCCAACTGGGCCTTCCTGCCACCGGGGATCGAGTACCTGGGCATCGAGCCCCCATCCCTTCTTCCTGGAGCGCGCGCCGCCACGCCACGTCAGAGGGCCGCAGCGTGGACCTGCGCGCGGCGCCGGCGGAGGAGCTCCCCTTCGACGGCGCGAGCTTCGACACGGTGATGGTCACGCTGACGCTCTGCACCGTCGACGACCTGGCGCGCTCCCTGGCCGAGACCCGGCGGGTCCTGCGCCCGGGTGGGGAGTTCCGCTTCTGGGAGCACGTGCGGCCGGACGGACGCAGGTCCGGGCGCCTCTACGACCTGCTGACGCCGCTGTCGATCCGGCTGGCCGGCGGCTGCCGTCCCAACCGCCGCACGCTCGAGGCGGTGGCCGCCGCCGGCTTCGAGATCCGGAGCCTGCGCCGCTTCAAGTCGGGCGGCTACCCGAGGGCGGCAATCGGGCTGCCGTGACCGCTTGGCGAGCCGGGCTCGTGGGGCGTGGAACCGGGCGAGCCTTGCACAAGGTGCATGGTCTACGAGCCTTGCGCACAGCCCATCCCCGCGGTGATCTTGTGTGCACCCCATGCCAGGCGCGATGAAGGCGGCACAGATGCGGCACGCCATCGTCCTGGTCAACTTGGGCGACTTCGCCGACCCGCGCCTGGTGGTCGAGATCGGCAGTCTCGCCGAGGCGTCCGGCTGGGACGGGCTCTTCCGGTGGGACCGCCTCGCCCTCGCCTGGGGGCCGTCGGCCGACCCGCTGACGGCGCTGGCCGCGGTGGCCGCGGCGCGGAGATCGGCGTGCTGCGCGACCTCCACCACGTGAGATCAACCGGCTGAGGTCCCCGTCAAGCCCCGGGCACTTGCGCTGCCGGCGTTGCGCTGCCGGCGTATCATGCGGACGGGAACGATCGGGACCTGATGACCGACCCGTGACGCGCTTCGCGCGTGATTCGGAGTCGGGCCGCGTCCCCCCAAGGCGTCCGATCTCCATGCGGCGTGCCCGCGCCGTGGGCGCGCCCGAACGGCCCGCCGGTCGCCGTCGCTGATCGGCGAACGAAAGGTCGGCTCCGGGGTGGGCCGTCCTGGAGGGGAGAGCCGGGCCATGGCACGCCGTCCCACGCTCGCGGTCATCCTCGTCGCGCTGTTCGTCCTCGCCCAGGTCGTCGCGGCCTCGCCGGCCGGTACGGACCCAAGCACCGCACCCCTGTCGGCGGCCGCCGCGAAGATCGACAAGGGGCTCCTGCAGAAGCTCGAGAAGGAGCCTGGTCGCTTCGTCGTCGAGTTCGAGGCGAAGGCCGACCTCCAGGGCGCAGGCAAGATCAAGGACCACGGCCAGCGCGGTCGCTTCGTCTACGACCAGCTGACCGGGACGGCCACGAAGTCCCAGGCGGCCGCCGTCGCGCTTGTCAGGAAGGAACAGGCCAGGGCGCGCTCGTACTGGCTGACGAACGTCATGGTCGTCGAGGGCGATGCCAGGCTGGCGACGAAGCTGGCGGCCCTGCCGGGGGTCGGCGCGATCCGGCCGGAGAAGACATACCCGCTCGTGACGCCGGTCGCCACGGCCCCGGCGATCCTCGCCGTGGCCGGCCCTGAGTGGGGGGTGGCCAAGATCCGGGCCGACGCAGCGTGGGCCGAGGGGATCATGGGGGAGGGGATCGTCGTCGCCAACGTCGACACGGGCGTCGACTATCTCCACCCGGCGCTCGTCAACCAGTACCGCGGCAACAACGGCGACGGCACCTTCAGCCACGACTACAACTGGTGGGATCCGACCGGCATCTGCGGCGACACACCGTGCGACAACGTCGCCCACGGGACCCACACGATGGGCACCATGGTGGGCGGCGACGGCCCCGGCGAGTTCACGCCGGACATCGGCGTGGCACCCGCAGCCAGGTGGATCGCTGCCAAGGGCTGCGAGGAGTTCTTCTGCACCGAGGGGTCACTCCTCTCGGCCGGCCAGTTCATCCTCGCCCCGACCAAGCTCGACGGCTCGGAGCCAGACCCGTCGAAGCGGCCCGATGTCGTCAACAACTCGTGGGGTGGCGGCCCGGGCGACCCGTTCTATCTCGAGGTGGTCCAGGCCTGGCGAGCGGCCGGCATCATCCCGGTCTTCGCCTCGGGCAACCCCGGTCCGTCCTGCGGCGAGGGCGGGTCCCCGGGCGATTTCCTCGAGTCGTTCAGTGCCGGCGCGACGGACATCAACGACCAGATCGCTGACTTCTCCGGCCGCGGCCCATCGGTCTTCGGCAAGATCAACCCGGACGTGTCGGCGCCGGGCGTCGACGTGGTGTCGAGCGTGCCAGGCGGCGGCTACGCGGCCTTCTCCGGCACGTCGATGGCGGCGCCGCACACCGCGGGCACGATCGCCCTCGTTCTCTCCGCCGAGCCCGCCCTCATCGGCGACTTCGCCGGGGCGACCGATGCCGTCCGCGGGACGGCGTTCGACCGGATCGATACCTCGTGCGGCGGCGAGGAGGACGGCGATCCGAACAACGTCTACGGCGACGGCCGAATCGACGCCTTCGCGGCGGTCCAGCTGGTGGCCACCGGCGGGACGCTCGCCGGCACCGTTCGCGACGCCTCGACCGACGACCCGATCTCGGGCGCCACGGTCACCATCCACGGCGAACGCGACTTCTCGGTCTCGACCGACGAGGCCGGCCGCTACGAGGCGTTCGTGGCCGCCGGCATCTACCCCGTGACCGCCGAGGCGTTCGGCTACTTCCTCGCCCTGGCCGAGGTCGAGATCGTGACCGACCAGACGACGACCCAGGACTTCGCGCTCGACCCGAAGCCCCGCTTCAACGTGACCGGCCTGGTGCGGGCGGCCGAGGATGGCGGCCCGATCGAGGGCGCCAGCGTCCGCGCCCTGGGCACGCCGGTGCCGGCCGTGGAGACCGACGCGACCGGACACTACGACCTCGAGCTGCCGATCGGCAGCTACACGATCCGGGCCGCGGCGGGCGGCTGCACGGCCAGCGAGACGGCCGCGGTCGAGCTGATCGACGCCGACGTGACGGCCGACTTCTCGCTCGCCCGCAAGCTCGACCGCTTCGGTCATGGGTGCCGGCCGATCGCCTTCGACTGGGTGGACGCCGAGTCGCAGTCGGCGCTCTTCGGCAACGAGTTCGCCGGCCGCCTGCGGCTGCCGTTCGAGGCGACCTTCTACGGCGCGACGTACGACCAGGTCTTCCTGTCCGACAACGGCTACCTCAACTTCCTGGCGGCGGACCAGTACAAGCCGTTCCCGGTCGCGATCCCGAACATGGGCCCGCCGAACGCGGCGATCTACGCCCTCTGGCAGGACCTTGAGCTCGACGAGTCGAGCTCGATCGACTACGCCACCCTGGGCACGGCCCCGACCCGGACGTTCGTCATCGAGTACAGCGACGTCAAGGTCGCCCGGTCGAAGGCGCGCCTCGACCTGGAGGTCAAGATCCACGAGGCGGCCGAGACGCTCGATCTTCTCTTCGGCGCGAACCCGGCCAACCCGGGCGATGGGCGCAACGCCACGATCGGCATCGAGAACGCCGACGGGACAGACGCCCTCGAGTTCTCGTTCTTCGAGGGGCTCATCGAGCCGAACAGCGCCTACCGCTTCGACCTCGTGCCCTCGGGCATCGTCCACGGGGTGGTCAGCGACAGGAACGACGGACAGCCGATCGCGGGCGCGACGGTGGCGGCGAGCCCCGGTCTCCAGCAGACGGCCACGGCGGCTGATGGAACGTACTCGCTCCGGCTCTACCCCGGCACCTACACGGTCGCCGTCAGCGCCAGGGGTTACCTGGGCGAGTCGTTCCCGCTGACGGTCGTCAACGGGAGCGACGAGACGCGCGATCTCTCCCTGGCCGCGCCGCTCCCGATGGTGGATGCGGCCGAGGTCTCGGTCACCGTCGAGTACGGGCAGACGACGACCAGCGAGCTGGCCCTCTCGAATGACGGCAGCGCACCGCTCGGCTGGCAGCTGTTCGAGCTCGACCGTGGCTCCTCCCCGCCGACGATCGGCGGCGAGGAGCGGCCGGGAACGACGTCCTGGCTGCTGCGGACGACGCGCGGCGTGGAGATGGCGGCGAACCGCGGCGGGAAGGCGCTCGCCTACCCGAAGGCGCTCCGCTGGACGGCCGTCCAGCCGTCCGCCGACACGTCGATCCTCGTCTACGCGGACGACCCGTACCATGCGGCCCCGAACACCTACGTCGACCAGGCGCTCCGCCGCCTCGGCCTCTCGTACACCGCCCACTACGATGGTGACTTCTCCGGGTTCCAGGGCGACCTGAAGAAGGGTGGCTGGGACCTCGTCATCTTCGAGGACGAGAACTGGTTCCCGGACTTCTCCGTCTTCGACGCGCTGAACGCCTACGTCCGGGACGGCGGGCGCCTCGTGCTCAGCAGCTGGGTCGTCCAGTTCGATCCGCGTAACCCGTTCTGGTCGACGCTCGGCTTCCAGTGGGCCGACGACGACTTCGACCCGCCCGACCCGGTCCACTGGTGGGATCCGGCGCATCCGGCCTTCAACGCGCCGGAGAGCGTCCCGGAGTTCACCGTGCTGGCCGGCCAGCGCTACGGCATCTACGGGCAGCGCGGCGATCCGCTCGAAGGCGCCACCGCGATCGCCGGCTACACGACGCCCGGCCCCGACCCGAAGGCCGCCGCCATGATCGTGGCCAACGACGACCGGACCGTCTTCAAGGGCTTCATGGACGGCCAGAACGACGCCGACCTCGACAAGGACGGCGTGCCCGACGGAGCCGAGCTGTGGACGAACCTCATCGAGGGCGTGGCCACCGGCTTCGTCTCCGACGTGCCGTGGCTCTCCGAGGCGCCGACCGCCGGCACGCTCGTTCCGGGCGCCGGCCAGGCGATCGAGCTGGCGATCGGTGACCCGGAGCTGTCGCCCGGCACCTATCGTGCCGCGCTCCTGTTCAAGTCGGACGCCCCGAAGCCGAAGCGGCTGCTCGTCCCGGTGACGCTCACCGTGGCCCTGCCCGCGGCGTTCGGGGCGATCACCGGCACGCTGAGCGACGCCCACACCGGCGAGCCGCTCGCCTCTGCGACCGTCACGGTCCAGGCGCAGTGGCCGCCCGGGACGCCGAAGGAGATCAGCGCCACCACCCGCGGTGACGGGACGTACCGGCTGATCGGGCCCGAAGGGACCTGGTCCGCGACGTTCGCGGCCGACGGCTATCTCGGGGTCACCCGGGACGTCGCGATCACCCGCGGGACGACCACCCAGGGCGTCGACCAGGCGCTCCACGGCAGCCAGTCCCACGCGGCGCTCGACGGCGGGCCGTTCAGCCTCGTGTTGACTGCCGGCAAGCAGATCCACGGTACGCTCACCCTGGCCAACCCCGAGGGCCACGCCGACCTGACCTTCGAGGTCAAGGAGGCGGACCTCGGTGGCCCTGGCACGACGGTCGCTGCCGCCACGACGGCACACCAGCTGCCGAGGGGCGCCGACCCGAACGCCAGGACGACGAAGGCACTCGGCGACCGGCCGACCGTCGCGGTTCCGCCGCGGCTCATGGTCGAAGGCGACATCCTCGCGAGCTGGCCGACGGTCGGCGTCGACCTGCCGTGGGGCGTCGGGTTCACCGGTGACGTCTGGATCTCGGATCCGCTCGAGCAGGGCGACGCGTGCGGGTTCATGCCCGGCAAGCCGTGCCTTGACGCGGTGTTCACGCCGTCCGGCTCACCGGTCACCTCATTTGGGACGCCGTGGGCCGAGGCCTGGGCGGCCGACATGGCCTACGACCCGGTCCACCAGGCCGTCTGGCAGCTCAACGTCGGCGGTGACAACGGCATCTACGGCCTCGATCCGGCGGACGGGTCGGTGAAGCAGGTGATCACCGGGACGCCGTGGGGCAACATCAGCCAGCGTGGCCTGGCCTACGACCCGGACGCCGACGTCTTCTACGTCGGCGGCTGGAACGAGGGGATCATCTACCGCGTCGCCGGGCCCGATCACCCGACGCCGGGCGAGACCCTCAGCCAGTGCAACCCGCCCGACTTCGCGATCTCCGGCCTGGCCTGGAACCGCTCGTTCCAGCTGCTCTGGCAGGCAACCAACTCCAAGTCAGACACGATCTTCCTGGTCGAGCCGTCCAGCTGCGAAGTCCGGGGCGCTCTTGCCCACCCGGCCGGTGGCGGCTCCAACGGCGCCGGTCTCGAACTCGATCGAGCCGGCAACCTGTGGACGGTCGGGCAGGGGACCGGGACGGCCTACCTGGTCGAGTCCGGCCTGCCCGAGTTCGGCGACGTGCCGTGGTTGGCGACGACACCCGCCAACGGCACGGTCGCGCCCGACGGCGGCGTCGCTCTCGACGTGGCGATCGACACGACCGGACTGGTGCCCGGCATCTACCGCGCGCTCGTCGTCGTCGGGACGAACGATCCCGACCACGCCTACTTCAGCGTGCCCGTCACGGTCTTCGTGCCGGCCTACCAGCAGGGCGCGAACGCCGGCGGCGGCGCGTACACCCGCGCCGACCAGGCGGTCTTCGCGGCCGACCGGGCATACCGCACCGGTGTGTTCGGGTACCTGGGGCCCAGCTCGTCCCGGAGGATCGGCTCGCCGATCGCCGGCACGGACGACGACCCGCTCTACCAGGACCTCCGGGCCGGCATGACCGGCTACCGGTTCGACGCGCCGAACGGCCACTACCGGGTCGACCTGCACTTCGCCGAGCTCCAGCTGGCGAAGGCGGGCACCCGCGTCTTCAACGTGACGATCGAGGGGACGACCGTGCTGGCGAACCTCGATGTCTTCGCGGTCGCCGGCGGAAAGAACACGGCTCTCGACTACACCTTCGAGGTAGACGTCACCGATGGTCACCTTGACATCGGGTTCGTCCCCCAGCGCGGTGACCAGCCGATCGTGAACGCGATCCTGGTCACCGAATGGCCGCCGGGCTTCGGCGGCTGAGGTCCGCGTCGAGGCGCGTCAGCCGGCGAGGGCGCGCCGGAAGCGCCAGATGGCGAGGCCGAGCAGCACGCCCGCGAAGGCGAGCAGCACGCCGAGCTCGGGCAGGACGTCCCCCACGCCGCCCCGGCGGACGACGAGGGCGCGGAAGCCGTCGATCGCCCAGGCGTGCGGCGTCAGGTGGGCGACCTGGCGCATGAAGGACGGGAAGACCTCGAGCGGGACCATCGCTCCGCCGAGCGCGCCAAGCGCCAGCGCCAGGAAGACCCCGAATGAGCCGGCCTGCTCGGCGTTGTTCGCGACCGCCCCGACGAGCATGGCCGCCCCCGTCCCCACCAGCGCGTAGGCGACGACGAGCGCCCCAGCCGCGATCGGGTCGCCCCAGTCCACGCCGAAGGCGAAGGCCGTGGCGAAGACGATGAAGAGCCCCTGCAGCATCGCCACGCCGAAGCGGCCGAGCGTCTCGCCGAGCAGGATCGTGCGGATCCCGGTCGGCGTGGAGAGCATCCGCCGCGAGACGCCGAGCTGGCGCGACACGATCAACTGCGTCGCCGCGGTCATCGAGGTGATGAACACGAAGAGGACGAGCTGGCTCTGGGCCCCCAGGGTGAACCCGGTGAGCGAGGGCGAGATGAGCGGTTCGCCGACGCTGGTGACGACGACCGCGACGCCGGGGACGGCCGCCGCGGCCCGCCGGGCGGCCGCCAGGAGGTCCGCGAAGGCGCCGGCGCCCTCCGCCTCGGCGAAGCGGGCAGCACGGACGACGGCCGCCTGGCCGGCGACCGCGGCGTCGATCGCGGAGCGAAGCGCCGAGGCGAAGCTCGTCGGCGGCGCCACGTAGCGAACGGACGCGACCGCGCCCGAGCTGAGCACCGTCTCGTAGTCGGCGGGCACGACGATGCCCGCCTGGACGAGTCCGCGCTCGACGGCGTCGGTCAACGCCGGCTCGGACGGGTAGCGTCGGAGCTCGACCGCCAGCTCGCCGCCCTCGATGGCCCCGACCAGCTCGTCGACGAGCGGCTGGCCGGCCGGGGCGACCAGGCCGACGCGCGGCACGCCCCCGCTCCCGAACTGGAGCCCCAGGGCGACGATGATGACGATCGGCAGGAAGAAGACGAAGAGCAGGCCCATCCGGTCGCGGATCGTCCGCGTCAGGTTGGTCGCGGCGATGACGAGCGCCTTCATCGGCCGGCGACCAGCCCGCGTGCCCGCGCCAGCCCGATCGTCCCCGTGACCGCCCCCATCGCCAGCAGGACGCCGACCGAGG
This sequence comes from Chloroflexi bacterium GWC2_73_18, assembly GCA_001794945.1. Lineage (GTDB taxonomy): Bacteria > Chloroflexota > Limnocylindria > Limnocylindrales > CSP1-4 > GWC2-73-18. Next base: position 30,686 of record MGMJ01000122.1, read on the forward strand.
GCAGCACGTCGAGGAGCGTCGTCTGCGCGCCGGCCAGGTCGTGGAGCGCCCGCAGGAACCAGGCGTGCGGCGTCACCAGGCTGAGGCTGGCCATCACCTCCGGGCCCTGCGAGAGCGGGAAGAAGCTGCCGCCCAGGATCGCCAGGGTCATCGCCGTGATTGCGTTCCAGCCGCCGGCCTGGTCCTCGGTCCGGGCGAAGGTGGTGACGAGCGTGGAGATGCCCATCGCCGCCACCACCGCGGCGACGACGACGACGCCGACCTCGAGCGGCGGTCCCCATCGGGCGCCGAGCAGGAGCGTCGAGGCGGCGATGAGCATGACCATGGCGACGAGCCCGGTGGAGAAGCCGCCGAGGCTCTTGCCGAGGAGGACCACCCAGGGCGGGATCGGGGCGGCGAGGAGCCGGGCAAGCGTCCCCTGGCGTCGCTCCCCGATCAGGCTCAGGACCCCCGACTGCGTGGCGAAGAAGAGGAAGAGGATCGCCATCGACGCCGCGTAGAAGGTGCGCAGGTCCATCTCGCGCGCGTCGGCCCCCGTCTCGGCGACGACGATCGGGGCCTGCACGGCGGCGGCGCGGCCCGCCATCTCGGCGATGACCGCCGGATCGGGCGGGACGCCGCGCAGCTCGAACACGGTGGCGAGCGAGACCTGCACCGCGGTGATCTCGTCGGCGAATCGGCCGACCAGCGAGCGGGCGATCTGGGCCGAGACCGACGCGCCGCTGGCGCCGACGACGCGCATCTCGGCCGCACGCCCGGCCTGGACGTCCGCCGAGAAGCCGGCCGGGATGACGATGGCGGCACTGGCCTTCCCGTCGCGCACGGCCTGCGTCGCGGTCGCCTCCGAGTCGAACGTATCCACGTCGGCGATGCCGGCGTCGACGAGCGATCCGAGCACCTGGTCGGTGAAGGCCGTCGCCAGGGGGCCGTGGTCGAGATCGGCGATCGCGTAGCGGGTGTGGAAGGCATCGGCGCCGCCCAGCAGCATGCCGAAGATCGCCCCCA
>MGMJ01000123.1:0-5535 GCA_001794945.1 Chloroflexi bacterium GWC2_73_18
TGGATTCCTGGCCAGATCGACACGGGGGGGGGACGCCTGGGCCGGGTTCCGGACGCCCGGGGGGAGGCGCGACCGCGGGCCGGCTGCCGTTCGCGCCCCGCCCACGAGCGTGGACCACGCTCGCCCACCGCCCCGGGGTCGCCCCGGACCCGCTCAGCGGCCCCGCTCGGGCGTCTCGGCGTGGCCGGGTTTCGGGCGCTTCCGGCCTCCGCCTCCCCGGATGTCGAGATGGCCCGGTTCCCGCCGCCGGTGGCCGGGTCACGGGTCGGGCCGCCGGTGGCGCGGGTCACGGGCCGGCTCGAGGGGCCAGCCCGTTAGGCTCGCCTGGCCCCGAGGGCCTCGCTCAGGCCTGGCGCAGCCGCGGCGGCAGGGTCACCTCGAAGCAGGTTTCGCCGGGATGCGAGCGCAAGGTGATCCGGCCGTGGTGGCGCTGCACGATGTTGTAGACGATGTGCATCCCCAGGCCGCTCCCCACCCCCGGCGGCTTGGTCGTGAAGAACGGCTCGAAGATGTGTTTCTGGACGTCCGGCAAGATGCCGGGCCCGGTGTCGCAGAGCTCGACGCCGACGCCGCCGTCGAGGTTCAGCGACGTCGTGATCGTCAGCCCGCCCTGGCCGTCCATCGCGTCGATCGCGTTGTCGATGATGTTGGTCCAGACCTGGTTGAGCTCGCTCGCGTAGGCCTCGATGCGCGGCAGGTCGGCAGCGTAGCGCTTCGTGACACGGACGCCCAGCTTGAGCTTGTGGCGCAGGATCACGAGCGTGTTTTCGAGGCCCTCGTGGACGTCGACCTCCTGGATCGGCGCCTGGTCGAGGTAAGCGTAGGTCTTCACCGCCTTCACGATCTCGCTGATCCGCTCGACGCTCGTCGCCATCTCGGCGAGCAGCAGGTGGACCGCGGCGCCCCGCCCGAGCCAGCGGGCGAGCGCGCCGAACGCGTCGCCCGGGGCGCGCGCGGCGAGCGCCTCGAGGGCGGCGGCGTCCCAGCCGAGCGCGGCGAGCGGCTGGGCGAGCTCCCAGGCCTCGCCGACTCCGCGCTGCTCGAGCAGTCCCTCGACGGCACCCTCGCGGTCGCTGAGGGTGAGGGGATCGACCGCCTCGCGCGCCTCCGAGCGCCAGCCCAGCTCGTCGCGGAGCGACTCGATCGTCGCCGTGCGGGCTGTGTCGCTCGGCAGCATGGCGAGATCGCCGGCGGCCCGCTCCCAGGCATCGAGCGCCTCATGGAGCAGGTCGGTGCTGCGGCGCGCCGCGGCCGCCGGGTTGTTCAACTCGTGGGCGAGGCCGGCGGCCATCGTACCGAGGGCGGCCAGCTTCTCGCGCTGCTGGAGCATCGCCTCGGTGGCGCGCAGACGTGACGTCGCCGTGCGCACGATGGCGAGCGCGGCCGAGGGCTTGCTCCGGATCAGCTCGCCCACCACCTCCTCGTCGACGCGCAGGACGCGTCCGTCGGTGACGGCCCGCACCGAGGCGGTGCGGGCGCCGTGCTCGAGGAGCGCCATCTCGCCCACCACGTCGCCTGTCCCCAGCGTGGCGACCGGGACGGCGTCCGGCCCGGAGCCCTTGAAGACCTCGAACTCCCCCTCGAGGACGACGTAGAGGGCGTCGCCGCGAGTCCCCTCCCGCATGAGCAGCTCCCCGGCGGTGACGTCGAGCGGCCTGGCGCCGGCGTAGAGGCGCTCGAGATCGTCCTCGGGCAGCTCGGCGAAGAGGCGCGAGCGGCGGAGCAGCTCGATGCCGGCCGGCGCGGCCTCGGGGGCCGTCTCGCCGCTCACACCGAGGTGAGGTACTGGTGGACGAAGCGGACCGCCATCGCCCCTTCCCCGACCGCCGACGCGATCCGCTTGATCGACTCGTGGCGCACGTCGCCGGCGACGAAGATGCCGGGAACGCTCGCCTCGAGCAGGTAGGGGTCGCGGTCGAGCGTCCAGCCGCGCGGACGCCGTCCGCCGGCGAGCAGGTCTGAGCCGGTCAGGATGTAGCCGGTCGGGTCGCGCTCGACCAGCTCGCCCAGCCAGTCGGTCCGCGGCGTCGCCCCGATGAAGATGAAGAGCGCCGCGGCGGGGAGCGTCTCGGTCGCGCCGGCCCCCGCGTCGCTCAGGGTGAGCGCCTCCAGCTCGTTCTCGCCGTGCGCCTCGGCGACACTCGTCCGGAAGCGGACGCGGATCTTCTCGCTCTTCTCGATCTCGTCGATCAGGTACGCCGACATCGTCTCGACGAGCCCGTCTCCGCGGACGAGCATCGTGACGCTGCGGGCGAAGCGCTCGAGGTAGAGGGCTGATTGCCCGGCCGAGTTGCCGGACCCGACGATGTAGACGTCGCGGTCGCGGTAGGCGAAGACCTCCGACAGGGCAGCACCGTAGTAGACGCCGACGCCGGCCAGCCGCTCGATGCCGGGCGCCTCGAGCTTCCGGTACTGGACGCCGGTGGCGACGAGGAGCGCCCGGCAGCCGAGCTCGCTCCCGTCGGTGAGCGCCACGAAGCGCGCCTGGTCGGCGACCCGCAGCCCGCTGACCTCCTGGGGCGTCAGCAGCTCCGCGCCGAGGCGGCTCGCCTGGGCCACGGCGCGCCGCGCCAGGTCGGCCCCGCTGAGGCCGACCGGGAAGCCAAGGTAGTTCTCGATCCGCGAGCTCTGGCCCGCCTGCCCACCCGGCGCCTCCCGCTCGAGCAGCAGCGTCTTGAGGCCCTCCGAGGCGCCGTAGACGGCGGCGGCCAGGCCGGCCGGCCCGCCGCCGACGATGACGAGGTCGTAGAAGGGCTGCTGGGCGCGGGTGCGGAGGCCGACCCGCTCGGCGACCTCGACGTTGGTCGGCTCCGGCAGGGCCGTGCCGTCGGCGAGGACGACCATCGGCAGGCGGGTGCCGGGGGCGCCCTCGCCGCCCATCGACTCGACCAGACGGCGGCCCTCCTCGTCGGCCTCGACGTCGAGCCAGCGGTAGGGGACCTGGTTGCGCGCCAGGAACTCGCGGATCTCGTGGGCACGGGCCGACCAGCGGTGGCCGACGACACGGATCCCCTCGAAAGGCGGCCGGAAGGCGGCCAGCCAGTCGTCGAGCAGGTCGGCGAGGACCGGGTAGAGCTTCTCCTCCGGCGGGTCCCACGGCTTCATCAGGTACTGGTCGAGGCGGATCGCGTTGATCGCCCGGATGGCGACCTCGGTGTCCGCGTAGGCGGTCAGGAGGACCCGCTTAACGTCCGGGAAGAGCTTGATCGCCTCGGCCAGAAGGTCGACGCCGGTCATGCCGGGCATGCGCTGGTCCACGACCAGGAGGGCGACCGGTTCGCTGCGGAGGGCGACCTGGCGGAGCGTCTCGAGAGCGGTGGCGCCCGAGTCGGCGGCCAGGACACGATAGTCGCGGCCGTACTGCCGCCGGAGATCGCGCTCCACGGCGCGCAGCACGGGCGGATCGTCGTCGACGGCGAGGATCACCGGTTTCGCCACTTCGCATCCTCCGGGGTAAGCGCTGGATCCGGGAAGCGCCTGCGTTGCCCAACTGTAGCGGACCGCGGGTCGCGCCGGCCCCGCTCAGGCGAAGCGGCCGGGGTCGAACGGGCGCAGCACCTCCAGCGTGCGACCGGAGAGGATCGCCTCGGCGAGGGCCTCGCCGGTCGCCGGCGCAAGGGTGATGCCGAGCATCTGGTGGCCCGAAGCCACGTACAGGTTCTCCCAGCCGGGCGCCGGGCCGATCACCGGCAACCCATCGGGGGTGAGCGGCCGGAAGCCGCTCCAGGCGAAGGCGCCGCCGCGGCCGGCCGGCCAGCCGGGCAGGAAGGCACGCGCCGCGGCGGCCATCGCCCCGATCCGGCGGGGAGCAAGCCGGTCGTCGAGCCCGGCCAGCTCCATCGTGCCGGCGAGGCGGACCTGCCCGTCGGTCGGGCAGACGCCGACCCGCCTGCCGGCGAGGTAGAGCGGCCGGCGGATGGGGAGCGGCGGCGGGGCGTAATCGAGGCTGTAGCCCTTGCCGGCCTCGATCGGGAGCCGCAGGCCGGCCATCCGCCCGACGGCGCTGCTCCAGGCGCCGGCGGCGATGACGACCGTCCCGGCGAGGACCGGCCCGTGGGGCGTCAGCACCGCCGTGACGCGGCGGCCGGCGCGCTCGAGGTCGGTCGCCGGTGTCCGCGCCCGCATCTCCACGCCGGCGCGCGCCAGGTGCGCCGCCAGTCCGTCGTTCAGCGTCTCGGGGCGGATCTGCCGCTCGTGCGGGAAGAAGATCCCGCCCGCCACCGACTCGGTGAGCGCGGGCTCCATCTCGAGCAGCCGCGCACGGTCGAGCGGCTCGGCTTCCGGCAGCCCCAGCGAGGGGAGGACCTTCGTGGCGGCGAGCTCCTCCTCGAGGAGATGCGGCGAGCGGAACGCCATGAGCAGGCCGTCGGCATGCATCTCGAACGCGACGCCGCGCTCGCGCAGCAGATCGAAGAGGACGAGGGTGGAGCGGTTGAGGCCGGCGAGCGCCTCGAGCCCGGCCCGGAAGTCGCTCGCGTTGCAGCGGCGCCAGAAGGCGAGCAGCCAGCGGGCGAAACCCGGGTCGGGGCGCGGGCGGATGTAGAAGGGGCTGTCGGGGCGGAGCATCCAGCGGAGCGTCTGGCGCGCGAGTCCGGGCGCCGGTAGCGGGTCCGAGAGCGACGGGGTGATCCAGCCCCCGTTCCCCTTCGAGGCAGCGCTCCCCGGCTGGCCCGCTTCCAGAACCGTGACCTCCTCGCCGCGCCGCTGGAGCGCCTCCGCCGTGCAGAGGCCGATCGCCCCGCCGCCGATGATGACGATCCGGTCGCTGCCGCTCATTGGTGGTCAGGGGCGCAGTGCCCGACGAGCGGGCCTGGTTCCCCATCCTCCTGTCGAACCGTGCAAGCGAGTTTCCCGCACACGGCTCACCGATGGTCTTCGGCGCATGGTTACGCAGCCTCCGGATAGCGGACGGTGCCACGGAGTCGGTGCAGGCCGAGCCCGTTGAGCCAGTCCTCAGTCCACTGGCGGGTCTGTCCGGGACGGAGATGGCGACCCTGGCGCCTCACGAGGAAACGCCGGAGCCGGCCCACGACGTACCGGTCAAGCTGCCGGAACTTCTTGGCGGCGTTGCCGGTGCGGAAGTAGTTGCCCCAGCCACGAAGGACGGGGTTGAGGTCCCGGATCAGCACCCGGACATCCTTGACCCCGTTGCGGTTGCGGCCGGTCAGCGCCTTCACCTTCGCTCGAACCCGCTTCATGCTCCGGATCGACGGCCAGCGATGGAGGTAGTAGCGGCGGATGCCGCGCTCCAGGAGCCGGCCCGACACCCGGGCATGGAAGTGGCAGCCGAGGAAGTCAAAGCCCTCCCGACCCTCTCTGAGATCAACGATCCGCGTCTTGTCCGGATGGAGGTCCAGCCCCAGACTGGCGAGGACCTCCCGCGCCAGATCGAGGGCCGCCTCGGCCTCGGCCCGGGTCCGGCACAGGATCACGGCATCGTCGGCATAGCGCACCAACGTGCCGCGGCCTGCCGAGGCCCAGGCTTCGTCGAGCCGGTGGAGGTAGATGTTGGCCAGGAGGGGGCTGATCACCCCG
>MGMJ01000123.1:5620-16482 GCA_001794945.1 Chloroflexi bacterium GWC2_73_18
GGTCGAGGGAGTCGAAGAAGCTCCGGATGTCCAGCTCGGCGACCCACAGCCGCCCCTCGATGAACGAGCGGCGGATGACTTCGAGCGCCGCGGTCGCGCTCCGCTGCGGCCGATAGCCGAAGGAGACGGGCAGAAGTCCGCCTCGAAGATCGGCTCCAGCACGAGCTTCGCCGCCTGCTGCGCCACGCGGTCCCGAACCGTCGGGATGCCCAGCGGCCGCACGCCGCCATCTGGCTTCGGGATGCCCCGTCGCCGCACTGGCGAGGGGTGGTATCGACCCTGCCGGAGCGCGTCGTGGAGGTCTTGGAGCATGCGCTCCGCGCCGTATTCCTCGACGTCCGCCAGGGTCTCCCGATCGACCCCGGCCGCTCCCCGATTGGCGAGCACCCGCCGCCACGCCTCTTTCAGCACGTCAGGCCGAAAGATCCGGTCAAGAAGGGCGTGGAAGCGCCGCTCCGGCGACCGCTTGGCCGCCACGTATAGCCGGCGTTGGAGTCGTTGCACCCTGTCCACGGGCGGATGCCCGTGGGGGTCGCTGGGCCGGGTGGTCCCGGCCATGCCCTGACGCGTACCTCCGTCCCCGGCGTGACCAAAGTCGGGGTCCTTCCCGAGCGTGCCCGGTACTACGACCCCGCCGGACTCCCGCTGCGCTCCGCCCGACTTCGCCATCGGCTCATACGAGCGGTCTTTGCTGACGAGGCTGCGCAGACGGGTCTCTCCTGTTCCGAACCAGACCCTGAGCACGTGCCGCTCCCCATACCCCGGAGGGACCCGGCAGGTCACGGTCCCGAACGGGACCCGCCGGACGTGGCCTTCGCCGTGACATGAGCGGCTCGGCTCCCTCGTTGTCACTTTGTCGAGGCTGCAGGACTCGCAATCGCTCGCTACGGCCCGTGTTCTTGCTCCCTCCAAAGAGGCTTCTGACGCCCCGCTCAGCCGGACGGCTCTCGCCGTCCGACCGGGGCCTGCTACCGGGCGCTCGGGCGCCTACCCGGACGGGACCCACACCCGCTGGTCTGGTCCAGCTTTCAGGACGCACCACGTCGCCAGCGTAGTCCGGCACGGCGACGGATGGCTAGCCGGCTAGGGGGTTGCGCCAGCGGATCTCGGTGAAGTGCGCGAAGTCGGTGTCCGCGGAGCAGACCTCGAGGCCGTGCTCGATGGCGATCGCCGCCAGGTGGGCGTCGGGTACGAGGTTGCCGGCCAGGCGGTACCGGCGGATGAGCCCGCCGAGCACCCCGGCGTGTCGCTCCGTCGCGAGGGGAACCCAGGCCGTCCGCGCGGAGAGCCAGTCCGTGACGAATCGCCACGCCTCGTCCGGCTTCAACGGGTGGTCGGAGGCCCGCGGGTGGGTCGCGATCCGGACGAAGGCGGTGAGTGACTCCCAGGGCAGCGCCACGCGGCGATCGCCGTTCAGCTGCTCCTCGAGCGGGGCGGCCGCCCGGTCGTGATCGGGCGCGGTCTCGTCGACGGCGAAGAGCAGGAGGTTCGCGTCGATCGGCATCAGCGCCTGGCCGGGCCGTCGAGCTGCTCGAGCGCCTCGGCGACGTTGGTGACATCGACCTTCAGGCCGAGCTTCGCCGCCCGCTGGCGGAAGGGCGACGCGCCGCGCCGGACGGTCAGGCCAGCGCGAGCGAGTCGGTTGAGCGCCTCGCTGACGCCAATCCCGCGCTCGCGGCGGAGTCGCTCCACCGCCGCGGCTACGTCATCATCCAGCGTCACCGTCGTACGCATGCAGGGAATCTAGCATCATGATGCGGCACAGGCACCGATGCGCGGCCGAGCTGCGGCTCTGCCGGGCGCCGTCGGTAGCGGTCCGCCCCTGACGAGGACGCCCTGCCCACGAAGCGTCTCGAGCCGGTCGCTCACCTGGAGGAGAGCGCCGGCTGAGACCTGGACGTTTGGTGCCGCCCCATCTCGGGTGATCTCGGCGATCGAGAACGCGACCTCGTCATTGGCGCTTGACGTTTTTGGGGGGGGGAGACGGATAGTGGTGCGACACGCCCGTCTCGAGCCACGGGCAACAGCGAAGGAGGGCCGGGAAGATGGTGAGGCCGTCACGCTCCCACGTCTTGCCGAGGGCTGTGCGATTCCTTGTCGCGCTGTCGGCGATCTCGCTGGCGACGGCCGCGCCGGCCACCGCCGTGCAGCCCGACCGCGAGCCGGCTGTCGCCGAACCATTGGTCGACTACACGTGTGGCTTCGAGGTCGACGTCACGTTCCCCACGCAGAACGCGTACGTGACGGTCTTCTTCGACCGGAGCGGCAACCTGACGCAGCTGATCGTCACCGGCCAGTTCTTCGTCACCCTGACGAACCCGGCCAACGGCGTCTCGATCGACATCAACGCGTCGGGGCCGGCGCGAATCGACTTCGCGAAGGGGACGCTCTACTCCCCCGGTGCCCAGCTCCTGTTCGCCGTCGATCCCCTCCCAGGAAGCGGCGAGACCGGGATCTTCCTGATCCACGGCCGACTGGCTCCCCTCTCCGGCACCTGGGTCGGCGAGGCGACGCCGCTCTGCCCGACGCTCGCGGTGGCCTGATCGGGCGGGGGATCCGCCCCCAGCCAACGTCGCCCCGTGAACATGGCCGAGCCCCGGCCCGCTGGGTCGGGGCTCGGACCAGCTGCCGACGATATCGGCTGGCAGCCGGAGCCTCACGAGCAGTCGCTCTTCGGACGACGATCGCTGGGTTGGCCCCCCATGAGCAGCGCCGTCATCGCCACGGACGACGGCCTCGGCCGACCGACCAAAGGTCGTGCCATCGAGCCGTGGTTTCCGTCGGATTCCCACCCCTGGAACGCAAGACGGGATCCCGTCGGGTTCGCGCGGCGGAGTCGGCCGTCGCGAGGGCGGTGGCGTCCGTGCCCACGAGGGGGACAGGGCCGGACGAGGGGTCGTCGGCCTCCTGCGGCGGCCCAACTTCCGCCTTACGTTCCGGTGATGAGCGCCTGACTGAAACGCGGCGCTCGCCGGCCGGTAACGCTCATGGGGCGAGAATCTGAGCGAAGTCCGCCGGGCGCCACCGAGGAGAGGTCGGCCGGTTGCCGGTCGCGGCGCGCGGTCCCGGGGGCCGCCCCGGCCTAGTAGTCCTCGAGGTAGCGGTCGAGCTCCCAGGTGGTCACCTGGGTCCGGTACTCGTTCCAGTCGGCGAGGCGGCTCTCCACGAAGTGCGAGAGGACGTGGTCGCCGAGCGCCTCGCAGATGACGGGGTCGCGCTCGAGCTCGTCGACCGCCTCGGCCAGCGTGCCGGGCAGTTCGCGGATGCCGCGCTCACGGAGCTTCGCCTCGTCCATCTCGTAGAGGCTCTCCTCGACCGGCTCGGCGAGCTCCAGCCCCTTCTCGATCCCGTCGAGCCCGGCGGCGAGCATGACGGCGAAGGCGAGGTACGGGTTGGCTGACGGGTCAGGGCAGCGGACCTCGACGCGGGTCGCCTCGATCGAGCGGCCCGGAGAGACCTGCGGGACACGGATCAGCGCCGAGCGGTTGATGCGGCCCCAGGTCAGGTAGGTCGGCGCCTCATAACCGGGGACGAGCCGCTTGTAGGAGTTCACCAGTGGGGCGAGGACGGCGATCATGCCGCGCGCGTGGGCCAGGATGCCGGCCATGTAGGCGCGCGCCACGTCGGAGAGCCCGTACTTGTTCTCCGGGTCGGCGAAGGCGTTCCGCTCGGCCTTGACGTCGTAGAGGCTCTGGTGGGTGTGCATGCCCGAGCCGTTGATGCCGAAGATCGGCTTGGGCATGAAGGTGGCGTAGAGCCCGTGGAGCTGGGCGATCGCCTTCAGGGTGAACTTGAAGGTGATCGCGTTGTCGGCGGTGGTGACGCCGTCGGCGTACTCGAAGTCGATCTCGTGCTGGCCGGGGGCGACCTCGTGGTGGGCCGCCTCGACGCGGATGCCGAACGCCTCGAGGGCGTTGACCATGTCCTGGCGAACCTCCTGGGCCAGGTCGGTCGAGAAGTCGAAGTAGCCGCCCCGGTCGTGCGGCAACGGCTTGATGCCGCCGTTCTCGCGGCGGAAGAGGAAGAACTCCAGCTCCGGGCCGGTGTTGAAACGGTAGCCGAGCGCCTCGGCGCGGGCCATCTGGCGCTTCAGCACGAAGCGCGGGTCGCCGGTGAACGGCTCGCCCTTGGGCGTGTAGACGTCGCAGATGACGCGCGCGGTGCCGCGGCTGCCGAGCGGCCCCGAGCCGATGCTACTGCCGGGCAGCGGATGCCCGGGCTGCCAGGGGATGTCGGCGAACGTGTTCATGTCGGGGACCAGGTACTGGTCGCTCTCGGCGATCCGCATGAACCCTTCGATCGAGCTGCCGTCGAACCAGGTGCCGTGCTCGACCGAGGCGCCGAGCTGGTGGAGGGGGATGGTGACGCTCTTGACGTGCCCGTTGATGTCCGTGAACTGGAGCTGCACGAAGCGGACGTTCCGCTCCCTGGCCGCCTCGATCCTGGCCATGGCCTCCAGTTGCGCGATCGCCATGCGAACCTCCCGCTCCGACGCCCGATCGGATCGATCACCCGCCGATCAGCCTGCGATTAGGGCGTCCTGCACAGTAGGGCGCAAGTGTAGCGGCCCGGGTCGGCCACCGATGGGGGTTAACCGGCGCCGCCTGCCGTCTCCTCTTCGTCCTTATGCACAATCCTCACGGCGAGGGCGAGGGCGAGCCGCAACTCGGGGTCGTCGAGCGACCAGCCGGTCCGCGCCTCGATGCGGCCCAGGCGGTAGGCGAGCGTGTTGCGATGGATGCCGAGCGCCGTGGCCGCCTGCGCCAGGTTCGGATGGAGGAGCGCCGCCTCCAGCGTCTCCAGGCGACGCCGCCGCGTCTCCGCCCGACCGACAAGGAGCGGCTCGAGGAGGCTGCGCGCGTGGCGAAGCCCGTCCGGCAGGGTGGTCAGGCTGCCCAGGAGCCGGTAGGCCGGCAGCCGGTCGGCGCGGAAGGCCGAGACGGACGGCCGACGGATCTCGCCCGCGGCGATCGACGCGCTGGCTCCGAGCGCCTCACCCGCCTCGAGCGTCGCCCGCGCCTCCGCCTCCGCCGAGGGGCGACCCTCGGGGTTCGCGAAGGTTCGGGAGACGGCGACCGGCCGCCCGAGCAGGCCGGTGAGCCGGGCCGCCAGGTCGAGCCCGAACGGGTCGGACCGGGCAGGCGCGGCGACGAGGCGCAGCTCCAGGCTGGCGGCATCGCCCCGCAGGCCGAGCCGGGACGCCGGCGCCAGGCGGCGCACCGCCTCCCGGCGGCGCTCGCGGGCCTCGATCGAGTCGTCGTCCCCGCCGCCCTGGCGCGCCATCAGCACGACCCACGGCGGGCCGGCGGCGGGAAGCGCCTCGCCGCGACGGAGGGCATCGCGCGCCCGCAGCAGCGCGGCGTCCCGAGTCAGCTCGAGCGCCAGGTGGACGGCGACCCGCTCGGAGGCGACGCGCTCCAGCTCGCTGGCCGGCTCCTCGCCGAGAAGGGCCAGGCTCCCCGCCGCCTCGCCGGGCGACCCGGGGAGCACGGTCCGCAGTGCCACGCCGCGCGGCTGGGCGTGGTAGCGCGCCACCGCGCCCGCGGCTCCGGCGAGATCGGCCGGCGCGTGGACGGCGAGCGCCTCGCCGCGTGCCCCCTCGATCGCCACGGCCCGCGCCAGGAACCCCGCGATCGCGGCGGCCATCTCGTCGAGCCCGCCGCCGCCCAACGAGAGGGCCTGCAACTCGGCCTCGAGGCGGGACGCCTGCCGCTCCACCTCGGCGCGCTGGTTGACGAGGAACCCGATCGCCGCGCGTTCCAGCGCGGCGGGCTCCCCGGCCGCGAGACGGTATGCGAAGACGCGCCCGAGGCAGGCCTCGATCGCCGCGGTGGCGACCGCATCGGGCGCCCCCACGTCGCCGACGAAGAGAAGCGCCGCGACCGCCGAGCGCGCCAGGTCCTCGACCAGTGTCCTCGCCTCGGCCGGGTCGTGGGCGACGCTCCGAAGCGCCCCTTCCGGGACGACCACCAGGTCGTCGCGCTCCAGCGCGTCGAGGGCCGGGACGCGCGCCCGCAGGACGCGGACCCAGGCGACCTGGCGCTCGTCCGGGCGCCCCGCGGGCGCGTCTGGCAACGGCGCGGAGGCGCTCGGGAACACGGCGCGTGCCAGCTCGGCGACGCTCGGCATCAGGCGATGACTCTGCGATCAGGGTGGCCGCGGATCACACCGCCGAGTTTCCCACGAGCAGACGCTCTCCGCGTCCCGCCGCGTCGCCCCCCGCGAGCCCATGGTCAGTCGAAGGTCACCTCGATCCAGCCCTGGTTCGAGCTCTGGCTGTGGCCGTCATCCTCCCAGCCCGACGCGGTCTGGTCCGCATCCCAGTAGGCGAGGGCCAGCAGCGACGAGCCGCCCGCGGCGAACTGCGCGTCCTGCTCGTCGCCGGTCTGCAGGGGGCGGCGGATCTCGAAGACCCAGGTGCCCGCCCCGCCGTCCGCGGGGTTGGTGTGGCTCCACACGCCGAGCAGGCTGTTCTCGGCGCCGCTCCCGTTGTCGTCCTCGCGGTCATCGGGGCTCGTCGCCCACTCGTCGTCGAAGTTGCAGCCGGAGTCGTTGCCGGGCTTCTGGCCCTCGCCGGGCTCCGAGACCTCGCCGCCGCTCTGCTCCGAGGCCGCGCACTCGAGCTCCCAGTGCCAGATGTCCACCATGCCGAGGCTGGTTCCCTTGCCCTCGGGATCCTCCGGGCCCATGTGCGGGCCTGCCGCCGTCTGGACCGCCCACATCACCGCCGACGAACCGGAAAGATGCGCGTCCTCGGCGTTCCAGTCGTAGTCGTCGACGACCTCGAAGAGAACGAACGCGTACTGGTCGTCGTGGGCAACCTTGACCGTCGCCTGCACCGGCTCGACCTCGACCTCAACGCCCTTGATCCCCTCGAGCGTCGTCTCGAGGCCGGGGACCGCGGCCCAGTCTGACGGGTCGCCGTCCACGGTGATGGCGGCCGCCGGAGCCTCGATCGCCCGCGCAGCCGGTCCGGTCGGCTCCGCCGTCGCCGACGGCTGCTCGGTCGCCGTTGGCTGGGCGGTCGGCGTCGGCCCGGGGGTGGCAGCGGCGCCGCAGGCGCCGACGACCAGCACGAGCGCGGTGCCGATCGCTAGCCAGCGCAGTTTCCACATCTCTTCGCCTCCTTTGCGATGGCATGGTTTCACCGGCCGGCCGGCGCCGTTCCACGGCGTCACGGCGCGGAGCCCGGCTTGAGTGACAGGAGGAACGCGACGAGCCGGTCCAGCTCCTCGGGGCTCAGCTGATCGAAGGCGGGCATCTCCTCGTCCTCGGGCGACACGATCAGCCGGCGGACACGCTCGGCCTCCCACTTCGCGTCCGGCTCGGGCAGCGCCGGCCCAGCCGAGCCGCCGACGCCCCGAACCGAATGGCAGGCGGTGCAGCCCTGGGCGTTGAAGAGCTCGAGGCCGGCCAGCTCGTCCGCGCTCATCCCCGCCACGGCCGGCACCACCGGCAGCCCCGACGGAGCCGCGGTGGCGCCGACGTAGGTGAGGCCGAGGACGGCCACCACCGTGGCACCCATGAGGTTCAGGGCGAACGGCCGGTTGCGGGGATGCCTCGCCGGGTTCCGATCCAGGAACGGGACGAGCACGAAGACCAGCGCGGCGACGGTGAGGAACCCGAAGATCAGGAGCGACTCGAGCTCCCCGGTGAAGTACCAGAGCAACTGGAAGAGGTCGAGGAAGTACCAGTCCGGGCGCGGCACGTAGCCGACCGCGTTGGGGTCGGCCCGCTCCTCCAGGGGTGCGCCGATGATGACGGCGGCCGCGAGGACGATGGCGAGGAGGATGAGCGCCACAATGGCATCCGGCAGCAGCGCCTCGTAGAAGGGCTTTCCGACGTGCTTCTCGGCGGCGTACTCGCGCTCGTACGCCGCCCGCCGCGACTCGCCGAGCATCGGCTGGGCGAGCGGAACCAGGCGCGGCGGAGCGGCGATGCCCTGCCGCACGACCGCGAACAGGTGGACCGCCACCAGCACGATCAGCGCGGCCGGCAGGACCCAGACGTGGATGCCGTAGAAGCGCGCCAGGGTGACCGCCCCCAGCTGCTGCCCGCCCCGCAGGAGCTCGAGTACCGCGCCGCCGATGAGGGGGGCCTGCCCGGCGATGTTCGTCCCGACAACGGTGGCCCAATAGGCCTTCTGGTCCCACGGCAGCAGGTAGCCCGTGAAGGCGAACGCCAGCACGACGAGGAAAAGGAACGCGCCGATGACCCAGTTCAGCTCGCGCGGGTACTTGTAGGCGGCCCAGGCGAAGACACGCAACGCGTGCAGGCCGACAACGAGCACGAGCAGCGAGGCACCCCACTGGTGAACGCCCCGCACGACCGCGCCGAGCGGCATGGTGTCGATGAACGCGATGCTTTCGTAGGCATGGTCGGGCGACGGCACGTAGGCGAGCGAGAGGGCGATCCCGGTCACCACCTGGAGGACGATGAGGAAGAGCGTCGCGCTGCCGAGCGTGTGGAACCAGCCGACCTGCCGTGGGACGGGGCGGTCGAGGAAGGCGGTGACCAGCGCCGACAGCTGGAGGCGCTCGTCGATCCAGCGCCCGATGGCGCGCATCGCCGTCCCTACTCCTCGAGCGCGCCGATGAGGATCTCTCCCTGCTCCACCTTGGTCTCGTAGCGCACCATCGGTCGCGGCGGGGGGCCGGCGACGACACTGCCCTTGCTGTCGAATACGCCACCATGGCACGGGCAGAGGAAGACCCTGGCACCCTCGACGAACTGGAGCGGGCACCCGAGGTGCGTGCAGTGGGGATCGAAGGCGACCGCCTTCGACCCGGACCGGCGCACGACGTAGACGGCGATCGGCTCCTCACGCGTGACCCAGCCGTCGACGACGCGGCGCACGGGCGCGACGCGCTTGGGCACCCCAACCTCGAAGTCCTCGATCCGCCCCACGGAGGTCCAGCCCTGCGCTCGCAGCGTCGGCACCACCGACTCGGAGAGCAGTCGTGGCGGAGTCCGGGCGCGCCAGCTTGGCGCCGAGCCGAAGCCGACCACGGGAGCACTGATCCCGAGGCCCAGCTGAGCCGCGATGACGCCCAGCACGCGAAGCACGAACGTGCGGCGGCTGCGGTTCCGCGGGCCCGGCTGCGGTTCGTGGTCCATCGCGCCTCTCTCACTCATGCGGGCACCCTTCGGCGCCCCGATGCGAGCAGCCTAGGGGCCCTGCGGTCGCGACCCTGTGCCCGCCGATGTCGCGGCTGTGTCGCGACGGCGTCACGCCTCGGTCGGTTCGCCGCGCGCCCCCTGTGAGGCGGTCCGGGCCTGTGCGAGACTCAGCGGCGCCACGATGAGCCCCCTCGAGCGGCCCGGCCGCACCACCGATCCCCGCGGCGATCCCCGACCCTATCCGCGGACGACCGCCAGCGCCCTGCGGCTGCTGGGACTGATCCGCTGGCTGCTGCCCCTCGGACTGGCGGCCATGGCCCTCTCGGTCGAGGTCGGCGAGCACGTCGTTCTCGAGCGCGAACCGCTCTCGCTGACGTTCTTCGGCGAGGTGGCGCTTTTCGCCATCGCCGGTCCGGTGGCGGTTGCCATCACCCTCGGCTGGATGCGCCGACTGGTGATCGCCTACCAGGCGACCTCGGCCGAACTGGAGGCGGTCAACCGGGACCTCGAGGCGATCGTCGAGGAGCGGACCGCGCACCTCCACGAGGCCGGGCGCGAACTCGCCGCGACCAATGCCGAGCTGGCGCGGGCCAACGAGGAGCTGCGCCAGGTGGACCGGCTCAAGTCGGAGTTCGTCTCGCTCGTCTCGCACCAGCTCCGCGCCCCCCTCACCAACATCACCGGGGCGCTCGAGCTGGTCGCCGAGGATGCCGCGCTCCTGCCGCCGCACAGCCAGCGGACGCTCCGCATCCTGAGCCACGAGAGCCAGCGCCTCTCCCACCTGATCCAGGCGATCCTCGACGTCTCACGCCTCGAGGCGGGCCGCCTGACGCTCCGCCTGGGGCCGGTCGCCCTCGAGCCGCTCCTGGCGCGCGCCGTCGCCTCGGCGTTCGCGGCCGAGCCGGGGCGAAGGCATACCCTGGAGGTCGCTGCGGGACTGCCGCCGGCGTGGGGCGACGAGATGCTCCTCGAGGAGATCGCCCGCAACCTGCTGGAGAACGCGGTGCGCTACTCGCCGCCGTCGGAGCCGATCGAGATCTCCGTCTCGCTCGGCGACGGGATGCTGCGGGTCGCCGTCGCCGATCACGGGCCGGGCGTCCCGCACGAGGAGCGGGAGAACGTCTTCCGCTCCTTCTACCGCGTGGGGTCGGGCGAGACCGCGGCCGCCGGCTACGGCCTGGGGCTCTACTTCGCCCAGAAGCTGGCGCGCGCGCAGGGCGGCGACGTCTGGGTCGAGAGCCCGGCCTGGCCGGACACCGGAGGACCCGGCGCCCGCTTCGTCTTCACCATCCCGATCGCCGGCGAGGTCCCGGACGAGGCCCCCGACGAGGCCCCCGACGAGGCCCCCGACGAGAGCGGGCCGGCCGGACAGGCGGGCTGACGATGCCGCGGGTCATGGTCATCGACGACGACCGTTCGCTCCTCGAGCTGCTGAGCGACTACCTGGGCCGACTCGGCCACGAGGTGGTGGCACTGGCAGACGGGCGGCAGGCGCTCGCCGAGCTGTCCGGATCGGCCCCCGACCTGGTAGTCCTCGACGTCACCATGCCGGACCTCGACGGATGGCAGGTCCTGGCGCGGATCCGCGCGACGTCCCAGGTGCCGATCATCATGCTGACGGCGCGCGGTGATGAGCCGGACGTGTTGCGCGGGTTTGCCGGCGGCGCCGACGACTACGTCACCAAGCCGTTCAGCTTCGCGCAGCTGGCCGCTCGCATCCGGGCCGTCCTGGAGCGCGCGGC
>MGMJ01000124.1 GCA_001794945.1 Chloroflexi bacterium GWC2_73_18
CGTCTCGCCCTTCTTGACCTCGACCGTGTCGGGCACGAAGCGGAGCTGCGCGTTCGCCTCCAGCCTGACGACGCGCGGGTCCTCGGCGGTGCCCGGGGTCACGTCGGGCGGCAAGGTCGCGCCCGGCGTCGGGCTGCCGCCGGCAGCGGGCGGCGCTGTGGCGGTCCAGCAGGCGGGCACCACCGTGCCGGCGGGCGGCTTGTAGTCCGGGTCGCGCCAGCCGCGGTGGACCTCGGTGCCGACCTGCTTCGTCTCGATCTTCACCGCCCCGGTCACCGGGTCGACCGTCACCACGTCCGTGCTGACGGAAGACTGCCAGCTCGTCTCGGTCGAGGCGGTCAGGAAGGCGATGATCTCCTGGATCTGGCGGTAGTTGAGCGGCCCGCCGTTCTTGTCCGACCAGATCGGCATGACCGACGCCGAGTTGCCGCAGACGTAGCGACCGCCGACCTCGAGCACCTTCTCGATGTAGAGCGGGTTCAGGTGGCCGGGCCCCGACTCCCCCCGAGGCGTGACCGCCTGGTAGAGCTTGTCCTGGTCGTTGAGCGGTGCCCCGCCGCCCTTGCCGTAGGTCGAGGCCTCGCCCTTGCCGGTCGGGCCGTGGCAGCCCGCGCAGTTGGCCAGGAAGAGCGCCTCGCCGCGGGCCACGTCGGTGATGTACTGGTCTTCCGCCTCGGAGGCCAGGCGGCTGGAGCCGGGGACGCCGGGGAAGCCGAGGTCGTAGAACCAGTAGATCGGGACGAAGATGACGGTGAACAGGAGGGCGGCGAGCCCGAGCGTCCGCGCGTTGCCACTCTGGCGCACGATCTCCGCCGCGCGTTCGTCGGTCAGCCCGACCGTGTGGGCCGTGTCGGGTGCGGTGAAGCGCTCGACGCCGGGCGGGGCCGCCTCACGGCGTGCGATCTCGCGGCCGGTCGGTTCGCTCATCGGTGGGTGGGTCTCGACGGGCTCAGAGACAGCTCGGCCCGGAGGCCGGGATGAGGCCGGGCTGGCCGAGCGCCACGGGGAGCGGCCCCAGCGTCAGCCGCGAGGTGTCGACGGTGAGGACGCCGTCCGGGCTCACCTCCATGGCGAAGCGGTCCAGCCCGCGCGGGGCCGGCCCCAGCTCCTTCACCTTGATCCCCAGCCGGTCGTAGCGGGAGCCGTGGCAGGGGCATTCGAACCAGTAGTTCTTGAGGCAGGTGTTCGGCTTGCAGCCGAGGTGCGGGCAGCGCTGGTAGAGCGTCCGCACGTTCGTCTTCGTGCCTGGGCCGTTCTCGCCCGACCCGTCACCGGCCGGGTCGGCGCCCGGCGTGAAGCCGGTCGCCGGGTCGATCAGGACCACGAAGGTGCGGGCCGCCTGGAAGTAGACCGGGAAACCGCCGGTGAAGGGGATCCCCTCGAAGAGCGCCTTGACCTCGTCGAAGGTGCCGAGGCGGATCCTGCCGCCGAAGCCGCCCGCCAGGTTGGGCCACAGGAAACCGAGCGTTCCCCCCAGGAGTTCGAGGATCCAGAGCCCGATGCCGGTGCCCAGGGCGTTGCGCAGGAGCTGCCGACGCGAGACACCCTTCGGCTGCTCAGCGCGGAGCGCCTTGAGCGCCTGCCGGGTGAGCGCCCTGGGCCGGTCCTCGAGGGCGACGTGCCAGTTACCCATGGGTCGAGATCGTCCTCGCAGTCGCTTACAGGGCGAAGTGGAGCCCGCTCACCCAGGGGAGCGAGGGGCTGTAGCCGGGGCCACGGAAGAAGATGGCGAAGAAGGTCATGACCAGGCCGAGGATGCAGAAGATGCTGAAGAGCACGACCGCCGTCTTGCGCTCGGACGGGCGGTTCCCCGGGCTCCGGTCGACGTAGGGGATGAGCGCCGCGCCGACGAGCACCAGGACCGGCGTCAGCGCGCCGGCGACGGTCGGGTGGAAGTAGGTGAGCAGCTCCTGCAGGCCGAGGAAGTACCACGGCGCCTTGGCCACCTCGGGCGTCACGTTCGGGTTGGCCAGCTCCTCCAGCGGCGCATTGGCGAAGACGCCCATCAGCAGCAGGAAGACGCTGATCATCGCCGCCGCGAAGAACTCGATGACCAGCAGGTGCGGCCAGGTCATGACCGTGTCGTCGGGCTCCTTCTGGACGCGCACCACCGCGTCCTGCTTGACGAGGGCCAGCAGCCGGTAAGGCTTGGCCGCCATCGGCACGCGCTGCTTGTCGATCTCGGTGACGCGGCGTTCGGGCGGCGCCGGCGCGGCGGCCGGGACGGCCGGCCGTTGCGGGTCGCGCGGTTCGCTCACTCGCCCGTCCCTAGAGCGGCCCGGAGATGCCGCCGTCCTTGCGGATCCGCCAGAAGTGGACCGCGAGGAAGAGGGCGGCGACGAGCGGCAGGAAGACGACGTGCAGCACGTAGAAGCGGAGCAGGGTGTTCTGCCCGACCTCGATACCGCCCAGCAGGAGCAGCTTGGTCGGCGTGTTGACGAGCGGCGCGAAGCCGGCCATGTTGGTGCCGATGGTGATCGCCCAGTAGGCGATCTGGTCCCACGGCAGCAGGTAGCCGCTGAACGAGAGCATCAGGGTCAGGAAGAGGAGGATGACGCCGACGACCCAGTTGAACTCGCGCGGCGGCTTGTAGGCGCCGTGGTAGAAGACCCGCATCATGTGCAGGAAGACGAAGAAGACCATCAGGTGGGCGCCCCAGCGGTGGATGTTCCGCGTCAGCAACCCGAAGACGACCTCGCTCTGGATCTCGAGGATGTTGGTGTAGGCGAGGTTCGACGACGGCACGTAGAAGAACATCAGGTAGACGCCGGTGATGGTCAGGACCAGGAAGAGGAAGAAGGAGAGCCCACCCAGGCAGAAGGTGTAGGCGAACTTGACGGCGTGCTGGCGGACGCGGACCGGGTGGATGTGCAGCCAGACGCTGTTCATGACCGCCATCGCGCGCGACCGCTCGTCGCGCGGGTAGGGCTGCCGGAAGAGCGAGCGCCAGACGGCGCTGCGCCGGATCCCCTGGTCCACCCGCTCGAAGAAGCTCACCGGGCGCCTCCTGCCACGCCGATCATGCCGGCCAGCTGCGCGTCGCGGTACGACTCCTTGTAGAGCCGCCCGTCGTCGCTGACCTCCTGGAGTTCGAACCGCTCCATGGTAATGGCGTCATAGGGGCAACGCTTGACGCAGAGGGCGCAGCGGATGCAGCGCTCCTCGTCGAGGATCATCACCGCTCCCCCGTCCCAGCCGTAGGCGTCGACCAGTTCGGGCAGCTCACCTTCGGCCTTCAGCTGGTTGACGTCGATCATGTGGATGACGCCCTCCGGGCAGACGTCCGCGCAGGCGCCGCAGAGGACGCAGCGGAATCCGTCGAACCAGATGTTGTAGTTGCACATCAGGCAGCGGGTCGACTCGGCGACCGCCGCGCTGGCCGCGTAGCCGTGCTCCACCGGGGTGGTGAAGTTGACCTCCGGGTCGGTCGACGGCATGCGCATCGCCAGCGGCGCCGTCGGCACGTGCTGGCGCGGTAGGACGTCGTAGAGCTCGGGCATCTCGTGGCGCCACGAGCTGACGATCCGCACGTTGGCGTCAACCTCGACGTCGTGGCGCCCGGCGAGGTGGCGGTCGATGGCGTAGGCGCACAACTTGCCGTGGCCGGCCGCCTCGATGAGGGTGGTCGGACCGGTCACGAAGTCGCCGCAGGCGAAGACGCCCCGGACGTTGGTGGCGTAGGTGCCGGGATCGACCTTGACGCGGCCGCGGGCGATGTCGAAGCGCGCCTCGACCGGCAGGAAGCTGGTGTCTGCCGCCTGGCTGACGGCGGGGATGACCGTGTCGGCCTCGACCACGAACTCCGAGCCGGGGATCGGCACCGGGGCACGGCGGCCGGTCGCGTCGGGCTGGCCGAGGCGGTTGCGGATGAAGCGAACCCCGGCGACACGCCTGTCGCGCCCGAGGATCTCGACCGGGCTGGCGAGGAACTCCATGCGGACGCCCTCGCGCTCGGTCTCGCCCAGCTCCTCCTCGTCGACGACCAGCTCGGAGCGCGTGCGGCGGTAGGCGATCGTGACCTCCGTCGCCCCGTGACGCAGGCTCGTCCGCGAGCAGTCCATGGCCGTGTAGCCGCCGCCGATGATGACGACCTTCTGGCCAACCTCGACGGGCTCGCCCAGGTTCGCCTTCTTCATGAAGTCGACGCCGTACTGGACGCCCTCGAGCTCCCCGCCCGCGATGTCGAGCGGGACGGCCTCCATCGCACCGGCGGAGATCGCGATCGCGTCGAACTCGGCCTGGAGCTGCTCGAACGTGACGTCCACGCCGATCGTCGTGTTGAAGCGGAAACGGACGCCGAGGCGTTCGATCAGCCGGACGTCCATCTCGATCGCCTCGCGTGGCAGGCGGAAGGCCGGCACGCCGATCAGCATGGTGCCGCCACCATAGGGGAGGCTGTCGAAGACGGTGCAGCGGTAGCCCCTGATCGCCAGTTCGCGGGCGGTGGCGAGGCCGGCCGGCCCGGCGCCGATGATGGCGACCTTCTCCGTGCGCGGGACGATGAGCGGCATCTCGTCGGGGATGCCGCTGTTCTCGTGCCACTCCACGAGGAAGCGCTTGATGGCGCGGATGGCCAGCGGGCGGTCGATGTCGCCGCGGCGGCAGGCGCGCTCGCAGGGGGCCGAGCAGACGTAGGCGCACATGGCGGCGACCGGGTTCGGCTCGCGCGAGAGGATGTACCCCTCCTCGAAGCGGCCCTCCGCGGCGAGGTTCAGGTAACCCCGGCAGTTCGTCCCGACCGGGCACGCCTCCTGGCACTCGATGTTGCACTGGAGCCAGGAAGCATCGACCGGCTGGACGAGGAACTCCTGGTTCGGGTCGATGGCCACGTGCGGAGCGCCGACGCCTTTCCCTGGGCAGAATCGTGGGGCCCCCACTCGGGGGCCCACCACGTAGCACGAATCTAGCACCCAACGTAGACGCCCTGCAAAGGGCGCTCCCCGCCGGCCCACGGGTGCCGGGTACCGGGAGCGATCGCATGCCTGTGCCGACCCGCTTGGCGGACGGCCGGGGCCGGAGGAGCGCGCAGGCGCGGTCTGCCACCCGTAGTGGTGAGATCCCTCGCGCCGCGCGGGGGTCGGCCGCCGAACCCGCGGTGGGCGCCGCCTCGCCAGCGTGGGGAGCGCCGTTCCTACCACTGGGTGGCACGGCCCGCGCCCATGCCGGGCCGCCCGGCACGGACGATCGGATGCCTGCACGGGGGCCGGCCGCGAGTTGACGCTCGGCGGCGGCGCAGCTACGCTGCTCGGCGAGATGCCGGGAGGACCATCGCCCGGGTGAGCGCGACCCACACGTGACGCCCACGGAGTTCGCCTTCCTCTTCTTCGGCCTGCTCCTCGGGACGCCGACCGGAGTGGCCCTGCTGGACCTGTTGCGCGCGCGGCCACGGCCACGCCCCGAGGTCCGCCTCACCATCACCCACGACGCGATCCCGCGCTCACCCGCGCCGGCCCAGATGATGGCGGCAGCGGTCGCCCCCCTGGCGTTCGGCGACGCCATCGCCGTGCCGGTGGAGCGTGAGCCCGACCCCGCGTCGGAGGCGATCCGCGGCTTCGCCGGTGCACCGGTCGCGGCCTTCCGGGCCGGCGGCCTGACGGCTGGCGGATCGATGGGCGGCGGGTCGCCGGTCGCCCTGGCCGGACGACCCGAAACGCCGTCGGGTGGCGGCTCCGCCCGGCCCGTCTCTCCGGCTGGCGATCGCGCTTCCGGGCCAGGCGGCGACCAGGCACCGGCCGACGACGCTCCCTGCACCGCCCAACGGCGCATCGTCGAGGAGCGGTGCGCCCTGGCGCGCCAGGTGGCGCAGGCCGCCGAGGTCGAGGCGAACGCCCTGCGCGGGCTCCAGCGCGCCTACGACGAGGCGATCGCGCACGCCGACCGGGCCCGCCTGGAGGCCGATCCGCGGGAGGCGATCGCCGCCAAGGCGCGTGCCCAGCAGGCGTTCCGGACGCGGCGCCTCAGCGTCACCTCGGGCGCCGAGCTGGAGGCGGCGGCGCGCGCGTGGCTGGCCGAGATCGACCGGGTCAACCGCGCGATGCGCGATGGCGCACGGAGCCGTCAGCGCGAGGAGCAGCGGGCGGCCGAGCTGGCGGCCCAGCTGGAGGGCGCCACGCTCCGCGCCGACGCCGCACGCATCTCGGCGGAGAGCGCCCAGCAGGCCTGTGCCGTCGCGCGTGAGGCGCTCGCCGCCTGCCAAGAGGCGCAGTTCGGGCCGGCCGCTAACGACGCGCTCGCCGCGGCGGCGGGCGCCGCGGCGGGTCCGCCGCCGTCGCTGTTCGGCGAGCGGCCGGAAACCGGGGAACCGGCCGAACTGGCCGTACCCTGGCCCGAACCGGCGATCTTCCGGCTCCTGCGCGGCGACCGAGCGGCGCTGGCGGCCGTCGTCGGCGTCCTCGCCGGGGACGATCCCGAGCAGCAGCGTCGCTGGCAGCTCCGCCTGACCGACCTGGTCGACGCGGTCGTCGCCGGCGCCATCGACACAGGCGCCTTCGACTTCCCTGACGGCCATCCCTTCTGGGACAACTTCTCGCGATCGCAGGCGCGCGAGATCGCCGTCGCGCTGTCCAGCCTCGGCTACCGCTACGACGGGATGGGCGGCATCGCCGACGGACGCGTGCCCGGCACCCGCGACCTCTCCATGGCGATCGGCTACGCCGGCCTCGACGCCATGCGGATCCGCCGCTGGCCGACCCAGGCCGAAGCGGCCGAGCTCTACCGCGACCTGCGCGTGGCCGCTGACGAGTACCTCGCCGCCGAGGCAGCGGACCTCACCCTCGGCCAGATGATCGCCATGCTGGGCGGCCGTGCCAACCTGCTGACCGACGTCTGGGACGAGTGGGGCCGGATCCGGCCGCTCCTGCTCGCCCCGGTCCCCGAGGCCTGAACCCGCCGGACCCGTGGCCGGTGTCAGCCGGGACGGACCAGGCGGAACGCCTCGGCCGCCGGCACTCCGATCGCCGCGCCGTCCTCCTCCGCCCATTCCTGGACGCGTCGAACCAGGTCGTCGGGGTCGGCGAACTGGCTGCGATGGCGGCGCAGCGCCTCGGTCTTGCGCTCGAGCGTGGCGGTGATGTCGACCCAGGCGCCGGGGCGGTCGGTCCCGAAGAGATAGAGCGCCTCGACCCTGTGCGGCGCCAGGCCGGCCCGCACCAGGTGCGGGAAGGCCATCGGGTTGCGCGCCGCCGGGTAGACCGCATCGACCGCCGCCATCCCGGCCGCGCGATGGTCTGCGTGGTTGACGTAGCCGTCCTCGTGGAAGAGGACGGTCGGATCGTTGGTCATGACCGCATCGGGGCGGAAGGCGCGGATCCGTTGCACCAGCTGCTCTCGGACCGCCAGGTCGTTGGCCAGGGCGCCGTCCGGCTGGTGGAGGAAGGTCACCTCGACGTAGCCGACGATCGCCGCCGCCCAGCGCTGCTCTTCCTCGCGGGTGCGGGCCAGCTCGAGCGGATCGACTCCCGCGTCGTCGCCGCCCGCGTCGCCGCTGGTGAGGCAGACGAGCGCCCCGACCGAGCCGGCGTCGATCCAGCGGGCGGCCGTCCCGGCGACGCCGAAGTCGGCGTCGTCGGGGTGGGCCACGATGACCATGAAGCGTGCGGGCCGCTCCTCGTGGGGGACCGCCGCCGGGGCGCCCGGCGCAGGCTCGCTCACGGCCACCGGATGGAAACCGCTGCGCGCGCGTGTGCGCCGTGCACGAGCGCGGGCACCCTGCTATCATGCCGACCGAGGCGTCGCTCGTCTCCCCCCACGGGCGATGCCTCTTTGCTTGCCCGTCTCATCGGTCCCCCTGCAGGGCGCGTAGGACCGCCAGCACCTCCGCGGCGTGGCCGTCCGGCCGGACCTTCTCCCAGGTCCGCGCGACGCGGCCCTCCGGGTCGAGCAGGAAGGTCGTCCGCGCGATCCCCGCGAAACGCTTGCCCAGGAACGATCGCTCGCCCCAGACGCCGTACGCCTCGGCGGCCGCGTGATCGGTGTCGACGAGGAGCGGGAAGCTCAGCCCGTGGCGCTCCCGGAAGCGGCGGTGCGACCGGGCGTCCTGCGGGCTCACCCCCCAGACGGTCGCGCCGGCTGCCTGCAACTCGTCGCCTGCGTCGTTGAACTGGCGGGCCTCGACGGTGCAGCCGGGGGTCATGTCGCGGGGATAGAAGTAGAGGACGACCCATCGACCGCGCTCGTCCGCGATCCGGCGCGGGGTCCCCGCGTCGTCGAGGAGGGCGATCTGCGGCGCCGGATCGCCGGGCTGGGGGACGCTCGCTCCGCTCACGGCCCGAGCGTACCACCGGTCACCAGAGTGAGCGCCGGGAGACCCAGGCCGGCGGCCAGGACGGCGGCGTCCCGCCAGCCAGCGTGAATAGGGCGGTAGGCCGAGCGCGGCCCGGTGCCGAAGGCGCGCGCGTCCATGGCCAGGGCGAGCCGATCGGCGTGGCGGATCGCCAGGACGAGCAGGCCCAGGAAGATGCGCGGGTGCCAGCCTCCGCGCAACCCCCGCACGCGGCGCGCGGCCCGCAGGTCGGCCAGGTCGTCGGCGAGTCGCGGGACCGCCTGGTAGGCGGCGAGGGCTCCGTAGGCGAAGCGAGGCGAGAAGTGCGCCTGCTGGACGAGGGCGTCGGCGAGGCGGGTGGGGCTGGTCGTCAGCACGAAGAGCCCGGAGACCGAGGCGATCGCCAGGACCCGCAGACCGAGGGCGAGGCCGGCGGCGAGCGCCGGCCCGGTGACCCGGACCGGTCCGAGGCGAAACGCCTCCACCGCGGCCGGATCGGCGTTGGCGGCGGCGAAGAGGGCGTTGAAGAGGCCGAGGCCGAGGGCAGCGACCCAGAGCGGGGCCATCCAGGCGACGATCCGTCGAGTCCGGACGGCCCCGAACGCGGGACCGGCCAGCAGGGCCATCGCGGCCAGGACCGCCGGCGGTCCCGGGTCGAGCGTCAGCGCCATCCCGATCAGCCAGGCGGTCGCCACGACCAGCTTGACCAGTGGACTGGTCCGCCCCAGCAGCGATGCTTCGCTCGGGTCGGTCGGGCGGGCGGCCGCCAGTGCCGCCACCGCCATGCCGCTCACGTCAGCGCCAGCTCAGCGCGGCGCGCGCCGTCGGAGAGAAGCGCGGCGGTCGGACCGTCGAAGTCGATGCGACCGGCGCGCAGCCCGATCGCCCGTCCGGTCACCTCACCGGCGAAGAGGAGGTCGTGGGTCGCGGCGAGGAGCGCGGTGCCCGCCGCGACGCGTTCGCGCAGGAGCCGCACCAGCACCTCGAAGTGGGCTCGGTCCTGGCCGTAGGTCGGCTCATCGAGGACCAGGATCGCGGGGTCGCGTACGAGCGCGCAGGCGACCGAGAGGCGCCGCTGCTCGCCGCCCGAGAGCGTGTAGGGCGACGCGTCGGCCAGGTCGGGACGGGCGAGGTCGAGCGCCGCCAGGAGGTCATCGGCGCGAGCGCGCTCGGCGGAGGTGCGCAGGCCGACCCGCAGCTCGTCGCCCACGCGGCTCGAGAGGAACTGGACCGCCGGGTCCTGGAAGACGTAGCCGGCGCGGCGCGCCAGCCGGGCCGCGGGAAGGCGGGCCGGGTCGTTGCCGTCGAGGCGGACCGTCCCCTGGCTGGCGGCGAGCAGCCCGGCCACGAGCCGGGCGAGCGTCGACTTGCCGCTCCCGTTGGCGCCCACCAGGGCGACCCGTTCGCCGGCCCGGATCTCGAGCGACACCCCGGTGAGCGCGGGAGGACCGTCACCGTAGCGGTGGCCCAGGCCCGTCGCCGCGACCAGCGGCACGCCCTCCTCGCCCACCGGCGCGCCCTCGGGCCCCGGCCACGCGGCGCGCCGCCCGGCCTCCCCGGGCGTCCAGATGCCGGCCGCCGCGAGGCGCTCTGCCCCGGCGGCGAAGGTCGCCCGCGCCGGACCGGCGGCGAGAGGGCGTCCCTCCGCGTCGAGGGCGAGGAGCCGGTCGGCCAGCGGGAGCGCCAGGTCGACCCGGTGCTCGATCAGCACGATCGTCGGCGGGTCGGGTCCCTCGCGCAGACGGGCGAGGCGCTCGTAGAAGGCGGCGCCGCCGGCGGGGTCGAGGTTGGAGGTCGGTTCATCGAGCACGAGCAGGCGGGGGAGAGGCGCCAGGACGCCGGCCAGGGCGAGCCGCTGCTGCTCCCCGCCGGAGAGCGTCACACCGCGACGCCGCGCCGCTCCGGCGATGCCGGCCTCGGCGAGCGCCCCGGCGACCCGGCGGCGCATCGCCGCGCGCTCCCAGCCGCGGTTCTCCAGGCCGAAGGCGACGTCGTCCTCGACCAGCTCCATGACGAGCTGGGCCGACGACTCCTGGAAGACGATCCCCGCCAGCGCCGCCAGGTCGATCCGCGGCGTCCGAACGACGTCCCGGCCGCCGACGACCAGCTCGCCCGACCAGGCGCCGGCGAACTCGTGCGGGACGAGCCCGGCGATCGCCAGCGCGAGCGTGCTCTTGCCCGACCCGGACGGTCCGGCGACGAGCAGACAGGCGCCGTCGTCGAGATCGAGGTCGACGTCGCGCAGGGCAGGTCGCGGCCGACCGGCGTAGCGCCACCCGAGCCCCCGCGCGCGGATCACCGGCAGGATCCGCCGGCCCGGATCACGGATCGATCCGGCCGCTCAGGCGGCGAAGCCCTCGAGGACGCCGGCGCGGCGCAGCGCACGGGCCAGCAGCGCCGAGCCACCGGCGGTCAGCACCAGCGCCGAGATCGCCATGAAGAGGCCGACCCAGAGCATGACGTCGACGCCCTCGGCCGCGTACCAGATCGCCCAGTCGTGGATCCAGGCGGCCGCCGCCGAAGCCAGCGACGCGACCCCCAGCACCGGCAGGCTCCAGGCGC
>MGMJ01000125.1:0-2740 GCA_001794945.1 Chloroflexi bacterium GWC2_73_18
GAAGAGCGGCGTGCCGGGACTCTCCAGGTAGGCCGCCCACCAGTCCCGCCCGAAGTCGCTCGGCCCCAGCGCGGCCTCGCCGGCCCACTCGGCCTGCCCCTCGATGAGCCAGCTCGGTCGCGCCGTCCACATCAGCCCGATGGTGTCGAGCAGGGCGTGCTGGTAGCAGTGGAACATCTCGTGGGCCATCGAGGCACGGAGCTTCGCCTCGTCCGTCACGGCGCGCAGCTCGGGCTCCACGCCGATCGCGCATTCGACAAGACCGCGGAATCGGTTGGCGAGCGGTGTCGCGTACGCCAGCGCGCCGGCATTGGGATCCTGGTGGGTCTCGTTGAGGGCCAGCGAATAGGGGACCGTGAGCTTGCGGCCGAGCTTCTTGGCGATGATGAGGTCCGCGTCCGCCAGCGCATCGATGTAGACCTGCTCCTCCGCCGTGGGCGTGCGGGCGAAGAGGCCGGCGAACTCGATCCCCGTGCTCGACTCGGGCGAGACGATGATGCGGTCGGGGAACGGCGCGATCGCCCGGTCGACCGCGGCCCGCTGATCAGCGGTGAGCTGGTCGTAGTAGGGCAGCAGCCAGTCGATGGCGAAGCTGCCCGAGATGCGCTCGTAGAGCGCGGGCGGATCGCCCTGCGGGAGCGTGACGCCGGGCAGCGGCGCGATGGCGAGCGCGAACGCCTGGAGGGCGGTCTCCTGGCTCACCGTACCGTCGTCGCGGACCTGGGCGAACAGCCGACCGAACGTCGAGGTCGAGGGAACCTTCGGGATATCGCTCGACGGCGTGGGCGACGGCGAGGGCGGAGCCGAGCTGCAGGCGGCCAGCAGCATCGCGATGGCGAGGCAGGCGGCGACGCCGCGGCAGGCCTCTGCCCGGCGGCCGTCAGGCGCGACCGATCTCCGCGATAGCACCCGCCGGAAGGGCTCCATCCCTCGCCTCCACCGCGCCCGCCGAAGCGCCCGGCGGATGGAGCCCATTATGGGTCGGAGACGAGCTCGCCTGCCCCGACCAGCGTCGCGGCGCCCGGAGATCGCCTGCTCAGCCGTCGCCAGCGGCCCTCTCCGGACCCGCTTCTTCCGGTTTGCGACGTACCGTCGTTCCGCGGAACCGGCGAGGCGGCCGACCGCGCCGCGCACCGCGCGCCCCCCCGGTCCCCTGGCGATGGATCTCGCGGCGCGGCGGCACCCGGGGCGCGAGATCCAGTGGGGCTCGGGAGCGGCAGGGCTGTGCCGGGCACCGCGCCCGTCCGTCGAACGACGGACCGTCGCAGGCGAGAAGTTCGCGGTGGCGCGGCCGCCGCGTGCCGCGCCGCGCGCCGGTCTCGGCCCGCCGTCGGCTTCAGACGAGGGCGAGGTCCGCGAACGTCGCCAGGTCGGGGACAGTGAGATCGGGCGTCGCCGAGGCCGGCGGCGTCGCCCCGCAGCCCGCCCTGCCGTGGCGCCGGTCGACCCAGACCGACGCGAGGCCGAGGCGCCTGGCCGGCACGTGGTCGTGGAAGAGGCTCTGGGCGACGTGGAGGATCCGCTCCCGGGGGAGGCCGATCCTCTCGAACGCCACCTCGAAGTTCCGCAGGCTCGGCTTGTACGCCCCCACCTGCTGCGCCGTCACGACCCACTCGAACGTCACGCCGAGTCGCAGGTTGGAGAGCGCGAAGAGGTCGTCGTCGCAGTTCGTGATCACGCCCAGCCGGAACCGCCGCGCGAGCCGAGCGAGGGCCCCGGGCGAGTCGGGGAAGGCCGGCCAGTCTCCGACCGACCCTGAGAATCCGCCCACTTTCTCGTCCGTCGGCTCGATCCCGTACCCGCCGCAGACCCCCCGCAGAGAACGGGCGAGGACCTCCCGGTAGCGCAGGTACTCCCCGCTCTCGGCCTCCGCCTCGTACCGGGCGAAGGACTCCAGGAGCTCGTCATCGCTCGCTCGGGCACCACGCCGCCCGAGCACGTCCCGGAGCGCCTTCGAGATGCCGCTCTCCCAGTCGATCAGCGTCCCGTAGCAGTCGAAGGTGAGGGCGTCGAACCTCCCGAAGTCGAGACCGGTCACTGCGCCTACTCCCGGTTGCATGGAGCTGATGTCATCGGGTGTGGAAACCTCGCCGCGCTCGAGACCGGCCTGAGAGCACGGCCTGCCTCTTCCGAGAGGTCCAGGCGCGGGGTCCCCGCTCCGGATCGGGCGGCACCACCGAAGTTGCAGAGGTCGCTCGCGGCCGGCGGTCGGCACGGCTGGCGTCCCCGGCAGGATTCGAACCTGCGGCCGGCGGTTTAGAAGACCGCTGCTCTGTCCACTGAGCTACGGGGACGCGCGCTGCGCGCCCAAGTCTACTTCGCCGGAGGTCTCGCACCCGCTCGGGCTCCGCGCGCGCCCGCGGCCCCGGCCCGAGTTCGCGGGCCGTGGGCCTGATGCCCGGGGGCATCACGGCACGCACGGACAGGCTCGGCCCCACGCCGGAAACGGCCGGATTCGACACGGGGTCACGTGTGTTCGTCCCCCGGATGATGCACCGCGGCATCGCCCCGCGCCCCGGGGCCACGCCTGCCCCAACGCGACCTGGCGCCGCGATCCCCCCGAGCGCCCTACAGACGCGACAGCACCAGCTTCGCCAGCTCGATCTTGGCCGCGTCAAGGGTGGCCGCCGAGGGGGCCGGCATGATGACCACCTCGATCGCGAAGTCGAGGCTTCCCTTCTTCACGTTCAGGATGTCGAGGAAGCCGAAGACGGCGTCGTCCCCCAGCCCCGGCACCGGG
>MGMJ01000125.1:2780-11155 GCA_001794945.1 Chloroflexi bacterium GWC2_73_18
CGTCGAAGACCTCGACGCTGAGCGAGACGAGCGCGCTCGACTGGCCCGCCTGGGCCTCCCAGTCGCAGGTCGCGGTGCTGCCGCTCACCTGCTTCTCCGTCCCGGCCGGGAAGTCGACGCCGAGCTGCGCCTTCAGCTCCTCGGGCTTGAGGAGGCCGCAGACGTCGCCGACGATCTTGCCGCCGCCGGTCGACCCGCCGCCCACCGTGGGGCTGCTCCGGCCGGTCGGCCCTCCACCACCGCCCGACGGAGTGGCGCCGGCGCCGCAGGCCGTCACGAACGCTGTGGCGAGGGCGATGACGAGGAGTCGGCCGGGCGTCCACCACCCGATCCCCACCTGGCGAAGCGCTGCTCGCACGGCGGCTTCCCTCCCTCTGGCTGCGCGCGGCCGGGAGAGCATTCCGGCACACGGCCCAAGGTCGCCCCGCCGGCGAGCCTCCCGCGGAGAAGGAATCGGCCCGAGGAGCCTCTTCGCCGGCTGACCGGACGGTGAGGGCGGGCCCTCTCACGAGGTTCCGTTCCTGCTCGGGCCTGCGCCTATCCTACCGCGCGGCCGTCGCGACGGCACCTGCCAGATGGGCATAGACCGAGACCCTGTCGCGTGGTACGATGCCGCCCCTTTCGCGCCAGAGCGTCGGTCCCGTTCCGCGGAGGTCCCTGCGCCGTCGTGCGATCCCGGCACGCCCCGTCCACCGCTCCCGGCTCGGCCCCTCTCGCCCCCCTCGACGGCCTGCCGGCGATCGCCATCGCCCCCGAGTGGAAGCAACAGCAGCGCCTGTGGGGCCACGCCTTCCACCCGATGTGCTCGTACCTGGCGATGTTCCCGGCCGGCCTGGCCCACGCCTTCATCGCCCGCTACACCCGCCCCGGCGACGTCGTCCTCGATCCGTTCAGCGGGCGCGGGACGACGCCCCTGCAGGCCTGCGCCGAGGGGCGCATGGGGATCGGCAACGACCTCAACCCGTTCGCCCACCTGCTGACGGCGGCCAAGCTCGACCCGCCCGCCTGGGCGGAACTCGTCGCCCGGCTGGCCGTGCTGCGCGTCCGCTGGTCGACCGAGTCGGCCGTTTGGCTGGCGCTCGGGCGCGAGGCGGTCGAGTCGGCCGACCTTCAGTCCGTCCGCGTCCCCACCGCCGGCGGACGCGACGGCGACGCGCCGCTCCCGGTCGAGGTCGCGCTCGCCTTCCACCCCGACACGCTCGGGCAGCTCCTCTTCGTCCGCCGCGCGCTCGACCTCGACGAGCGGACAGACCGCTTCCTCGGCGCCGCGCTCAGCGGCATCCTCCACGGCAAGAGCCAGAGCTACCTGACCGAGGTGATGCCGAACACCTTCAGCATGGCGCCGCGCTACGTGCGCGACTTCGTCGCCCGGACCCGGTTCCACTCCCCGCAGCGCGACGTCTTCGCCTGCCTCGAGATGAAACTCCGCCGTCTCTACCGGCAGGGTCTCCCGCCGGTCCGTGGCATCGCCCTACTGGGCGACGCGCGGGACGCCGGGGTGCGCACCCTCGAGACGCTCCGTCGACGCTCCCTCCCCGAGGGAGCGCGGCTGGTCGTCACCTCGCCGCCCTACCTGCGGGTCGTTCGCTACGGCTACTACAACTGGCTGCGGCTCTGGCTGCTCGGCTTCGACCCCGGGGCGGTCGACGCGGCGCTCGACGACGACCACCGGCTCGACGGGTACCTCGCCTTCCTGCGCGACGTCTTCGCCGGACTGCGCCCGGGGCTCGCCGACGACGCGGTCGTGGTCGCCGTCATCGGCGATGTCGAGTTCGACCGCGGGCGGCGGATGAACGGCGGCGTCGGGCTGGCCGAGACGGTCTGGGAGGCAGCCGCGGCGCCGGAGGGCTACCGGCTCGCCGGCGTCGCCCGTGACGACGTCGCGGCCCACCGCAAGATGACCAAGATCTGGGGCGACGAGGCCGGGCGCGCCACCAAGACCGACCGGATCCTGGTGATGGCCACCTCCGAGGCGGGACGGCGGCGGGCCCTCGTCGGCTCGGCGCTCCCGGTCGACTGGACCTGGCCCCCGCGCCGCCCGCTCAGGGTGGTCTGAACCCGTCGCGCCCGAAGGGTCCGGATGGCGCGGCGATCCGGGTCGCCCGCCTCACCTCCGTGGCGGGCCGGCGTGCGCTAGTCTTGGACCATGCCGCAGATGTACCACTCCGACGACCTGGCGGCGATGGATCCGCTCGTGCTGATGAGGAACCTCGACCACGTGCGGATGACGAGCCGCCGCCTCAGCTACATCCTCCAGCAGCAGGTCCACCTCTACACCCCCGAGGCGAACCGCCTCCGCGACGAGATCGACCGCTACGTGGAGGCCGAGCGGCAGATCGAAGGAGAGATGGCGCGCCGCCAGATCCGCACCTGACGTCCCCGGCCGCCGGCCCGTCTGCCGCCGCGAGATACGCGGCGCCCCGCCCGGGGTCGGGCGGGGCGCCGGTCGCCCAGGTGGAAGGCGGCCTGAACCGGGTCCGACCCTCCCTCAGCCGGCCGGCAGAGGGTCGGGGCGGGCCGGCAGCTCGGAGACCGGCTCCCGGCGGCCGATCGAGCGTGACGGCGTGGTGAGCGCGCGCTCCTGGCGCACGACGGCATCGACGAGGGCGGCGAGACGAGACGTCCCGAAGAGCGAGAAGCCAACGCCACGCTCGGCCAGCTCGGGGAAGCCCCAACCGCGATAGAGGCCCCGCGCGGCGACCGCGCACATCTCGTCGTAGAGCTCCGGCCAGCCCATGCGCCGTCGGCGGTAGCAGAAACGCACGAACTCGATCGCCTCCGGCGACGGTTCGTCCGCGGCGCGGAGCCGCTCCACCATGGAAACCACCAGCCTCCTGGGATCGCTGATCATCCCCCCTCAAACCCGGTCCCGCGCGCGGCGGGACCGCCTCCTCATGGCTCCGGGACCCGCGTCGACCGCCTCGGGAAGGTCATGCTAGGGGTCGTCCGGGGGCGGCGGGAAGGGGGTTTCTCCACCAAGATTTCCACGAAGTTGTCCACACGCGCGGAGGCCCCTCAGGAACGCCTGCTGACCCCCAGGCCGGGTGCCGCCGGGAGTCGCCAGCGGCACGCGTCGTCGAGTTCGAGCCCCGTATACGGGTCGGCCGCCAGCAGCAGATTCCCGTCGAGGTCCACCCAGTCGACGAGCGAGGCGACCGCCGCCGACGCCGCGATCCCGACGCTCGTCTCCTCCATGCAGCCGAGGAAGAGCTTGAAGCCGAGCGCCCGCGCCCGCCGCAGCATCCGGTAGGCCGCTCCCACCCCGCCGCACTTCATCAGCTTCACGTTGACGCCGGCAACGACGCCGACCAGGCCGTCGAGGTCCTCGATGGTGATCGCGCTCTCGTCCGCCACGATGGGGAGCGGGGAACGCTCCTGGAGCCAGCGGAGCTGCGCCAGCTGCTGGCGCGGGAACGGCTGCTCGATCAGCTCGACCCCCAGGCGGACCAGCTCGGGCACCAGGCGAGCCCCCTCCTCCGGCTGCCAGCCGGTGTTGGCGTCGACGCGGATCGGGCCCGAGTAGACGGCGCGCACCGCCTCGAGGGTCTCGAGGTCGGACGGGCCGCCGACCTTGATCTTGAGCGCCGGGAAGTGGGCCGCCCGCGCCGCTCGCTCGGCCACGACCGCCGGCGCGTCGATGCCGAGCGTGAAGTCGGTCGGTGGCAGCTCGGCCGGCAGCCCGAAGAGGGCGTGGAGCGGCAGGCCGGCCCGCTTGGCGGCCCGGTCATGGAGAGCGATGTCGATCGCCGCCTTGGCCGCCCCGTGCCCTCCGATGTGAGCATCCATGGCGACCGAGACGCGCTCGAGCCAGGCCAGGAGCGCCTCCGGCGCCGTCTCGCGCGGCTCATCGACCGACTCGGCCACGGCGAGCAACCCGGGCAGGAGCGCCGGTACGGTCACCGTGTTCTCGCCGAAGTAGGGGTCGGGGAACGCCTCGCCGAGCCCGGACGGGCCGTCGCCGGCGTCGCTCGCCGCGGACGACCGGGCCGCAGCCTGCGGCCGCAGCTCGACGATGAACGTCTCGGCGAAGCGGTCCTCGAGCGAGCGGGCGATGCGGAACGGGTCGCGGAACGCCAGGCGGAGCGGCGTCACCGCGAGCGAGAACGGCATCAGGCGTCCCCGCGCTCGCGTCGGTCGCCGCCAACGGCTGCCCCCGCCGCGGTGCCGGGGGCAGCGAGCCGCTCGCGCAGCGCGGCGAAGAGGCGCGCCGGACCGTGGCGCAGCACGTCGTCGGCGACCAGGCCCGTCCGCCACTCCGCCTCGGCGATCGCCCGCCGCGCACCCGGGTCGTCCAGCTCGCGCGTGTCGAGGGCGATCCCCACCGTCCTCGCCGGAGCGACCAGCCCGGCGACCTGCTCATGGAGGCGGGCCACGCGCGCCAGGTCGTGGTCGATCGGGTAGCCCTCCCAGCCTTTCCGCTCGGTCCGCGTCGGCTCGTCGCAGAGGATGAGGCCATGGGGCTGCGAGCCGTGGAGGATCGACAGCGTCACGCCGCTGTAGGCGGGATGGTCGAGCGACCCCTGGCCCTCGACGAAGATCCAGTCGGCCGTCTCCTCGGCCTGCGCCACCAGGTCCTCCATGACGCCTGCGACGAAGTCCGAGGGGACCCGATCGACGGTGACCCCCCAGCCGTCGATGACCATCCCGGTCTGCCCGGTCGGCACGAAGGCAGCGCGCAGGCCGGCCTCGCGGGCCGCGTGGCGCAGCTCGAGGGCGACGGTCATCTTGCCGATGGCGCAGTCGGTCCCAACGGTCAGCACCACGTGCCTGCCGGGCAGGTGCCGGCGTCCGCTGGCCACGTGCAGCTCAGCGGGCGGCCTCCGCAGGTCGACGATCCGACCGCCATGCCGGTGCTCCAGCTCGACCAGCTCGGGGATCGCGCCGAAGAAGAGGTGCAGGCCGTTCCAGACCTCCATGCCGCGCCGAAGGGCGCCGCGGATCGCCGGCATCCAGCCGTCGGGCAGGTAGCCGCCGGCGTTGGCGACGCCGATCAGCAGCACGGTCGGGCGGAAGCGGTCGGTTTCCTCCAGGCTGGCCACGATCGGGATGTCGAAGCGCGGGCCGAGCAGCTCGCGCGCGTTGCCGCCCGCCTGCGAGGAGTCCAGGATGGCGACCGCCGAATCATGCCCGTAGCGGACGAAGCCGATCCCCGTCTTCGCGTCCGGCCCGCCCCAGGCGCCCTCGGCCAGGACGACGACGCGTTGCGGGGGAGACTGTCTCACCGGCGGATCCTCACGTCCGAATCGTAGTGGAAGGGACGCGCCTGCGGCCCGCGCCAGGCGCGCCGGAAAGGGCACGCCCCCGGGGCGCGGTCCGGGGGCGTGGGAAGATTCGCGATCTGGCACCGCATACCGGATTCGAACCGGTGATCTCCGCCTTGAGAGGGCGGTGTCCTGGGCCTCTAGACGAATGCGGCGCGGCGCGGAGTATAGCAACGCCTCCCGCGGCCGTCGAGCGGCGCGCCTGCCGCCACCGACCCATCCGCCGCCACCCTCGCCGCGGCCCCGTACCACTGTGAGTGGCGAGAACGTCGCCGGTCATGCGTGGACCGGCGCGCGAACCGGCACTTCCGGCGTCGTCCGCCTCGTGGGCGGAGCCGATCTGCCACTGGCGGTGGCAAGGCCAGGCCGCGCGCCCCCGCCCCCGGGCCCGAACGCCCCCCCGGGGTCATCCCACGGCCGGACGGCCCCCGCCCCCGACCGCGGGTAGCGACCTAGAGCCGGTGCGCCTCGAGGAACGCGCGGATCACGTCCGCGACCTGCCGGTGGCTCGGCTCGCCGAGCACGAGACCGTAGTGGGAGTGCGCCCCGAAGGGCTGGTACTCCGCGCCGAGCCACTCCGCCACCCGCTCGCTGGCCGGCTCGGGGAAGATGCGGTCGAGTCCCGCTCCGACGACCAGGATCGGGACTTCGGCGAGCGCCTGGCGGTCGATGCTGATGCCGGCGAGCATGGCGCGCCGCGCCGCGCCGGACTCCAGTCCCATCAGGTGCTGCACCCGCATGACGTCCTCGGTCGCCAGGTCGGGGTTGGCGCGCCGGATCCGCTCGGGAAGGCCGGCCCAGCCCAGGAAGTCGCGCCGGAAGACGTCCGGCACCTCGCGCAGGCGGTGTGGCTCGACCGGCGGGCGCAGCTCGCGCGGCAGCGGCGGCGAGATCAGCACCAACCCACTGGAGTCGGCCGTCTCGGCGACCTTGAGGGCGAGCAGCGCGCCCAGCCCGTGCCCGATCATGACCGGGCGCGGCGCCAGGCGAGCGAGCCCGGCGCGGACGTCAGCGACGTAGGAGTCGAAGGTGAGCGAGGCGACGTCGGCGACGTCCGCCCAGAAGTGGCCCCGCAGGTTGAGGGCGTGCGCCTCCCAGCCGCGCCGGGCGAAGTAGCCCAGGTAGCGCTCCCAGAGCCACGACCCGCCAAGCTCTCCGTGGAGCAGGTAGAGCGGCCGGCGGCGAGAGCGTCGCTCGGGGAGCCACGACTCGATGTAGAGGCCGCGCTCGTCGACGACGATCTCGTCCTTGCGCACGGGCCGCCCGCCGCCGTTCTCTCCCTCGGGGCGGCCGGGCAGGCGGAGCGGGTGCTCGCTCTCGCCGTTCTGCGGGCGGTTCGAGGGCGTCTCGGGCACGGGTGGCGCGTCCTCCTACGACTCGAGCGGGTCGATCACGAGCCCGCTGGCGGGCTTGGGATGGAAGTAGGTCGACTTCTGGGGCATGACATCCCCCTCGGCGGCGACGGCGATGAC
Organism: Chloroflexi bacterium GWC2_73_18; assembly: GCA_001794945.1. GTDB lineage: Bacteria > Chloroflexota > Limnocylindria > Limnocylindrales > CSP1-4 > GWC2-73-18. Next base: position 9,514 of record MGMJ01000125.1, read on the forward strand.
CGACTCGACCGGCGTCGGCGCGAGCAGGAAGGCGGCGACCGCCTCGCCCGACTCGACCGCGCGCCTCGCCTCGGCGACCTCCTTCGTGTAGCCGACCCGCCCGCCCGCCTCCGCGACGGCCGGGTCGATGCCGAAGAGCGGACGGAGCGCCGCCTGCAGGCGCGTCACGTCGAGGCCGCGGAGCGCCCGCCCCAGCGATGGGTCGAGCAGCGGCTCGATCCGCTCCGGCCGCTCGGTCAGCAGGTAGGCGCCCGCGCGCGTGAGGAGGCCGAAGCGGCCGCCGGCGGCCTGGGTCGCCGGCCCGAAGCGCGCCGTCAGCGCCTCGGGCGTCGACGGTTCGACCTCGAAGTACTCTCGGGCGCACGCGAGCAGCTCGTCGGTCGCGCTGCCCGAACTCCCGCCGAGCACCAGCCGGTGGGTCGGCAGCACCGTGAGCGGCGTCGTCGACGTGTCGAAGAAGAGGGCGAGCGCGTAGTCGAACGGCGGATCCTCCTCGGAGCCGGTGCCGGCCCGTCGTTCCGCCCGGTACCGCAGCGCCGTTTCGTAGCGGTGATGGCCGTCGGCGATCGTCAGCGGCCCCGCCGAGACCGCCTCCAGCAGCGCCGTCACGGTCGCGGCCCGCGGCCCGTCCGCCGGCACGATCCAGGCGCGGTGCCGCACGCCGTCATCGTCGGAGACGTCGATCGCCGGCGCACCCGCCGCCAGCGTCTCCAGCGCCGCCGCGTCTCGGCCGCCGCCATCGCGGTAGAGGAGCACGATCGGGCTGAGGCAGGCCCCGGTGGCCCGGAGCAGACGGTAGCGGTCCTCCCTGGGCGCGCTGAGCGTCCGCTCGTGGGCGAGCACCCCACTGCCGGGACCCGGCGGTTCCAGCCGCACGCGCGCGAAGAAGCCACGCTGGCGCCGCTCCGCCGTCGCGCCGGGCAGCCGGTAGCGCTGCTCGTACGGGTAGACGGACGGCCGGGGGTCCCGGCGCAGCGTCCCATCGCTCCGCCAGGCGACGAACTCGCGCGCCGCCCGGCGGTATCGCTCGTCGGGAGGGTCGCCGAGTTCCTCGCGCGGCAGGTCGATCCGGACGAAGTTGCGCGCGTGGCGCGCCGCCAGGCGCTCGCGCTGCTCGGGCGAGACGACGTCGTAGGGCGGGCTGATCACCGCCGCGACGTCGCCGATCGTCTCGGGGTCATAGCGAAGCGCACGGAACGGGCGGACGATGGGCACGGGACGCCAATCTTACAGTCCGGCGCCACCCTCCCCGACCGCCGCCGGGCGGCGGCGGGGCAGCCGGGACGATGCAACTTTCCCGACCGGCGAGGCGTCATGGCGGGTGCCAACGGACGCATCACGCCCGAGGAGTAGGCTTGCCACGAATGCTCCGCTCCGGACGCCTCTCGCGCGGACTCGCCGCGGGGCTCGTCGCGCTCGCCGTAGCCGGCGGCGCGCTCCTGCCGGCCGCCGGTCCCGTCCACGCCGCCGACGTCACGATGATCGCGCGCGTCCTCCTCGGCGGCCACACGCGCCTTGGGACGTGGACCGCCATCGAGATCCGCGCGAGGAACGACGGGCCGGCGATCACCGGCGAGCTCCGCCTCACGGCGGGGAGCCAGGGCACCACGCGCTACGGCACCGCCGTCGACCTGCCGCCCGG
>MGMJ01000126.1:0-10745 GCA_001794945.1 Chloroflexi bacterium GWC2_73_18
CATCGCCCTGGAGACCGGCCAGCGCTTCGCCATCCGCGAGGGCGGCCACACCGTCGGCGCGGGCGCCGTCACCGGCATCCTGGAGTAGGGCGTGGCGAAGGCCGAGAATCGACCGGTCATCCAGCTCGCCTGCACCGAGTGTAAGGAACGGACCTATACGACCGAGAAGAACAAGAAGAACGATCCCAACCGGATCGAACTTCGCAAGTACTGCCCCCGGTGCCGCCGTCACACGCTGCACCGTGAGGTCAAGTAGGGGAGCGCAGGAGCACAGGCGCGTAGCTCAATTGGCAGAGCTCTGGTCTCCAAAACCAGTGGTTGTCGGTTCGAGTCCGGCCGCGCCTGCCAGCCCTCCACTCCCCTGAAGCAAGGAACGACCCCCGACCGTGGACCGGCTTCGCCGCTTCATCGAAGAGACCCGCTCGGAACTGCAGAAGGTGACCTGGCCCACCAGGCGCGAGACCGTCAACCTGACGGTGATCGTCTTCGCCGTCGGCGCGGCCGTCGGCGTCTACATCTTCGCCTTCGACGTCGTACTGGCAGCGATCATCCGCCTGATCGGCGGAGGGCAAGCATGATGGGACAGCCGGAGATCGGCACCCCGAAGGCCGAGAAGCGCTGGTACGTCATCCACACGTACTCGGGCTACGAGAACAAGGTCAAGACGAACCTCGAGCACCGCATCGAGTCGATGGGGATGGAGGACAAGATCTTCCAGGTGCTGGTGCCCATGGAGGACGAGATCGAGATCCGCCAGGGGCAGCGCCACGCGGTCCAGAAGAAGGTCTACCCGGGCTACGTCCTGGTCGAGATGATCTACGACGCCGACTCCTGGTTCGTGGTGCGCAACACGCCGGGCGTCACCAGCTTCGTCGGCGGCGGCAACATCCCGGGGACGCGCTCCGAACCGGTGCCGCTGGAAGAGCACGAGGTCAAGCAGATCCTGCGCCAGATGGGCGTGGAGACGCCGAAGTACCGCGTCGCCTTCACCAAGGGACAGAGCGTTCGCGTGACCGACGGCCCGTTCGCCGAGTTCATCGGGACGGTCGAGGACGTGAACCCGGAGCGGAGCAAGGTCAAGGTGCTCGTCAGCATCTTCGGACGTGAGACGCCGGTCGAGCTCGACTTCCTCCAGGTCGAGAAGCTCTAGGAAGGGACCAGGGACCAGTCGTGGCCAAGAAGATCCGCATCGTCCTCACCATCCAGCTGCCTGCCGGCAAGGCGACGCCCGCACCGCCGGTCGGCACCGCCCTGGGCCCCCACGGCATCAACATCGTCGAGTTCTGCAAGAGCTACAACGAGAAGACGGCGTCCCAGGCGGGCCAGGTCATCCCGGCGCAGATCACGATCTTCGAGGACCGTTCGTTCACCTTCATCACCAAGACGCCGCCGGCCGCCGACCTCCTGCGCAAGGCGGCCGGCGCCGAGAAGGGTGGCGCGCTATCCGGGCGGGAGGTGGCCGGACGCGTCACCCGCGATCAGGTGCGCGAGATCGCCCGGGTCAAGATGCCGGACCTCAACGCCAGCGACCCCGAGGCGGCGGCCCGCATGATCGAGGGGACCGCGCGCTCCATGGGTATCGAGGTGGTCAGCTGAGGCCGACCATCGCTGCATCCCGGCCCTCCTGCCGGGCGTCCACCCCGCGCCAGGGGGAGACCGGAGCCCCCGGTCGCCACGGAGGAACCAGGGCCATGCCCAGGCACGGAAAGAAGTACCTCGAGGCCGCCGGGCTCGTCGACCGGGATCGCGTCTACCCGCCACGCGAGGCGCTCGAACTGGCGCAGCGGAGCAGCGTCGTGGACTTCGACGCCACCCTCGAGGCGCACATCCGCCTCGGGGTCGATCCGCGCCACGCCGACCAGATGGTGCGGGGCACGGTGGTGCTGCCGCACGGCACCGGCCGGCGAGTCCGGGTGATCGTCTTCGCCCAGGGCGACAAGGCGCGCGAGGCGGCCGAGGTCGGTGCCGACGAGGTCGGCGCGGAGGAGCTGGTGAAGAAGATCGAAGCCGGCTGGCTCGAGTTCGACGTCGCGCTCGCCACGCCGGACCTGATGGGGATGGTCGGCCGTCTCGGCAAGATCCTCGGGCGTCGCGGCCTGATGCCCAACCCCAAATCCGGCACCATCACCTTCGATCTCGAGCGTGCCATCCGCGAGGTCAAGGCGGGGCGAGTCGAGTTCAAGGTCGACAAAGGGGGTATCATCCACGTCCCCTTCGGCAAGGCCTCGTTCGAGCCCGACCAGCTCGTGGAGAACCTGGCCACGCTCGTCGACGCCGTCAACCGGGCGAAGCCGAGCGGCGCCAAGGGGCAGTATTTCCGGCGGCTCAGCGTAGCGGCCACGATGGGGCCGGGCATCCGCGTCGATGTCCCCGGCGTCCTCGCCGCCGCGAGCGCGTAGCATCCGGCGGCCCCGGGGAGACCCGGCGCCGCGAACCGGCAAGAAGAGACGGATCGCCGCAGACAGCGCTGCGCCCGCGGGCCGTGCCGCACGGCCGGGGCTCAATCCGTCGGACCGGATCCGGGATCCCCGGGGGACGCCGACGAGCAGGCCGAGGCAACGGGTCGAGTGACTCCGCCCCTCCCGGGGCGAGCACGCCCCTGCGCGCGAACGCCGTCGCAGGGGCGTCCACCGGTCGTCCGGAGCCGCCCGGGAAGGAAAGGAGGAGATCATGCCGACCGAGGCCAAGCGTGCCACGGTGGCCGAGCTGGCCGGCGAGCTCGCCGGCACCACGACGGCGATCGTGAGCGACTACCGCGGCCTCTCCGTCAGCGACATCGGCGCCATCAGGCGCAGCCTGCGCGAGCAGGGCATCCCCTACCGCGTCGTCAAGAACCGGCTCATGAGGATCGCCGCCGAGCAGGCCGGCGTCCCCGAGCTGGCTCCCCTCCTGCAGGGACCGAGCGCTGTCGCCTTCGGGCGCGGCGACGAGGCGGCCACCGCGCGGGCCTTCCTCGAGGTGACGCGGCGATACCGCACCGTGAGCGTCCGCGGCGCCATCCTGGGCGGCCGGTCCATCGACGGCTCCGAGGTGGGCCGCCTGGCCACGCTGCCGCCCCGCGATGTCCTGTTGGCCTCGCTCGCGGGCACGCTGCAGGGGCCGCTGACCTCGATGGCGGGGCTCCTCGGCGCGAGCCTGCGCGATCTCGCCCGCGGACTCGCACAGGTGCGCGACCAGAGGGCGCGGAGCGCCTAGCCCGGCGCGTTCCGGAACGCTCGACCCGAACCCAGAACCGAAGGAGATCCAGACCCATGGCGACCCTGACCCACGAGAAGCTCCTCGAGGCGATCGACCAGATGACCGTGCTCGAGCTGTCCGAGTTCATCAAGAAGTTCGAGCAGCGCTACGGCGTGACGGCCGCCGCCCCCGTCGCCGCCAGCGCGGCGCCGGCCGCCGCCGAGGCCGCCCCGGCCGCCGCCGTCGAGGAACAGACCGAGTTCACCGCCGTGCTGTCCGAGATCGGCCCCAACAAGATCCCGGTCATCAAGGTGGTCCGTGAACTGACCGGGCTCGGCCTCAAGGAGGCCAAGGACCTCGTCGACGGCGCACCCAGGCCGGTCAAGGAGGGGGTCGCTCGCGAGGAGGCCGAGAAGATCAAGGCGGCCCTTTCGGAGGTCGGTGCCACCGTCGAGATCAGGTAGAGGCGCTCACCTCTGCGCCGGGAGAGCTGCCCCGGCGCCGCTCTCCCGGCGCGCCCGTCGGCCCTGCCCGACCGGGGGTGTCGCCTGCCCCGCGAGGTTTGACAGATGGGCCCGCGGTGGTACAATACTCTTTCTGTGAGCGCGGCTTTCCCCTACTCCTTCCCCCGTCAAGGAGCGGTCCATGCTGTCCCTCGCTGAGTCCGTGCGCGCCCTGCACGTTCCCCAGCGCAAGCGCTATGCGCGGATCCCCGAGGTCCTCCCCATCCCCAACCTCATCGAGCTCCAGCTCGATTCCTTCCGCTGGTTCATCGACCAGGGTCTGCGCGAGCTTCTCGACGAGATCAGCCCGATCCGCGACTTCACCGGGCGGGTGATGGAGCTCCATTTCCTCGATTACGAGTTCGGCGAGCCGAAGTACTCCGAGGCGGAGTGCCGGACCAAGGACCTCACCTTCTCCAAGCCGCTCTACGTCAACGTCGAACTGCATGTCAAGGAGACCGGCGAGATCCAGCGGCAGCGCGTCTATATGGGCGACTTCCCGACCATGACCGACCTCGGCACCTTCATCATCAACGGTGCCGAGCGTGTCGTCGTCTCACAGCTCGTCCGGTCCCCGGGCGTCTACTACTCCGCCAGCGACGACCCTGCCTCGGGCCGCACGCTCTACAGCGCCAAGGTGATCCCCAACCGGGGCGCCTGGCTCGAGTTCGAGACCAGCGCCAAGGACCTCGTCTCGGTGAAGGTCGACCGCAAGCGCAAGATCGCCGCGACGACGCTGCTGCGCGCCATCGGCTACGAATCCAATGACGAGATCAGCGCTCTCTTCGTCGCCGTCGACCGCGATCCGGAGCATCCCTACATCGCGGCGACGCTCGACAAGGACAACACGAGGTCCCGCAGCGAGGCGCTCATCGAGGTCTACAAGAAGCTGCGCCCGGGCGATCCCCCGACCGCCGAGAACGCCAAGCAACTGGTCGAGGGCCTCTTCTTCAACTTCCGTCGCTACGACCTCGGCCGCGTCGGTCGCTACAAGCTGAACAAGAAGCTGGACGCCGTCGCCGGCCGTATCAGTGCCGAGCTGCCGCGCACCGAGCGCACGATCACGCGCGAGGACATCGCGGCCATCGTGGCCCATCTCATCGAGCTCGACAACGGGGGCGGCAACGCCGACGACATCGACCACCTTGGCAACCGCCGGATCCGCGCCAACGGTGAGCTGATCCAGAACGCCTTCCGCATCGGCCTGCTTCGGATGGAGCGCGTCGTCAAGGAGCGGATGACGATCCAGGAGGTGGAGAAGGCGACCCCCAACGCACTCATCAACATCCGCCCGGTCGTGGCGGCCATGAAGGAGTTCTTCGGCGGCAGCCAGCTGAGCCAGTTCATGGACCAGACGAACCCACTGGCCGAGCTCACCAGCAAGCGCCGCCTCTCGGCGCTCGGCCCCGGTGGCCTCTCTCGCGAGCGCGCCGGCTTCGACGTGCGCGACGTCCACCACAGCCACTACGGCCGCATCTGCCCGATCGAGACGCCGGAAGGCCCGAACATCGGCCTGATCGGATCGCTCGCCACCTACGGTCGGGTCAACCAGTACGGGTTCATCGAGACCCCCTACCGGCGCGTCAAGCGCACGGTCGCCCACGACGATCCCGGCATCGAGCGCTATTCTCTCGGCACCGACCTCGTGACCAAGGGCGGCCAGGTCGTGGCCAGGGCAGGGGAACCCTTCGGCAAGGCGGCGATGGCGGCGTTGAGGAAGCAGAAGGCGCTCGCTTTCCCGATCCGCCCGGTCGTCTCCGAGGAGATCGTCTACCTGACCGCGGACGAGGAGGAGGAGCACGTCATCGCCCAGGCCAACGCGGTCCTCGATGACGGCAGCCACTTCATCGAGGAGCGCGTGCCTGCGCGCGCTCGCGACCAGTTCATCGTCGCCCGCGTCGATCAGGTCGAGTACATGGACGTGAGCCCCAAGCAGGTCGTCTCGGTGGCGACCGCGCTCATCCCTTTCCTCGAGCACGACGACGCCAACCGGGCGCTGATGGGCTCGAACATGCAGCGCCAGGCGGTGCCGCTTCTCGAGCCGGAGGCGCCGATCGTGGGGACGGGCATGGAGGCCCGTGCCGCGCGCGACTCCGGCCAGGTCGTGGTGGCGCGCCACGCCGGCACCATCCTGTCTGTGACCGCCGATCGGATCATCGTGGAGCCCGACCCGGGCCGCTACGGCGAGCTCGACCTCGACGAGTACCGCCTCCTCAAGTTCGTTCGATCCAACCAGGGCACCTGCATCAACCAGCGCCCGGTCGTCGACGTCGGCCAGGTCGTCGAGGAGGGCGACGCCATCGCGGACTCCTCGTCGACCGACCGGGGCGAGTTGGCGCTCGGGCGGAACGTCCTGGTCGCCTTCATGAGCTGGGAGGGCGGCAACTACGAGGACGCCATCGTCATCAGCGACCGGCTCGTGCGCGAGGACCTCTTCACCAGCATCCACATCGAGAAGCACGAGATGGAGAGCCGTGACACCAAGCTCGGCCCGGAGGAGATCACTCGTGACATCCCGAACGTGGGAGAGGAGTCGCTCAAAGACCTGGACGAGGACGGCATCATCTACATCGGTGCGGAGACCCAGCCCGGCGACATCCTGGTCGGGAAGATCACGCCGAAGGGCGAGACCGAGCTGACCGCCGAGGAGCGACTCCTGCGCGCCATCTTCGGTGAGAAGGCGCGCGAGGTGAAGGACTCCAGTCTGCGGCTCCCGCACGGCGAGCGCGGCAAGGTCGTGGAGATCCGCGAGTTCACCCGCGAGCAGGGCGACGAGCTGATGCCGGGGGTCAACCGCATGGTCCGCGTCTCCGTGGCCCAGAAGCGCAAGATCAGTGTGGGCGACAAGATGGCCGGCCGGCACGGCAACAAGGGCGTCATCGCCAAGATCCTGCCGCTCGAGGACATGCCCTTCCTCGAGGATGGCACGCCGGTCGACATCATCCTCAACCCGCTCGGCGTGCCGTCGCGCATGAACATCGGGCAGATCCTCGAGACACACCTCGGCTGGGCGCTGCATCAGCTCGGCGAGCAGGCGGCCAGCGCCGTCTTCGACGGCGCCACCGAGCACCAGATCCGCCAGGAGCTGGGGCGTGCCGGCCTCCCCGTCACCGGCAAGACGGTCCTCCGCGACGGGCGGACCGGGGAGCCGTTCGATCGCGAGATCACGGTCGGCTACATCTACATGATGAAGCTCCACCACCTCGTCGAGGACAAGATCCACGCGCGCTCGACGGGGCCCTACTCGCTGATCACCCAGCAGCCGCTCGGCGGCAAGGCCCAGTTCGGCGGGCAGCGTTTCGGTGAGATGGAGGTGTGGGCGCTGGAGGCCTACGGCGCCGCGAACATCCTGCAGGAGCTACTCACGGTCAAGAGCGACGACGTGATGGGCCGCGTCCAGACCTACGAGGCGATCGTCAAGGGCGAGGACATCCAGGCGCCCGGCGTCCCGGAGTCGTTCAAGGTGCTCATCAAGGAGCTCCAGGCGCTCGGACTCAACGTCGAGATCCTCAACGAGAACGAGGAGGAGATCACCTTCAAGGAGGACGTCTCGGCGTACCCCCTGCCCGACCTGGGCGGGATCAACCTGGCCGGGTTCGAGGACTGACCCGGCCCGTGACGGTCTCGCGCCCGGATCGCCGCCCGGCTGGCGCTCCCCGGTTGGCCCACGGTGCACATCGCGCCGCCGTCCCGAGCGACGGCGCGGAGGAGAACGATGCTCGAGGTCAATAACTTCAACGCGATCCGCATCTCGCTCGCCTCACCCGATCAGATCCGCGACTGGTCGTCGGGGGAGGTGACGAAGCCCGAGACGATCAACTACCGCACCCTCAAGCCGGAGAAGGACGGCCTCTTCGACGAGCGGATCTTCGGCCCGACGAAGGACTGGGAGTGCTACTGCGGGAAGTACAAGCGGATCCGCTACAAGGGCATCATCTGCGACAAGTGCGGCGTCGAGGTGACGCGCGCCAAGGTGCGCCGCGAGCGCATGGGCCACATCCAGCTCGCCTCGCCGGTCAGCCATATCTGGTACTTCAAGGGCACGCCGAGCCGGCTCGGGATCCTGCTCGACATCAGCCCTCGCAACCTCGAGCGGATCCTCTACTTCGCGCTCTACATCGTCACCCGCGTCGACGAGGAGGCGCGCGCCCGTGCGCTGGCGCAGCTCGACGCGGAGGCCGAAGGTCGCGGGGGGCGTGGCGCGAAGGCGCTCGTCGACCTCGAAGAGCAGCTCCGCGCGGACTTCCATCGGCAGAAGGACGAGCGCCTCGCCGAGCTCGAGACGCTGAAGAGCGAGCTCGAGGCGCAGCGCGCGCAGCGGACCGAGGAGCTGGTCGAGGCGGGCCAGGCGGCGGAGGCGGCGATCCGTGCGCTGGGCAGCGCGCCCGTGGCGGACTCGATCGTCTTCGAGAAGACCGGCGAGGTCGTGGTCGCCGTTGGTGAGAAGGCGGGCCGCGACGGCGTCGCCCGGCTGCGCAAGCTGGTCGCTGCGGAGGTCGAGCGGGTCAACCTCGAGCTGCAGGATCGGGAGGCGACCGAGGAGGCCGCCGCCCGCCAGAAGATCCAGGACCTCGAGTTGATGATCGATGCGCGGCTCGAGGAGGAGCACGGGCGCCTTCGCCGGGACGCGGAAGGGCTGCGCGAAGAGATCCGCCGGACGCGCGAAGAGATCGAGCGGATCCAGCCACTGATGACGTTGTACGAGACGTCCGCCGACGGCTGGAACCTCCGCGAGCTCGACGGCAGGTACGGCTCCGGGGCCAAGGGCAACCGCATCTTCTGGGCCGGCATGGGCGCCGAGGCGATCCGCGACATCATCGGGCGGATGGACCTCGCCGCGCTCGGTCAGCAGCTCCACAGCGAGGTCCGCACCACCAGCGGGCAGCGGCGCAAGAAGGCGATCAAGCGACTCCGCCTCATCGAGGCGTTCCGCAGGAGCGGCCAGCGCCCCGAGTGGATGATCCTCTCGGTCATCCCCGTCATCCCGCCCGACCTGCGACCGATGGTCCAGCTCGACGGCGGCCGCTTCGCCACCTCGGATCTCAACGATCTCTATCGGCGCGTCATCAACCGGAACAACCGGCTCAAGCGGCTCCTCGAGCTCGGTGCCCCCGAGATCATCATCCGCAACGAAAAGCGCATGCTCCAGGAGGCGTGCGATGCCCTGATCGACAACGGGCGCCGCGGCCGCGCGATCGCCGGCACCGGCAACCACCGCCTGAAGAGCCTCTCCGACATGCTCAAGGGCAAGCAGGGGCGCTTCCGCCAGAACCTGCTCGGCAAGCGGGTCGACTACTCGGGACGGTCCGTCATCGTGGTCGGCCCCGAGCTCAAGCTCCACCAGTGCGGTCTGCCCAAGAAGATGGCGCTCGAGCTCTTCAAGCCGTTCGTCATGCGCCAGCTCGTGGAGCAGGGGCACGCCCACAACATCAAGAGCGCCAAACGGATCGTGGAGCGGGTGCGGCCGGAGGTCTGGGACGTCCTGGAGGACGTGATCCGCGATCACCCGGTCCTCCTGAACCGCGCCCCCACGCTCCACCGGCTCGGTATCCAGGCCTTCATGCCGGTGCTCGTCGAGGGCTCGGCGATCCACATCCACCCGCTCGTCTGCAGCGCCTTCAACGCCGACTTCGACGGCGACCAGATGGCCGTCCACGTCCCGCTGTCGCGGGCGGCACAGGAGGAGGCGCGGACGATGATGCTTTCGACCTCCAACCTGCTCTCGCCGGCCGACGGTTCGCCGGTGGTGGCCCCGACGCAGGACATGGTCCTCGGCTGCTACTACCTGACGATCCTGCGCGAGGAAGCGGCCGCCGGCCGCCCGCGCATCTTCGCCGGCGAGGACGAGGCGATCCTCGCCTGGCAGCTCGGCACGGTGCCGCTCCACGCGTCGGTGGAGGCCGAGGTGCGCACCTGGGACCCGGAGGTGAACGACCGGGAGGGTGGCGTCGTCATCCGGCGCGTGTCCACCACGCCGGGACGGATCATCTTCAACCAGATCCTTCCCGACCGGCTCCGCTTCCGCAACGAGCTGATGGACCGCAGGGCGCTGCGCGAGCTGGTCGGGCAGTCCTACCGCCTCCTCGGGTCCGAGGAGACGGCCCACCTCGTGGACGGCGTCAAGCAGGTCGGCTTCGAGTACGCCACGCGCGGCGGCATGACCATCGCCATCGACGACATCGTCATCCCGCCGGACAAGGCCGAGCGCCTGCGCCGGGCCGACGGCGAGGTCGATGAGATCGACGAGGAGTTCCAGCGCGGGCTCATCACCGAGGACGAGCGCTACGACCGGGTGGTCGCCATATGGCAGAAGACGACGAGCGCGATGAGCGACGCCATGATGGGCGCACTGGACCACTACGGAGCCGTCTACATGATGTCCGCCTCGGGCGCCCGCGGGAACAAGGGCCAGATCAGCCAGCTCGGGGCGATGCGCGGCCTCATGGCCGATCCCTCCGGCCGCATCATCGACGTCCCCGTGCGGAGCAACTTCCGCGAGGGGATGACCGTCCTGGAGTACTTCATCTCGACCCACGGAGCGCGCAAGGGTCTCGCCGACACGGCCCTGCGAACCGCCGACTCCGGCTACCTCACACGTCGGCTCGTGGACGTCGCCCAGGACGTCATCACCCGCGATGACGATTGCGGCACCGAGGAGGGGACCTGGATCACCCGCGCCGAGACCGAGGAGATGATCTCCGGCCATGAGCCGGGGGCCTTCGCCAGGCGGCTCCTCGGGCGGATCGCCGCCGCCGACGTCGTCGATCGGCGCGGCAGGAAGGCGACCGTCATCGTCGAGCGCAACGCCGAGATCACCGAGGCGACCGCGGAGGCGGTGGACGCGGCCGGCGTCGAGGGGGTCCTGGTCCGCTCACCGCACACCTGCCAGTCCCGCTACGGCGTCTGCCGGGCCTGCTACGGCCGCAACCTTGCCACCGGGCGACTGGTCGGGATCGGCGAGGCGGTCGGCATCATCGCCGCCCAGTCGATCGGCGAGCCGGGTACCCAGCTGACGATGCGGACCTTCCACACCGGCGGTGTGGCGGGGCTCGACATCACCGCCGG
>MGMJ01000126.1:10775-15343 GCA_001794945.1 Chloroflexi bacterium GWC2_73_18
GGCGTCGTGGGAATCATCCGGGGCGACGCGGGGACGCACGTCAAGGTGACCAGCCGCGAGACCTACGACACGCCCCTGCGCATCAGCGATCGACACGAGCTGCTCGTGGCCGGGGGCGACATGGTCGAGGCCGGCCAGGTCCTCGCCCGCCTCTCCACCGGCGATGGCGCCGAGGACGTGGTCACCCCGGTCAAGGGCTTCGTCGTCCGCGAGGACGGGGGGTTGATGGTGCGGGCGGAGGACATCGTCGAGCGCGAGCATGCGATCCCCCATAACGCCAAGCTGCTGGTCGAGAACGGCCAGGAGATCCGCGCCGGCGACCCGATCACCGACGGGCCGATCAACCCTCAGGAGTACCTCGAGACGCGCGGTCGCGAGGCCGTGCAGCGCTACCTGGTCAAGGAGGTCCAGAAGGTCTACCGCTCCCAGGGCGTCACCATCAACGACAAGCACGTCGAGATCATCGTCCGCCAGATGCTCCGCAAGGTGCGCGTCGACCAGCCGGGCGACACGGAGTTGCTTCCCTCGGAGCTGATCGATCGCTTCGAATTCGAGGAGATCAACAACCGGGTCCTGGCCCAGGGCGGTGAACCGGCGACGGCGCAGACGGTCCTGCTCGGGATCACCAAGGCGTCGCTCAACACCTCGAGCTTCCTGGCCGCGGCGTCGTTCCAGGAGACGACGCGCGTGCTGACCGAGGCCGCCATCAACGGGGCGAAGGACCGGCTGATCGGGCTCAAGGAGAACGTCATCATCGGCAAGCTGATCCCGGCAGGGACCGGCGCGCCGGCCAACCTCGCGGCGCTTCGCGAGCGGCAACGGCGTGAGGCCGAGGAAGCGCTCGCCGGAGGGGCGCTGCCGGAGGGCTACGGCCAGGAGGAGTATAACCCCTTCCTGGATGAATCAGGAGTCGTCGCACCACCCCCGGAGGGCGCGTTCAACCCGTTCCTGGAGCAAGGGGAGGCCGAGGATGGATCAGGCGCGGAGGCCGGCGGGGAAGTGGTGCCGGCGGACGCAGAGCCGTCCCCGGCGGACGGGGCCTGAGCCGCTCCGGGACCACCCACAGCGCGGCCCAGCGGTGGTTTGACACCCCTCTGACCCACTGCTACACTCCGCGTTCGCGGCCTGAACCGGGTCCTCCAGTCGTGCCCCGGTGAAGGACGAGCCGTCGGCCACGCTACCCAGGCTCCCGGCGGAGCAGCGGGTGGCCGGGGTCCGGCAGAACCTCAGAGCGATCCGCGCCGGACGGATCGAGCGCCTCTTCGTCGCCGCGGATGCGGCGCCAGCCACCGTGGCCGGGATCGTCGAGGCGGCCGTTGGGGCAGGGATCAGCATCGACCGCTCGCACACGAAGGCCGAGCTCGGCCGGATCAGCGCGGTCGAGGTCGACACCGCCGTCGTGGGTGTCCTGCGGGAGCCCGAGGACGGATCGGAAGGTCGGCCCCTCAGCGAAGCGTAACGATCGAACCGAAAGGAGCCGCGCCTCCGTGCCGACCATCAGCCAGCTCATCCGCAAGGGGCGTCGAGACCCCGGCCGCAAGGTCAAGGCGCCGGCGTTGCGGAAGAACTGGAACAGCCTCCGGCAGCGCCAGGAACCCATTCCCGGCGCCCCGCAGAAGCGGGGTGTCTGCCTGCAGGTGCGCACGATGACGCCCAAGAAACCCAACTCTGCGCTCCGGAAGATCGCGCGCGTGCGCCTGAGCAACATGGTCGAGGTGACCGCCTACATCCCCGGCATCGGCCACAACCTGCAGGAGCACTCGGTGGTGCTGGTGCGCGGCGGGCGCGTCAAGGACCTGCCCTCGGTGAAGTATCACATCATCCGCGGGACGCTCGACGCCGCCGGCGTGCGCGACCGCAGGCAGGGTCGCTCCAAGTACGGCGCCAAGGCGCCGCAGAAGAGCTAGTCATGCCCCGCCGCGCCAAGATCCCCCGCAAGGCGAAGTACGTCGACTCGACGGTCGCTGCTCGGGTCACCAACCGATTCGGTGCCAAGTTGATGCGCAACGGGAAGCGCAGCCTGTCGGAGCGGATCCTCCGCGAAGCGCTTGCCCGTGCCGAGGCGACGTCGCGCCGGCCCGGCCTTGAAGTCCTCGAATCCGCCCTCCGCAACGCCACGCCGATCATCGAGGTCAAGCCGCGCCGCGTGGGCGGCGCCACCTACCAGGTGCCCGTCGAGATCCGCGGCGACCGGCGCCTGTCGCTGGGCGTTCGCTGGCTCGTCCAGGCCGCCCGCAAGCGTTCCGGCAAGAGCATGAGCGAGAAGCTCGCCGCCGAGCTCGTCGATGCCATGAACGGCCTCGGCGCGGCCGTCAAGCGACGCGAGGACACGCACAAGATGGCGGAGGCGAACAAAGCCTTCAGCCACTTCAAGTGGTAGCCACCGCTACCGCATCGGTACGAGGTACAAGGACGACCGTGGCACGTCTCGTTCCGCTGGCCCGCACGCGGAACATCGGCATCATCGCCCATATCGACGCCGGCAAGACGACCGTCACCGAGCGGATCCTCTTCTATACGAAGAAGATCTACAAGCTCGGCGAGGTCCACGACGGCGCCGCGACGATGGACTGGATGCCCCAGGAGCAGGAGCGCGGTATCACCATCACGGCGGCGGCGACGACCTGCTTCTGGAGCGATCACCGCATCAACATCATCGATACGCCCGGGCACGTGGACTTCACCGTCGAAGTCGAGCGCAGCCTGAGGGTCCTCGACGGCGCGGTGGTGGTGTTCGATGGTGTCGCCGGGGTCGAGCCCCAGTCGGAGACGGTCTGGCGGCAGGCCGACCGCTATCGCGTACCGCGCATCTGCGTCATCAATAAGCTCGATCGGACCGGCGCCGACTTCTGGCGTTGCGTCGCCTCCATCCGCGACCGGCTCGGCGCCAATGCCGTCCCGATCCAGATCCCGGTCGGACGGGAGGACGGGTTCAAGGGCGTCGTCGACCTGGTCACCATGCAGGCGATCGTCTATCGCGATGACCTGGGTTCCCAGATGGACGTCGCGCCGGTCCCCGACGAGCTGCGGGCCGAGGCCGAGGAACACCGCCACGCGCTCATCGAGGCGGTGGCCGAGATGGACGACGAGCTGACCCACAGGTACCTCGAGGGCGAGGAGCTGAACGTCGCCGAGATCCGGCGCGGGCTCCGCCTGGGCACCCTGCAGAACCGGATCATCCCGGTACTGGGCGGCTCGGCGCTGCGCAACAGGGGCGTGCAGCCGATGCTCGACGCGGTCGTCGACTACCTGCCCTCGCCGCTCGACGTCCCGCCGGTGATCGGCGAGCACCCGGTCACGCACCACGAGGCGCTGCGCACCGTCGACGATGCCGAGCCGTTCAGCGCGCTCGCTTTCAAGATCGCCGCCGACCCGTTCGTCGGCAAGCTCGCCTACTTCCGGGTCTACTCGGGCACCCTTCGGAGCGGTTCCTACGTCCTGAACGCGACCAAGGGACGCAAGGAGCGGATCGGCCGGATCCTCCAGATGCACGCCAACCACCGCGAGGAGATCGAGGAGGTCCACGCCGGCGACATCGCCGCCGCGGTGGGACTGAAGGAGACGTACACCGGCGACACGCTGTGCGACCCTGTCCACCCGGTGATCCTCGAGTCGATGAGCTTCCCGGAGCCGGTCATCGAGGTCGCCATCGAACCGAAGACGAAGGCCGACCAGGACAAGCTCGGTGTCGCCCTCGCGCGTCTGGCCGAGGAGGACCCCACCTTCCGCGTGAAGACCGACGCGGAGACGGGGCAAACGCTGATCGCCGGGATGGGCGAGCTCCACCTGGAGGTGCTGGTCGACCGGATGGTGCGGGAGTTCCGCGTGGCCGCCAACGTCGGCCGGCCCCAGGTCTCCTACCGTGAGACGATCCGGCGCCCGGCCGAGGGGATCGGGCGCTTCGTGCGCCAGACCGGCGGACGCGGGCAGTACGGCCACGCCGTCATCCGGCTCGAGCCCCGCGAGAAGGCGGCCGGCTACGAGTTCGTCGACAAGATCGTCGGCGGGATCATCCCGAAGGAGTACATCCGCGCGGTCGACGCCGGCATCCGCGGGGCGCTGGACACGGGCATCTACGCCGGGTTCCCCGTCGTCGACGTGCGAGCCACCCTCTTCGATGGCTCCTACCACGAGGTCGACTCCTCGGAGATGGCCTTCAGGATCGCCGCTTCGATGGCCGTGAAGGACGCCTTCGAGAAGGCCGACCCGGCCGTCCTCGAGCCGGTGATGCGGGTCGAGGTCGTCATGCCGGACGAGTTCATGGGCGACGTGATCGGCGACCTGAGCAGCCGGCGAGGACACATCGAGGGGATGGAGACGCGCGATTCGACGCACGTGGTGCGCGCCTTCGTCCCGCTTGCCACGATGTTCGGCTACGCCACCGACCTGCGCAGCATGACGCAGGGTCGGGCGACGTATTCCATGGAGTTCTCGCACTACGCCGAGGTCCCCGCCCAGGTGGCCGCCGAGCTGGTGCAGAAGTCGAGGGTGTAGGGACCCAGGAGCGATGGCGAAGAAGAAGTTCGAGCGCACCAAGCCGCACGTCAACGTCGGCACCATCGGCCATA